>NZ_JBVVOU010000002.1:0-530566 GCF_055807635.1 Bradyrhizobium sp. Kon56 | reverse complement strand
CTGATCTACGCCAATACTGTCGTGCAACGGGGCACGCCCTGGATCGAAAAAGCCGCCTAGCCTTTAATGGTTGCTACGGCATCGCGCTCGCGGCGCCGCTATTCCCAAAACTCCGCATGCCCCTGCGGATCGACCAGCCGGTTGATCCGCAACGCCGCCGCCATGGCGAACCGCACCGTCATCTGCTTGCGCGTGGCCGCAGCGAGCTTGTGCTCGGGCGCCTCGCATTGCAGGTGCGCACCATAGGCATCCGCGATGATCAAGCCGGTATCTTGCGGAAAGATCTCGCAAGGCAGGTCCTGCGTGAAGGCGAAGAACAGCCGGTCGCAATGCGCCCGGTATTCGTGCCATTTCTGATCGGCGCGCAAATCCTCCACCGACGATTTGATCTCGACGATCCAGATCTCGCCCCGCTCGTTCAGCGCGACGAGATCGGCGCGTCGCCCCGAGGGCAGCGGTAATTCGCTGATGCAGGTGAAGCCGAGCGAGCGCAACAATCGCGCCGTGCCGCGCGCGATCGCCAGCGCCGTCTCGGATTGACGGCGGTCCGGCGGCGGCACGAGGGCAATGCGGGCGGTGTTGTCCATCGGGGGAGGATAGCCGATTCCTCCGTCGTCGTCCTGGCCTAGTGCGCAATTGCGCACGGGAGCCAGGACCATGACTCCAAGGGATCGTTGGTGCACGAGGGGATCACCACCAGTCCTCGTCAAATTTCGGCCTGTGGTATTGGTCCTGGATCTGCGCTTCGCTTGTCCAGGACGACGGCGGGGTACGGAACCGCTCTCGCTCTTAACACTTATCACGCAGCCGCCGCACCTCGGCGGAACCACCGAGGCTGCGCGCGCATGATCGACGATCTCTGGTACAAGAACGCCATCATCTATTGCCTGTCCGTCGGCACCTATATGGACGCCAACGGCGATGGCATCGGCGATTTCAAGGGCCTGTTGCGCCGGCTCGATTATCTGCACGGCCTCGGCATCACCACGATCTGGCTGATGCCGTTCCAGACCTCGCCCGGCCGCGACGACGGCTACGATGTCGCGGATTATTACAGCGTCGATGCCCGCTACGGCACGCTCGGCGATTTCGTCGAGTTCACTCATGGCTGCAAGCAACGCGGCATTCGCGTCATCATCGATCTCGTCGTCAACCACACCTCCGACCAGCATCCCTGGTTCAAGGCGGCGCGGAGCGACAGGAATTCGCCCTACCGCGATTGGTATGTCTGGTCCGACAAGAAGCCGGCCAACGCCAATCAGGGCATGGTCTTTCCCGGCGTTCAGAAATCGACATGGACGCGCGACAAGGAAGCCGGCGCCTGGTACTTCCACCGCTTCTACGATTTCCAGCCCGACCTCAACACCTCGAACCCGCGCGTGCAGGCCGAGATTTTGAAGATCATGGGCTTCTGGATCCAACTCGGCGTCTCAGGCTTTCGGATGGATGCCGTGCCTTTCGTCATCGCGACCAAAGGCGCCAAAGTGAAAAAGCCGGCCGAACAATACGACATGCTGCGGACGTTCCGTGAATTCCTGCAATGGCGGCAGGGCGATGCCATCATCCTCGCCGAGGCCAACGTGCTGCCGAAGACGGACATGGAATATTTCGGCCGTGATGCCGACCGCATGCATATGATGTTCAATTTCCAGGTCAACCAGCATCTGTTCTATGCGCTGGCCTCGTCCGATTCCCGCCCGCTGGGGAAAGCGCTGAAGGCGACCAAGCCGCGACCCGCCTCGGCGCAATGGGGCCTGTTCCTGCGCAATCACGACGAGCTCGATCTCGGGCGATTGACCAAGGCGCAGCGCGACCTTGTTTTCAAGCGCTTAGGTCCCGACAAGGACATGCAGCTCTACGACCGCGGCATTCGCCGCCGCCTGGCACCGATGCTGGGTGGCGACCGCCGGCGGCTTGAGCTCGCCTACAGCCTGATGTGCACGCTGCCGGGAACGCCCGTGATCCGCTACGGCGACGAGATCGCGATGGGCGATGATCTTTCGCTCCCCGAGCGCAATTGCGCGCGCACGCCGATGCAATGGTCGACGGAGCCGCATGGCGGCTTCACCACCAGCGACAAGCCGGCCTTGCCCGTCATCGACGAAGGACCGTACGGCTATCCGCACGTCAACGTCGCCAAGCAGCGGCGCGATCCGAACTCGATGCTGAACTGGACCGAGCGCATCGTCCGCATGCGCAAGGAGGTGCCGGAGATCGGCTGGGGCGATTTTTCGATCATCGC
The DNA here is from genome assembly GCF_055807635.1 of Bradyrhizobium sp. Kon56. Lineage (NCBI taxonomy): Bacteria > Pseudomonadati > Pseudomonadota > Alphaproteobacteria > Hyphomicrobiales > Nitrobacteraceae > Bradyrhizobium > Bradyrhizobium sp. Kon56. Next base: position 528,324 of record NZ_JBVVOU010000002.1, on the reverse strand, counting down.
GACGCGCGATCCCGCCGTGTTCATCATGCGCTATGACTGGCGCAACAATTCCGTGCTGTTCGTGCACAATCTCGACGAGAAGCCGCGCGAGATCGCGTTCTCGGCGGGGCTGCCAGGCGAGGCCGGCGCGCACCTGATCAATCTGCTCGCGGAGGACCACAGCCACGCCGACAAGCGCGGCCAGCACCGCGTCGTGCTGGAGCCCTATGGCTATCGCTGGTACCGCGTCGGCGGATTGGACTATCTGTTGAAGCGGAGCGATATCGACGGGACGGTGCGAGGGAACAAGCATCCGGGGTAGTCAGTGCGACCACGCACTCCGTTGTCGTCCTGGCGAAAGCCAGGACCCATTACCCCAATAGGTGATTGTTGTACGAAGCTATCACCACGAATCTTCGTCAAACCACTCCCTGGGGCAATGGGTCCTGGATCTGCGCTTCGCTTGTCCAGGACGACGGTCAGGGTGGCGTGATGATCACGCCCTCGTTGCCGCGCAGATCCAGCACGCCTTCGATCCGCTCTCGCTCGCGATCCAGGAATGTCGACAGCAGAATCTCGCTGCCGAACCTGATCGCGCTGGTGGTGACCGCGATCGGCTCAGGGCCGAGATTGAGCACCACGGTCACCGCCCTGCCCTCGGCCTCGCGGCGATAGATCAGGAGATCGCCTTGCGCGGCAAGCGGATGATAGTCGCCCGCGACCAGCGGCGGACAGCCCTGCCGCAACGCGATCAGACGCTTATAGAGCGTCAGGATCGAACGTGAATCGGCCTCGAGATCGACGACGTTGTTGCGGATGTGATCCTCCGGCAGCGGCAGCCATGGCCTGACGTCCGAGAAGCCGGCGAAGTTGGAAGAATCCCACTGCATCGGTGTGCGGCAGCCGTCGCGGCCGACACCGATGCCGGGCACGTTCTTCTCGAAGGGGTCGCGCACGTCCTCGGGCGCGATCGCGAGCTGATGCATGCCGATCTCGTCGCCATAGTAGAGCGTCGGCGTGCCGCGCAGCGTCAGCAGCAGCATGGCGGCGACGCGGGCCTGCTCCGGCCCGACGCGGCTTGCGACGCGTGGACGGTCATGATTGCCGAGCACCCAGTTCGGCCAGGCGCCCTTCGGCAGCGCCTTCTCGTAATCCTCGACGATTTTCTCGATCGAGCGCGCGCTCCAGAAGGTCGAGAGCAGCGCGAAGTTGAACGGCATCTGCGCGCCGGTGAGATCGTTGCCGTAATAGGCCATGAGGCGATGCAGCGGCAGATAGATCTCGCCGATCAGGACGCGGGCATCATAGGCATCCGTGACGCGGCGCATCTCGGCGATGACGTCGTGCACCTCCGGCTGGTCGGTGGAATATTGCGTCATTATCTTTTCGTTCGGCGGCCGGCCCTCGGCATAATGCGGATTGGGCGGGTTGTCGCGGAACTCGGCGTCCTTGATCAGATGCCAGATCACGTCGACGCGAAAGCCGTCGACGCCTTTCTCCAGCCAGAACCGCATCACGTCGTAGATTGCCGCGCGGACATCGGGATTGCGCCAGTTGAGATCCGGCTGCTGGGCGAGGAAGGCGTGATAGTAGTATTGGCCGGTGGTCTCGTCGAACTGCCACGCGCTGCCGCCGAACTCGGACAGCCAATTATTCGGCACGCCGCCACCCTCGTCCGGGTCGCGCCAGATGTACCAGTCGCGTTTGGGATTGTCGCGCGAGGAACGGCTCTCGACGAACCAGGGATGCTGGTCCGAGGTGTGGTTCGGCACGAGGTCGAGGATCAGCTTAAGGCAGTTGTCGTGCGCGGCGGCGAGAAGCGCATCGAAATCCGCCATCGTGCCGAACAGCGGCTCGATGCCCGTGTAGTCGGAGATGTCGTAGCCGAAATCGGCCATCGGCGAGGGGAAGATCGGCGACAGCCAGATCGCGTCGACGCCGAGCGATTTCACATAAGGTAGCCGCTGCAAAATGCCGGCGAGATCGCCGACACCGTCGCCGTTTGAATCCTGAAAGGAGCGCGGATAGACCTGATAGAAGATGCCGTCGCGCCACCAATCGCTGCCGCCCTGAGCCATGCGGGAAATCCATCCAAAACTGCTTGTTGCGCGGGAGAACGCGGAAGGAGCGCTCCGGTTCAAACCAGCAGGCGAATTGGGACGGCCGTGTGACGATGTCTGCGGTTGTTCCCAGGCCCCGGGGAGAAATCTTTTGCTTGGCGGCATGGCAAAAATCGGCATTGTGGCGCCATGACCGAGCAAAACGAGACACAAGCTGAGGCCAGCGCGAAGGCAGGCGCGATCATCGTCCCCGTGACGCTGTTCGAGCAGAATTGCACCATCATCTGGGACGAGCCTTCCAAGAAGGCCGTGGTGATCGATCCCGGCGGCGACGTGCCGAAGATCCTGGACGCCATCAAGCAGACCGGCGTCACCGTGGAGAAGATCTGGCTCACCCACGGCCATATCGACCATGTCGGCGGCGCGGCCGAACTGCGCGACGCGCTGAAGGTGCCGATCGAGGGCCCGCACGTCGCGGACAAATTCCTGCTCGACAACGTGGTCGAGAGCGGCGCGCGCTTCGGCATGACGGGGGTGCGCAATTTCGAGCCGGACCGCTGGCTCGACGAAGGCGACAGCGTGGCCATCGGCGATCTCCAGTTCGAGATCTATCATTGCCCCGGCCACTCGCCCGGCAGCGTGGTGTTCTTCAACAAGGACTTGCGCTTCGCCCATGTCGGCGACGTCCTGTTCGCGGGCTCGGTCGGTCGCACCGATCTGCCCGGCGGCAGTCACGCGACGCTGATCGACTCGATCAAGACCAAGCTGCTGCCGCTCGGCGACGATGTCGGCTTCATCTGCGGCCATGGCGCCGGCTCGAGCATCGGCCAGGAGCGGATGACAAATCCGTTCATCACCGGCGAGATGTGAGCGCCTATTCCGCGGCGTCTGCGAACGCCGCGGGCTGGCTCAGGTTGCGGTCACCCCATTCGCGGATCGCAGCGACGACGGGCACAAAACTCCTGCCTTATCGGCGCGACGGCCTGAGTTACTTCATCAATCCCGCGGCCGTGAGCGCGCGCGTAATGATCTGGCCGAGATCGAAGCCGCGGGCCTCCTCGCGCTTCGGCTCGGCCGGCTCTTCGGCGATCGCGGCGCGGATCGAGCGCGCCAGATGCGGCGCGGGCGAGCGGGCCGGCGTCGGCTTTGCCTCCGCCTTCTTCGCAGCGTCGGGAATCCAGCCGGTGAGGCCGAAGAATTTGGCGATGTGATAAGACGAGGAGATGCCGGCCTCGATCAGGAACGCGCCTTCCACGCCATAGCGCTGGTCGTTGTCGGCAAGGCCGAGCGGCGTGCCGTGGGCCATGTCGGTGATGGCGTAGGACTCGACGAGCGTCTCGCCGTCCTTGTTCCACCAGGCCTGGCGCGGATAGCCGTCGATGTCAGTTTCCGCCATCGGCGCCTCGGGCAGATCGTGCAGGTCGAGCCATTGCTTGACGATCTCGTTGGCATTGCCGGGATTGACGGTGCGATCGGCGCTGCCGTGCCACACCGAGATCCTCGGCCAGGGCCCGCGATGATTCGAGGCCCGCCGCACCAGATCGCCAAGTTCACGCGCCGGCCGCTCCGGGGAATGAAACATGCCGTCGAGCGCCTCGCGCAGATTGGTCGCGATGCCGTAGGGAAGTCCCGCGATCACCGCACCGGCCGCGAAGACTTCAGGGTAGGTCGCGAGCATCACCGACGTCATGCCGCCGCCGGCCGACAGGCCCGTGATGAAGATGCGCTTGGGATCGACGCGATGCGTTTCCGTCATATGCGCGATCATCTCGCGAATCGAACAGGCCTCGCCACTGTCCCGCGCCGTGTCTTCCGGATTGAACCAGTTAAAGCAGGTGTTGCTGTTGTTGATGCGCTGCTGCTCGGGCATCAACAGCGCGAAGCCGTAGTGCTCGGCGAGCGTCGACCATCCGGCACCGAGGTCGTAGCTTGCCGCCGTCTGGCCGCAGCCGTGCAGCACGACGACGAGCGCGCGCGGCTTCTGCAGTTGCGGCGGCACGAACGCGAACAGGCGCAGATTGCCGGGATTGTCGCCGAAGCCCGTGACCTCTTGCAACGGACTGGACGCATCGGCGCTCCGGCCAAACTCGGCGAAGCGCAATCCGTCCAGCTTTGGCAGACGTCTCAAGAGATCGACATTTCTGGTTAACGACACGGCAGCTCCTAGCAGGCGACGTTCAACGTCCACCCAAACCAAATAGTTGCTGCAGCGCAAAATAAAAAGACCGTGTGCTGTCGATGAGGTGCTAAATCTCAGGAAAGCCTGAAGAAATCAGCACGTATTGACCGCAATGCCTCAACTTCGTGCAGATACCCGGCGCATCCACGCCAGGAATGCGGCGCAGATCATGATTAATGTTGCGAACAGTGCGAGCGAGACGAGAAATCCTGCGCGCGCTGATTGCACCGCTTCGACGGCGAAAAACATGGCGCCGATTGCGGCCACTCCGGCCGCATTTCCGACTTGCGCCGTGGTGCCGTACATGCCGGAGGCAGAACCGGCGGCCACAGGCTTCACCGTCGAGAGCACCGCGCCGGAGAGCGGCGCCATCACCAGCCCCTGACCGTAGCCGAACACGATCATGGTGAGCGCGAGCAGGAGCGCGGACGGCGCGTCGACAGAGAACGCGACCAGCGCAAGCGCCGCGAGGCCCGCGATCTGAAGCGCGCAGCCTTCGATCAAGACCCTGGTGCCGCGATGGCGCGCCCGTGCGCCACTATGGCGCGAGGCCACGACGAAAGCGAGCGCGAGCGGAATGAAGGCCATGCCGGCCGCGAGCGGCGGGATTTTCAGCCCTCGCTGCATGAACAGCGTCATGACCAGATAGAACGAGAGATTGGCGGAGAAGAAAAAGAACGCCGCGCCAAGGCCGCGCAGGAAAGCGGCGTCCGCCAGCAGCGAGAGATCAATCAGCGGCATGCCGCCGGCGCGTGCCACCGCATGCTCCAGCTTCGGGAACGCCAGGAGGATCGCGGCGCCGACCGCCATCACCAGCCACAGCCACGGTGCCCAGCCGACATCGTGACCCAGCAGCAGCGGACCGATCATGCACAGCAATCCGGCGAACAGGACGATGCTGCCCGTGATGTCAAGCCGCGTGCCGGCGCGATGCGGTGCCGAGGGCATGATGCGCCAGGCCGCCACCGCGATCACGAGACCGCACGGCACATTGACGAAGAACACCGAGCGCCAGCCGGTGCCGGCGAGATCGATCGTGACCAGGAGACCGCCGAGCAGAAAGCCCGCGGCACCCGCGAGCCCCAGCACAATGCCGTAGATGGCGAAGGCGCGGTTGCGCTGTTCGTCGGTGAACAGGAGATGCAGCGTCGCCAGCACCTGCGGCACCATCAGCGCGGCGGAGGCACCCTGCGTCAACCGCGCGACGATCAACTCCGAACCGGATCGCGCCAGTCCGCACCACAGCGACGTCAGGGTGAAACCGAGCAGGCCAGCCAGGAACACGTTCCTGGTGCCGTGAATGTCGCCAAGCCGGCCGCCGGTGACGACCAGCGTGGCATAGGCGATCAGGTAGATCGCGATGACGGATTCGATCTGAGCCGGCGACGCCTTCAACTCGACCGCGATGGTCGGAATGGCGACGTTGACCACGAAGGCATCGACGCCGAACATGAACTGGGCGGCCACGACGATCGCCAGCACCCACCAGCGACGCGACGTGTCGACCTGCTTTGTGACGGTTTGATGCATCGGCGCGTGATCCTCGGATGTCCTTGCCGATCATCTCAGACCGCATGCGGCGCCGCGATTACCTCGAAGGTAGGATCCTCGCGCGTTCCGCCTCTCTCAGCGTGCCGGGAGAGGAAGACGACATACGCATGGCTGCATTCCGCCGCGCGGGACATCGCGCGATTGCGTTCGCTGTCTCCAGCACGTAGCTTCGCGCCACAAACAAAAAAATGTAAGCCGGAGAGAACGCCATGGCGCGCCTGAAGTTCGGAGCCTTCCTTGCCCCGCATCATCCGATCGGGGAGCATCCGATGCTCCAGTTCCGGCGCGATCTCGACCTGGTCGAGCAGTTAGATAGCCTCGGTTATGACGAGTTTTGGTGCGGCGAGCATCATTCCTCCGGCTGGGAGATGATCGCCTCGCCGGAGATGTTCCTGGCGGCGGCCGGCGAGCGCACCAAGCGGATCAGGCTCGGCACCGGCGTGGTGTCGCTGCCCTACCATCATCCCTACAACGTCGCGCAGCGCATGGTGCAGCTCGACCACATGACCGGCGGCCGCGCCATCTTCGGCTCGGGTCCCGGGGCGCTCGCCTCCGACGCGCATACGCTCGGCATCGATCCGATGACGCAGCGCGACCGCCAGGACGAGGCGATCGGCGTGATCCGCCGCCTCTTCGACGGCGAGCGCGTCACGGCGAAGAGCGACTGGTTCACCATGAACGACGCTGCGCTGCAGCTCCTGCCGCTGCAGGAGGAGATGCCGTTCGTCGTGGCCTCGCAGATCTCGCCCTCCGGCATGACGCTCGCGGGCAAATACGGCATCGGCATCATCTCGCTGGGTTCGATGACGACGCAGGGGCTGATGTCGCTGCAGCAGCAATGGCAGTTCGCCGAGGACGCGGCGAAAAAGCACGGCACCAAAGTCGATCGCGCGAACTGGCGCGTGCTGCTGACCTGGCACATCGCCGAGACCCGCGAGCAGGCGCGCCGCGAGGCCGGCCCCGGCCTAATGCGCTGGCACAATGAATATAATGTCGGCACGCTGCAACGGCCCGGGCTCACCGCGTTCGCCTCACCCGACGAGGCCGTGGACAAGACCGCTTTCGTCGACGGCGCGGCCTCGGTCATCGGCACGCCCGACGACCTCGTCAAGATGATCAAGAACGTGATGCAGGTCTCCGGCGGAATCGGCGCCGTCATCGGCTTCGTGCACGACTGGGCCAATCCGGAGAACACGCGCCGGAGCTGGGACATGGTCGCGCGCTACGTGGTGCCCGAGATCAACGGCTACATCGACGGCTTGCGCAAGTCGCAAAAATTCGTGATCGAGAACCGCGCGATCTTCGAGCGCGCGGGACAGGCCGTGATGGCCAAGATCATGGAAAACGAAAAGGCCGCCGAGGCGCTGAAGGTGACCGGCGCCGGCCGCGTTGCGATTCCGGCCGTCAATGCGCCGGATTTGCAGAAGGAAGCGGCGAAGCGGTAGGCGCGGAGTCATCGCAGCTGGATTGTGTTATGTTGGCCGGGTCTAGCCAACCGGAGCAATCGTCATGTCGATGCAGAATGTGGCCGCCCCTGCGCACGGCTTCACTCCGCCCAAGCGCAACGAGCTGACCCACATCCCCGGCGACGAAGGCTGGCCGATCATCGGCAAGACCTTCCAGGTGCTTGCGGACCCCAAAGGGCATATCGAGGCGAACGGCGCCAAATACGGCCTCGTCTATCGCACGCATTTCTTCGGCGAGACCAATATCGTGCTGCTCGGCCCCGAGGCCAACGAGCTCGTGCTGTTCGACCAGCAAAAGCTGTTCTCCTCGACCCATGGCTGGAACAAGGTGCTCGGCCTGTTGTTTCCGCGGGGATTGATGCTGCTGGATTTCGAGGAGCACCGGCTGCACCGCAAGGCGCTGTCGGTCGCATTCAAGTCCGGCCCGATGAAGTCGTATCTGGGCGATCTCGACCGCGGCATCGCCGCCCGCCTCGCGCAGTGGAAGGCCAAGCCCGGCGAGATGCAGCTTTATCCGGCGATGAAGCAGCTCACGCTCGATCTCGCCGCCGCGTCCTTTATCGGCGCCGATATCGGGCCGGAGGTCGACGAGATCAACCGGGCCTTCATCGACATGGTCGCCGCTGCCGTCGCCCCGATCCGCCGACCGCTGCCCGGCACGCAGATGGCGGCCGGCGTCAGGGGACGCAAGCGCATCGTGGCTTATTTCCGCGAGCAGATTCCGCTGCGACGCGGCAATCTCGGCGGTGATGATCTGTTCTCGCAGCTCTGCCGCGCAACCCACGAGGACGGCGCGCTGCTCTCGGAACAGGACATCATCGACCACATGAGCTTCCTGATGATGGCGGCGCACGACACGCTGACCTCGTCGCTGACGTCGTTCATTGGCGAACTCGCGGCAAATCCCGGCTGGCAGGACAAGCTTCGCGCGGAAGTCATGGCGCTGGGGCTCGCCCCTGACGCGCCAAGCAGCTTCGACGATCTCGAAAAGATGCCGCTGTCGGAGATGGCGTTCAAGGAAGCGCTGCGGATCAAGCCGCCGGTGCCCTCGATGCCGCGCCGCGCCGTGCGCGATTTCAGCTTCAAGGGTTTTTCGATTCCGGCCGGCACTGCGATCGGCGTCAATCCGCTCTACACCCACCACATGAAGGACATCTGGCCGGAGCCGGATCGCTTCGATCCGCTGCGCTTCACCGAAGAGGCCCAGCGCAACCGCCACCGCTTCGCCTGGGTGCCGTTCGGCGGCGGCGCGCATATGTGCCTCGGCCTGCACTTCGCCTACATGCAGGCCAAATGCTTCGCGCGGCACTTCCTGCAGAACATCGAGGTGTCGCTGGAGCCCGGCTACAAGCCCGACTGGCAGATGTGGCCGATCCCGAAGCCGCGCGACGGATTGCGGGTGCGGGTGAAGGCGGTTTGAGCATCGCAGTCGTCATTGCGAGCGAAGCGAAGCAATCCAGACTGCGTCCGCGGAATGCTTCGTCGCTTCGCTCCTCGCAATGACGAAAACTACCCGGCCCCCTGATCGAACGCCTTGCGCAGGGCCACGTAGCCCTGCTGCTGCTGGCTCCAGTTGCGGCCGCCGGTCATCGCGCCGTCGATGACGAGGTCGTGGCCGTTGATGAAGCTGGATTCGTCGCTGGCCAGGAACACCGCTGCATGGGCGATGTCATCGGGAAGGCCGGCGCGCGGGATCGGCTGCGCGGTCTTGTAGACCTCGCGCATCACCGCCGGCGTCTTCTCCGCCGCGTCGGTCGAAAGCCCGAGCGCCTTGCCGAAAATGCCGGTCGCGATGGCGCCGGGCGAGATCGAGTTGACGCGGACGTTGGATTCGCCGAGCTCCATCGCCACGCATTTGGTGAGATGGATCACCGCCGCCTTGGCCGCACCATAGACCATCGATGATGAGAAGCCGGCGAGACGGCCGGCGATGCTGCCGTTGTTGATGATGCTGCCAGATCCCTGCTTCTTCATGTGCGGCGCGGCGTGCTTCATGCCGAGCATGACGCTGCGCAGCAGGGTCGCCATCGCCACATCGAAGCGCTCGACCTCGAGGCCTTCGATGCCGCCGGTCTGCGCCGGGCCGCCGGCATTGTTGAACAGGCAGTCGATGCGGCCGAATTTGTCCACCGCGAGCGCGATCAGCGCCTGCATCTGCGCTTCGACCGTCACATCCGTCTGGCGGAAGACGCAATTCGCCCCGAGCTGCTTCGCCAGCGCCTCGCCTTCCGGTGTGCGCCGGCGCGCGATCACAATTTTGGCACCTTCGGCAACGAAGACTTCTGCAGTCCGCAACCCGATCCCGCTGGTCGCGCCCGTGATCACCGCGACCTTGCCATCCAGCCTGCCCATGGAATGTCCCTGTTTTCGAACCCCTTGACGCCAAATGGCGGACACCGATCGACGACGGCGCCGCGACGGTCGGCGCCGCGGCAGGCACTATTCCTGCCGGCTTCCGACAAGGCAAGCTTTGCTTGGGGCCGGCGACATGCGTAACATTCCTGGCGATCGCTCGATTGTCGAACGCATATCGCGACCGGACTGCGCATGGGGAAGCTGATCGACGAATTCCGCAAGGGCTGGCAGGGCGTGGCACCGCCGTCGCTCGGCCTGAGCCTTGCGTTTGCGGTCGCCTGCCTGCTGGTTGCGACGCTGGCGCGCTGGGCCCTCGCCCATGTGCGGCCCGACGTCTATTTCACGCCGTATTTCCCGGCCGTGTTCTTTGCAGCCGCGTTCGGCGGCTTCCGCATCGGCATCATCACGGCGCTGGTGGGCGGCGTGCTCGGCGTCGTCGTGAATTTCGGCGATGCCTTTGCCGATAACGCGCGATTCGCCCTGCTGGCGCTCTATTGGGCAGTCTGCGCGCTCACCATCTGGGGCGTCGAGCACTATCGCTCGCTCCTCGTCGAGCAGCGGCGGATTTCCAGACGCCTGATCGAGGAAGAAGACTACCGCAAGCTGCTGGTCGACGAGCTCCAGCACCGGCTGAAGAACAAGCTGTCGACGGTGCATGCCGTGCTGCATCAGGTGCTGCACGATCAGCCGCAGATTTGGGCCCGGATCGATCCGCGGCTGCGGTCGCTTGCCGCGACCGACGATTTGATCTCACGGATCGACAAGGCCGGCTGCGACATTCGCGACCTCCTGATCTCCGAGCTCGGCCCTTACGGCCATGTCCGCTTCACGCTCAACGGCGACCGGCTGTTCCTGCCGCCGAAACTTGCGGTCACGCTGTCCCTGATGTTTCACGAACTCGCCACCAACGCAGGCAAATATGGCGCGTTCTCCGCGCCGCGCGGGCTGTTGCAGGTGTCATGGACCGTCAGCGACGATCGCCTGACCGTGACCTGGGATGAAACCGAGGGTCCGAGCGTCGACAAGATCTCCGAGCCGGGTTTCGGCACCAAGCTGTTGAAGTCGGCGCTGTCGGCCTTCGACGGCAAGACGGAGGTCTCCTATCTCAGGACCGGACTTCATTGCACCATGCAATGCCGTATCCCCAAGGACGGTTAGACGCGGCGCCAACGAAACCCGTTCGCGCGCGTCGTTCGCGGTTTCACCGGACGCGTTGACGCCCTGTTAATGACGATAGGCTGCGCGCGTCGCATCGCCGCAAAACACCACCGTAATTCTCCGGGCCCCTTAACCAAACTTAAGAGGGAACCGCGCAAGATCGCGGCCATTGCAAAGGCGCGCTGAAACAACAAGATTCATGACTTCTATGAACGACAACAAATATTCCGGCGCGAGCGAAGCCGAACTCGGATTTCTCAAGGAAATCGTTAGAATGCTGCCTGCCGGCCTGACCGTGCAGGACGCGCAAGGCGAACTTCTCCTGGTCAACGATGTCGCGGCTGCCCAGCTCGGCATGGACGGCAGCCGCCCCTCGCGCGATCTAGCGTCGCGCCTCGAAGCCTGCCGGCAGGCCCTGAGCTCCGGCCAGGCGGTCGTCGCCGAGGAAGCGCTCCACGACGGAGCCGCACGCCAGGTGCTGCTGACCACCCATCGTCCGGTCCGCCTCGACGGACGCGAGCTGCTGATCTCGGCCTCCTCTGACATCACCGAGCAGAAGAATTTCGAAGACCAGCTGTTCCGCTCGGCCTATTTCGACGATCTGACCGGCCTGCCCTCGCGGCGCGTGATCGAGCATCGCGCCACCAGCCTGCTCGCGCAGGGTCGCACGGGCGATCGCTTTGCGCTCGCCTTTCTCGACGTCGACAATTTCAAGCACATCAACGACTATTACGGGCACGCCGTGGGCGACGCCCTGCTGGTCGAGCTGTCGAAGCGGCTTGGACGCGGCTTGCGCGACTCGGACATGCTGTCGCGCATCTCCGGCGACGAATTCCTGCTGCTGCTATCGCCGATCCAGAACCAGGAGGAAGTCGCCGAATTCATGCAGTCGACGCTGGAGCGGCTGACCGCGCCGTTCTTCATCGACAATTCGGAAGTGTTCGCCTCAACCTCCGTCGGCATCAGCCTCTACCCCGATCACGGAAGCAGCTTCGAGACACTGCGCCAGAACGCCGACATCGCGATGTACCGCATCAAGAATGACGGCAAGGGATCGGCGGCCTTCTTCGATTCCAGCATGGAACGCGAGGCGCTGGCGCGGATGAAGATCGAGCAGTCGCTGCGGCAGGCCATCCTGGAGAAGCGCTTCTGCTGCGCCTTCCAGTCCAAGGTCGACATCCGCACGCAGGACGTGAAGGGCATCGAGGCCCTGGTGCGGCTGCGCGACGACGAGGGCGTGATCCAGGCGCCCGGCTCGTTCATCAATCTTGCCACCGAACTCGGGCTGATCGACGAGCTGACCCATCTCGTGCTCGCCGAGATCGTCAAGTCGATCGACCTGATCAACGAGACGTTCGGTGCGGAAGCGACCATCAGCATCAACGTCGCGGCCAAGCAGGCCGGCAACCCGGAATTCATGCGCAGCTTTGCCCAGGCGCTCGACGACACCGGCTTTCCGCAGCGCTTCATGATCGAGGTGACGGAAGACGCCTTCGTCGCCAAGAATCATTTCCAGGCCGAGATCCTGCCGATGTTCCGCAAGCTCGGCGTCGCCATCTCGATCGACGATTTCGGCACCGGCTATTCCTCGCTCTCGGCGCTGGCCGACATCACCGCGGACGAGATCAAGATCGACCGATCCTTCATCACCGATATCCATAAGCGTCCGCGCAACCAGGGCATCCTGCGCGCGATCGAATCCCTGAGCGAAGCGCTCGGCATGACCGTGATTGCCGAAGGCATCGAATCCTACGAGGAGCTCGCCTACCTCCAGGCTGCGACCAAGATCCGTTACGCGCAGGGCTATTATTTCTCCCGGCCGATCTTCCTGGAGGAGCTGAAGCTCGCAACGCCCGTCTCCAGCGAAGCACGCGCCAGCGTCACAAACCGCTCGACGCAGCAGAACCGGCAGGGCTATTCCCGCGCGAACGGATACCGGCGGTAACCCCCGGCCTGATCGTTACTTTGCAAAGCCTGAGCGACCCGTTCCACGGGTGAGGTCAACAATTGCATCTGCCGATTTCCTCGGCAGAAGCGATCCGGCGCGGCCGGGCCGGACAATGTCACACATGCCCGTCGCGTGGTCCGCCGGAAGGTGGAATTGCAATGTCCGCACGGTTGTGCAAATCGCTATGGCCAAAGAATTCATCAGGAGGGACCATCGTGCGCCGATCGCTCATCTTAACAACAACCATCCTCGCCCTCGCCGCGGGCACCTCCGCACAGGCCGACGATCTCAAGATCGCGCTGATCTATGGCAAGACCGGCCCGCTCGAGGCCTATGCCAAGCAGACCGAGACCGGCCTGCAGATGGGGTTTGAATACGCCACCAAGGGCACCATGACGCTCGACGGGCGCAAGATCGTCGTCATCACCAAGGACGACCAGGGCAAGCCGGATCTCTCCAAGGCCGCGCTCGCGGAAGCCTATCAGGACGACAAGGTTGACATCGCGATCGGCACGACCTCGTCGGCCGCGGCACTCGCGATCCTGCCCGTCGCCGAGGAAAACAAGAAGATCCTGATCGTCGAGCCCGCGGTCGCGGATCAGATTACCGGCGAGAAGTGGAATCGCTACATCTTCCGCACCGCGCGCAACTCGTCGCAGGACGCGATCTCGAACGCGGTCGCGATCGGCAAGCAGGGCGTCACCGTCGCGACGCTGGCGCAGGACTACGCCTTCGGCCGCGACGGCGTCGCCGCCTTCAAGGAGGCGCTCGGCAAGACCGGCGCGACGCTCGCCGCCGAAGAATATGCCCCGACCTCGACCACCGACTTCACCGCGGTCGGCCAGCGCCTGTTCGACGCGCTGAAGGACAAGCCGGGCCGCAAGGTGATCTGGGTGATCTGGGCCGGCGCCGGCAATCCGCTGGCGAAACTCCAGGACATGGATCCGAAGCGCTACGGCATCGAACTGTCCACCGGCGGCAACATCCTGCCGGCGCTCGCTGCCTATAAGGGCCTGCCCGGCATGGAAGGCGCGACCTATTATTTCTACGCGATCCCGAAGAACCCGGTAAATGACTGGCTCGTCGCCGAGCACCAGAAGCGCTTCAACGCGCCGCCGGACTTCTTCACCGCGGGCGGATTCGCTGCGGCGATGTCCGTCGTCGCCGCCGTCACCAAGGCGAAGTCGACCGACACCGAGAAGCTGATCACGGCCATGGAAGGCCTGGAGTTCGACACGCCGAAGGGCAAGATGATGTTCCGCAAGGAAGACCATCAGGCGCTGCAGAGCATGTATCACTTCAAGGTCAAGGTCGATCCGAATGTCGCCTGGGCCGTGCTCGAGCCGGTGCGCGAGCTGAAGATCGAGGACATGGACGTTCCGGTCAAGAACAAGCGGTAGCTGCTTCTTCACCTCTCCCGCGTGCGGGAGAGGCCGGGAGAAGGCTCTGTCCTCTTTGGGGGTTCTTGCCTGAGGAGACACCCTCTCCCGTAGCCGATGCTACGCATCGGCGTTCTTTCAAGAACGGCGGCCGTAGGCCGCCTGTGCCTCCCCCGCAAGCGGGGGAGCGAGCCCAGTGTGGTCGCGGATGCACTCCCAACCAAACCCGATCGAAATCTCTCATGACGCTGACCCTCGAAACCCGCGACCTCACCATCCGCTTCGGCGGCCATGTCGCGGTCAACAGCGTCACTTGCAGCTTCCGCCCGGGCGAACTCACCGCGATCGTCGGCCCGAACGGCGCCGGCAAGACCACTTATTTCAACCTGATTTCCGGCCAGCTCCGCGCATCGAGCGGCAGCATCCTGTTCGACGGCACCGACATCACCCAGCACTCCGCACCGATGCGGACGCGCGCGGGCCTGGGGCGCGCCTTCCAGCTCACCAACCTCTTTCCGAACCTTTCCGTGGAGGAAAACGTCCGCCTCGCGGTGCAGGCCGCCGACGGCACTCACTACGATATGCTGCGGCCCTGGATGGTCCGCCGCGATCTGATCGCCCGCGCCGATGCTATCCTGGATCAGGTCGCGCTCGGCGGCCGCCGTGGCGTCGCCGCGACCGCACTGTCGCATGGCGATCAGCGCAAGCTCGAGGTCGCGCTGATGATGGCGCTCGAGCCAAAGGTGTTCATGTTCGACGAGCCGACCGCGGGCATGAGCATCGACGAGGTGCCGGTCGTGCTGAACCTGATCGCGCAGCTCAAGCAGGACAAAAGCAGGATCATTCTCCTGGTCGAACACAAGATGGACGTGGTGCGATCGCTCGCCGACCGCATCATCGTGTTGCATAACGGGCAGCTTGTTGCGGACGGCAGGCCTGCCGAGGTGATTGCGTCACCGATCGTGCAGGAAGCCTATCTCGGCGTCGCGCCAAAGAACGTTGAAGGGAAGACGGCTGGAGGGAGCGCAGCATGACCGATCTGTTGAGGCTCTCCGGTGTTCACACTCATATCGGCCGCTATCACATCCTCCAGGGCATCGATCTCGCTGTCGCGCAGGGGCAGACCACGATGCTGCTCGGCCGCAACGGCGCCGGCAAGACCACGACGTTGCGCACCATCATGGGCCTCTGGCAGGCCTCCTCCGGCGAGATCAGCCTCGCCGGCGAGCGCATCGAGAGCCGTGCGACGCCCGACGTCGCGCGGCTCGGCGTCGGCTACGTGCCGGAGAGCATGGCGGTGTTTTCGGACCTCACGGTGAAGGAAAATCTGGTGCTGGCGGCGCGCGACGGACCACTCGACGACGCCCAGCTGGACTGGATTTTTGGCTTCTTCCCCGCGCTGCGCCGGTTCTGGCTGTCGCGCGCGGGAAGTCTCTCGGGCGGACAGAAGCAGATGCTGTCGATTGCCCGCGCCATCATCGAACCGCGCAAGCTCCTGCTGATCGACGAGCCGACCAAGGGGCTGGCCCCAGCAATCGTGATGGCGCTGATCGAGTGTCTGAAGGAGATCAAGCGCAAGGGCGCCACGATCCTGATGGTCGAGCAGAATTTCTTTGCCGCCCGCGAGCTCGGCGACGACGTGCTGGTGATGGACAACGGCACCATCGTTCATCGCGGCGAGATGGCCGCCTTGGCCGCCGACGTGCCACTGCAGGAGCGGCTGCTGGGCCTGAGCCTGGAGACGCATCAATGACCGAGCTCGCCGCAACCGATCCGCTGCCGAAGCCGAAGCGCGACATCGCGCCGATCCTGCTGCCG
Organism: Bradyrhizobium sp. Kon56; assembly: GCF_055807635.1. Lineage (NCBI taxonomy): Bacteria > Pseudomonadati > Pseudomonadota > Alphaproteobacteria > Hyphomicrobiales > Nitrobacteraceae > Bradyrhizobium > Bradyrhizobium sp. Kon56. Next base: position 512,431 of record NZ_JBVVOU010000002.1, on the reverse strand, counting down.
ATCGCGGTCGCCCTCGTGATGATCCCGCTGATCGGCTCGCCCAGCACCTGGCTGACGCTGACGGCCGCGAGCCTCGCGATGGGCATGATGATCTTCATCATGGCCTCCGGACTGACGCTCGTGTTCGGCCTGATGGACGTGCTCAATTTCGGCCATGGCGCCTTCATCGCGGTCGGGGCCTATGTCGCGACCCTGGTGCTGGCGCCGTTCGCGGCCTCGCTCCAGGTCGATTCGCTGTGGATCAACCTCGCGGTGCTGGCGCCGGCGGCATTGCTGTCGATGGCGGTGTCCGGCGCGCTCGGCCTGATCGTCGAGCGGGTGCTGATCCTGCCCGTCTACGGCCAGCATCTGAAGCAGATCCTGATGACGACGGGCGGCCTGATCGTCGCCGAGCAGACGCTCTATGCAGTGTGGGGGCCACAGATCATCCCGGCGCCGCTGCCGACGTCGCTGCGCGGCTCCTTCATCCTCGGCGACGTCGCGATCGCGAAATACCGCGTGCTGGCGACGCTGATCGGCCTCACCGTCTTCATCGCGATCCAGCTCGTGCTCAACCGGACCAAGCTCGGGCTTCTGATCCGCGCCGGCGTCGAGAATCGCGAGATGGTCGAGGCGCTCGGCTATCGCATCCGCCGTCTGTTCCTCGGCGTGTTCATGACGGGATCGGCGCTCGCCGGCCTCGGCGGTGTGATGTGGGCGCTGTATCGCGAGCAGGTCCACGCCTCCATGAGCGACGACCTCACCGTCCTGATCTTCATCGTCGTCATCATCGGGGGCCTCGGCTCGATCGGCGGCTGCTTCATCGGAGCGATCCTGGTGGCAATGATTGCCAATTACGGCGGCTTCCTGGTGCCGAAGCTCGCCCTCGTCTCCAACATCCTGCTGATGGTCGCCATTCTGATGTGGCGGCCGCGCGGCCTCTATGCGGTGACCAGCCGATGATGATCCTGTCAGGCGATCCGCCGCGCAGCCGCGTGCTCACGCTCGTTCTCGTCCTCATCATCCTGGCGCTGGTGGCGACGCCGTTCCTGTTTCCCGGGGCGAAGGCGCTGAACGTCGCGGCCAAGATCTGCGTCTTCGCCGCGCTGGTCGCCTCCTACGACCTCCTGCTCGGCTATACCGGCTCGGTGTCATTCGCACACACCATGTTCTACGGGATCGGCAGCTACGCGATCGCGATCGCGCTGTACGGGATGGGCCCGAATTGGGGCGCGGTCGCAACCGGCATCGTGGTCGGCCTGCCGCTTGCCGCGCTGCTTGCGCTTGCAATCGGACTGTTCTCGCTGCGGGTCGCCGCGATCTTCTTTGCCATGATCACGCTCGCGGTCGCATCCGCCTTCCAGGTGCTGGCCTCGCAGCTGTCCTGGCTGACCGGCGGCGAGGACGGGCGCAGCTTTCAGCTGCCCGAGCTGCTCAGGCCCGGCACGGTGCTGATCTCGAAGAACGTGCTGGGATTTGAGGTCAACGGCCGCATCCTGACCTACTATCTGGTGTTCGCCGTCTCCGCCCTGATGATCCTCGCTTTGCTGCGGGTGGTGAACTCGCCGTTCGGGCGCGTGCTGCAGGCGATCCGCGAAAACCGCTTCCGCGCCGAGGCGCTCGGCTTCCGCACCGTTTTCCACCTGAGCTACGCCAACTGCATCGCCGCACTGGTCGCCGCCGGCGCCGGCATTCTCAATGCACTGTGGCTGCGCTATGCCGGCCCCGATACCTCGCTCAGCTTCTCGATCATGCTGGACATCCTGCTGATGGTCGTGATCGGCGGCATGGGCACGATCTACGGCGCGATCATCGGCGCCACCATCTTCATCCTCGCCCAGAACTATCTGCAGGCGCTGATGGGCGTCGCCTCCAAGGCGGCGTCGGAAGCCGGCCTGCCGCTGCTGCCAGGGCTGCTGCATCCCGATCGCTGGCTGCTGTGGCTCGGGCTGCTCTTCATCGCCAGCGTCTACTTCTTTCCGACCGGCGTGGTGGGACGGCTGCGCAGTGCCGGCGACCACAAGAGTGCGGGCAGCGCGCATTAACGCGCGATTCATGATGCAGCGCGGCGGCTCGCTCGGCGCAACCGATTCGCGCAACGAGATTAACGCCCAGGTAACTGGCTTTCCTAAGCTTTACGCCATTTGTGCGGTGTATTCCTGTCCTTCCAGGGGGAGGGAATGCGCCAGGTCTTTGCAGAGATTGCGTCACGAATGCTCCTAGCCGCGAAGCACGGCTGGGAGGCAGCCATTCGGCGCGGACCGGTGCTGTGGCTCACTTTGTGCGGCGTGTTGCTGGTCGCCGGGATCTTCGCCGTGACCGCCATGGCCGTCGGCGAATTTCGCGAACGTACCCTGGCCAACCGCGAGCGCGAGCTGGAAAATACCGTGCAGCTGATCGCGCGGCACTTCGATCAGCAATTCGAAGATGCGGACGTCGTCGCCGCCGATGTGATCGGGCAGATGAACCTGCCGGAGATCAGTTCCGCCGCGATGTTCCGCGAGCGCATGTCCGGACCTGCGACGAACCAGATGCTGCGGAGCAAGATCAGCTCGGTGTCTTATCTCGGCGACATCGCGATCTACGATGCCGATGGCGAACTGATCAACTGGTCGCGAGCCCAGCCGCTGCCCAAGATCAACATCTCCTCGCGCGCCTACTTCCAGACCTTCAAATCCGATCCGATGGCCGAACCGGTAATTCTGGAGTCGGTCCGCAGTTTCATCATCGGCAAATGGACCACGATTGTCGCGCGTCGGCTGAACGGCGTGGACGGCAGCTTCCTCGGCACGATGGTCCGCCGGATCGATCCGGACAGCTACCAGAACTATTTCGCATCCGTTGCGCTTGCGGAGGGCACGGCGATCTCGCTGTTCGACCGCAATGGCAAGATGCTGTCGCGCTACCCGCATGTCGAAGAGCTGATCGGCAGGGACTTCAAGGACGCGCCGCTGATGCGCAAGATGCTGGCCGAAGGTGGCCGGCACACCCTGCGCGTCAGGGGCCCGATCGACGGCGACGAGCGCCTCGGCTCCGGCGCCTCGCTTTCGCATTTCCCGCTGGTCATCGTCGCGACCAACACCACGAGCGCGGCGCTGGCCGACTGGCGGCAGCAGACCGGTTTCATGGTCACCACCGCCGCGCTTTCGGCGACTGTGATTGCGCTGATCCTGTTCCTGATCGTTCGCCAGATCAGCCGGCAGAATCGGGAGGCGCAGCAGCGGCTGGAAGCGGAGCGAGGGCGGCTCGACACCGCCTTGAACAACATGTCGCAAGGGTTGATCCTGTACGATGCAGCCGGATACATCGTCACCTGCAACCGCCGCTACGCCGACATGTTCGGCCTCTCCCACGACGTCATCAAGCCCGGCTGTCACATCCGCGAGGCGATGTATCATCGCAAGGAGCGCAGCGCGTTCGAAGGCGATGTCGAGGCATTTTGCGCCGACGTCATGAGGATCGTCGCGGAGGGCACGGTCTCCACCAGAAGCCATCACTTGCCGAGCGGCCGCGCTTTCCAGGTCATCAACACCCCACTCGCGCAGGGCGGGTGGGTGGCCACGATCGAAGACATCACCGAACGCCGCAATCTGGAGCAGGAACGCGACCGCAACTACATGTTCCTACGCGAGATCATCGACCACATCCCATCGCAGATCACGGTGAAGGATGCTCAAACGCGGCAATATCTGCTCGTCAACCGGACCGCCGAAGAGCACTTCGGCCAATCGAGTGAAAACATCGTTGGCAAGACTCCCTTCGACATTTACCCGGATGCCTCCGCCAGAGTCGTCACCGACGACGACAGCAAGGCGCTGCAGATGACCGAGGGATTGTTCAAAGACGAACATGCCTGGCAGAGCCAGGCCAAGGGGATGCGCTACATCACCTCGACCCGGATCGGGATCCGCGACAATTCCGGCGAGCCGCGTTACCTCATCAACGTGGTCGAGGACGTCACCGAACGACGGCGCGCCGACGAAAAGATCGCGCATATGGCGCATTACGATGCGCTCACCGACCTACCCAACCGGACGCTATTCCGCGAGCAGATCGAGCGCGAACTTGAGAAGGTCGGCGGCGGCAGTCAGTTCGCGCTGCTCTATATCGACGTCGACGAGTTCAAGGGCATCAACGATTCGCTCGGCCATCACGTCGGCGACGAGCTGTTGAAGGGAATCGCCGCCCGCATCCGCGGCTGCCTCGGACAGGACGACCTGATCGCGCGGCTCGGCGGCGACGAATTCGCGGTGATCCAGACCGGCATCAAGTCGTCCGCCGACGTGGTGTCATTCGTGACGCGGATCTTCGAGGCGATCCGCCGGCCCTATCACTGCTTCGGCCATCAGCTCTCCACCGACGCCAGCATCGGCATCGCGATGGCGCCGCAGGACGGCACCGATCTCGACCAGCTCATCAAGAATGCCGATCTCGCGATGTACGGCGCCAAGGCCGGAGGACGCCGCACTCACCGCTTCTTCGAGCCGGAGATGGATGCGAGCGCCAAGGCGCGCCTGAGCCTGGAGCAGGATCTGCGGCAGGCCCTGGTGAACGGCGGTTTCGAGATCCACTATCAGCCGCTGGTCGACTTGCGCACCAATGAGGTCACAGGCTGCGAGGCGCTGCTGCGCTGGCGGCATCCCGAGCGCGGCATGGTGTCGCCGGCGGAGTTCATTCCGATTGCCGAGGACACCGGCCTGATCAACGAGCTCGGCGACTGGGTGCTGCGCATGGCCTGCAACGAGGCCGCGACCTGGCCGGCGCATGTGCGTGTCGCGGTCAACGTCTCGCCGGTGCAGCTCAAATGCGACACGCTGGCACTGCGGATCGCCGGCGCGCTCGCCGCTTCCCGACTTGCCCCCTCCCGGCTCGAGCTCGAGATCACCGAGGCCGTGCTGATCCGCGACGACGAGGCGGCGCTCTCGATCCTGCACCAGCTCCGCGCCATCGGCGTGCGCATCGCGCTCGACGATTTCGGCACCGGCTATTCCTCGCTCAGCTATCTGAAGCGCTTCCCGTTCGACAAGATCAAGATCGACCGCTGTTTCGTCGCTGATATCGCCGAGACGAGCGGCGCGCCCGTGATCGTGCAGGCGGTGGTGAACATCGCCGCCGCCAGCAACATGACCACGGTCGCGGAGGGCGTCGAGACCGAGGCGCAGCGCGAGATGCTGCGTGCGCTCGGCTGCACGGAGATGCAGGGTTATCTCTTCAGCAGACCGAAGCCGGCCAGCGAAGTGCGAAAGCTGTTCGGTCCGAGCCATGCCTTGCCGGTGGCGGCGGTGGCCTGAGATGGCGAAGCCGGGGAAAACGCCAGCCAAGACGGTCGACGTTGCGGATTCCTATGCCGTGCGGCTGATGCAGCATCTGGTGGTGCCGACCTTCGTGATCGACCCCAAGCGCCGCGTCGTGATCTGGAACAGAGCCTGCGAGCGGCTGACCGGTGTCGCCGCCTCCGAAGTGATCGGCACCAATAAGCACTGGCAGGCCTTCTACGAGACCAGGCGCCCTTGCCTCGCCGACCTCGTCGCGCTCGACCGCCCGGAACAGCTGCCGGCGTTCTATTCGGAATATGCCGCGCGCGGTCATAACGGGCTCGGCTTCAGCGCCGAAAACTGGTGCGTGATGCCGAAGCTCGGCAGCCAGCTCTATCTCGCCATCGACGCCGGCCCCATTCACGACGAGGCCGGCCATCTGATCGCGGTGGTGGAGACTTTGCGCGACCTTACCGACCAGAAGCGCGCCGAGATGGCCCTGAAGGAGCTTGCCACCAAGGACGGGCTGACCGGCCTGTCGAACCGCCGCGCGTTCGACCAGATGCTGATGAGTGAATGGGCCCGCGCCCAGCGGACGCAGAAGCCCATGGCGCTGCTGTTCGTCGATGTCGATCATTTCAAGCTGTTCAACGACCGCCACGGCCACCAGAGCGGCGACGAATGCCTGCGCGCGGTCGCGTCCGTCGTCAGCCGGTATGCCGTGCGCCCGCTCGATCTCGCCAGCCGTTATGGCGGCGAGGAATTCGCGCTGATCCTGCCGGACATGGGTTGCGATGCCGCCTGCGCCATCGCCGACGAAATCCGCTGCGCGGTGATGGCCTTGCGGGTCACCCACGGCGCCATCGGGGCCGGCGAGCACGTCACCCTGAGTGTCGGCGTCGCCAGCCACATTCCGGACGAAACCGACGACAGCCCCCAACGGCTGCTGGGCGCGGCCGACCAGGCGCTCTATGCGGCCAAACGGCTCGGCCGCAACCGCGTCATGTGCTCCGAACGGCTGCTCGCCGAGTTCGCCAAGCTCGGGCGGGACGGCGTGCCGGTTCCTGACCGCGCGACTCGTAAATCAGCCTAGCCCAAATCAGCCTGGACGAAGCCGGCGGAAGCGGTTGCCCACCCTCCGCCAATCGGCTAAATGAACCTCGACTAGCACCCGTAGCTCAGCTGGATAGAGCGTTGCCCTCCGAAGGCAAAGGTCACACGTTCGAATCGTGTCGGGTGCGCCAGTCTCCTCCAGTGCACGCTGGAGGCACCCTCACCCGATTTGCGTTGTTACCCCGCCCGCTCAGGTCATCGCCTGCTCGGCGCAAGCCCACCTCAATTCAGCATCGAGATGATCGCCTGAACCTGGTCGGAAGCCGACGTGACCAGTCCGTCGTAGGACGTCTGACCGTGTGCGGCCGCCTTCAGGATGCATTCGGCGACCGCCGCCTTCAGGCCGAACACCGACTGATCGGGCGGCACGCTGGCCATCACGGCCTCCAGCGCCTGACGCATCGTTCGAATGAGTTCGGAGCTGTATTGCATGGGCTGTCCTCCGCAGCCTCATATTAGAGCGCGTGGCCATGCTGGCCACTCACAAGCCTGAGATTGTTTTTGATGAAGTGGGACATCCCGGAGCGGCGGCCAGCCTGTCTCGAGCGCTGAACCACACCCACCTCGCGCTTCTCATCGCTCGATTGTATCATCTTGCCATGAGCGAATCCGACACGGCGACCGGCGAAGCTTCGCCCGTCCGCAAGATCATCCATATCGACATGGATGCCTTCTACGCGTCCGTGGAACAACGCGATCATCCGGAGCTGCGCGGAAAGCCGGTCGCCGTCGGAGGCTCCGCGGAACGTGGCGTCGTCGCGGCCGCCAGTTATGAGGCCCGCGAGTTCGGCGTTCGCTCTGCCATGCCATCCGTGACGGCGAAGCGACAATGTCCCGATCTGATCTTCGTCAAGCCGCGCTTCGAGGTCTACAAGGCGATCTCTAGGCAGATCCGCGATATCTTCGCGGAGCATACCCCGATCATCGAGCCGTTGTCGCTCGACGAGGCCTACCTCGACGTGACGGAAAACCTGCAAGGCATCCCGCTGGCGCGTGATGTTGCGCTCAGGATCCGCGAGAGGATCAAGGCCGAGACGGGCCTCAACGCTTCGGCCGGCATCTCCTACAACAAGTTCCTGGCCAAGCTCGCCTCCGATCATCGCAAGCCCAACGGTCAGTTCGTGATTTCACCGGAGATGGGACCCGCCTTCGTCGAGACCCTGCCGGTCGGAAAATTCCATGGGATAGGCCCGGCCACGGGTGCGAAGATGAACGCGCTCGGCATGTTCACCGGTCTCGATATTCGTCGTCAGACGCTGGAGTTCATGAATGCCAATTTCGGCAAGTCGGGCGCCTATTACTACTGGATTTCGCGCGGTGTCGACGAACGGCCGGTCCGGGCCAACCGGGTCCGCAAGTCCATCGGCGCGGAGACCACGTTCTCAAGCGATCTCACCGAATTCGACGCGCTGGTCGCCGAGCTCAAGCCGCTCGTCGACAAGGTGTGGCGCCATTGCGAGGCGACGGGCAGCCGTGGCCGCACCGTCACCTTGAAGATCAAGTTTGCCGACTTCGAGATCATCACGCGCAGCAGGTCCGCTCTTTCGCCGGTTGCAGGCCGGGACGATCTTGAGCGGCTGGCTTGCGGCCTGCTCGAAGTCGAGATTCCGCTGCCCAAGAGCGTCAGGCTGCTGGGGGTCTCGCTGTCTTCCCTCCAGGCCGGGGACGATGCGGAGCCGCCGCAGCTGACTCTCGGCATCTGAACCAAACCGACGGGCTTTCGGCGGACGCAGAGAGCCACGTCGAGCGCGCTCGCAACGCGAATCTACGGTGGCGGGTTTTCAGACTCGCCGCCGAAGGACGATCCGCTGGGCCCGATCAATGCCTCACGTGCTCGAACACGACGATCACGCCCGTCGGTTCGGGCTCGTGTGCCATCAGGCGGGTCAGCTCGGAATCGCCCCAATCGGCGAGGCTGACGACTTCGCCGCTCTGACGCTCGGTGCCGGGCGGCGCCGTGGGCTCGACGACCTTCAGCCCCGTCTCATCGACGAAGAAAGTGTGCTCGCCGAACATGCTGTTGAGCTGCGGCATCGCGGGATGCTCGTCGGGCAGCACTTGAGCGCCGAGCTGGTTGACGGTCTGCTTCACCTGTTCGGATGTGAGCTTCATGAGCTGCTCCGTTTCTGTCACGTCGGTTTCACTGAGCTGAGCCAGAGCGGGCGTTCCCTGCGCTGATGTTCGCCTGGCCCAATCTCCCGAACAGGTGCTACGCACAAATGTTCCGGAGAAATGCATTTCGTGATCGCGCGTCGCGTCTGCCGCGCTTGCGGCACCAGATCGCCACAGGATGCACATGATTCAACATCCCAAGAGCCAAATTCCAAGAGCTGATTTCAAGAGCCGAATTCGTTACTCGCTTCTGTTCTCGCCAACAGAGTGCGCGCAGATGCGTGACAGATATGTGTAGGACAACCCGGTCTCCTCGGCCCAGGCGTTGAACTGCGCCTGCACCTTGGCGAGATCGCCCTTCGACTTCACCTCTTCGGCAATGTCGAGACCGGCATCGCGCAGGCAGGCCACGACGTCCCTGGACGTCACAAAGCCGTCCCAGCCGACGAACCGCAGCAGCATCTGGCCGGTATTGCCACCCAAACGGCTGCCGCGCTTGCTTAGAAGCTCGAGCAGGCCGATCTGGTCGGACGGCGGCCACTTCGTCAGAAACCTGCCGAAGCTGCCGTGCTCTCTTGCGATCTCCTGGACGAAGGCCGCGTTGTCGCGCACCGACATGATCTTGGCACCGTTGCGCACGATGCGCGCGTCGCGCAGCAGGTCCTCCCAATAATCCTCCGGTTGGAAGGTGAGCTTGGCCGGTTGGAAACGCAGGAAGGCGTCTTCAAACCCGTCCCATTTCGTCTCGATCACGCTCCAGGCAAAGCCCGCGCAAAACACACGCTTCGTCATCTCTGCGAGGATGCGGTCGTCGCCGCGTTTGGCGAGGCCCTTCAGGTCGGGCTTTTCCGGCATCAGCTTTTCGAGCGCCTTGGGCCCGCCCTTGCGTTTTTCGGCGCGCGCACGAATGGTCTTGAAGGAGGTCATTGGGAGACACGCGATTGAGGGTGTGCCACGACACCAGAATTCGACGCTCGGGTCCAGCTCCGCCACGTCCGCCGACTTCGGTCGCGCTTGCTCGGTTCGCGGCAAGCCCGGCTATCGCGACAGACGCTTCGCGAGATGGACCGACTGCCAGTCTCCGAGACCGGTGTCCTCGAACCCCGCTTTCTTCGCAAGACCGCGCATCTCGGCGTTCACGCGCGCGGTCTCGGCTGCAATCATCTCGTGACCGAGATCGCTCGCGTGCCTCTCCATCGCCGTCATCATCTGGAGGCCGACGCCCTGGCGCTGAAAGCCATCGGCAACAGAGATGGCGAAATCACCATGCCGTGCAGCCGCATCGTAGGCGTATCTGGTTTCGCCGATGATCGTGCCCTGCCCTTCGTGCCTGATCTCGGCGAGCAGGGTGAAATGACCGGGATTGCTGGTCTTGGCGACGCATTCGGCCGCGATCATTGCAAAGTCCGCCCGCGCGCCCATGAAGCGCTTGTTGCGCGATGTCGTGGAGAGGCTCGTGAAATAGATCGAGAGGATCTCGACATCGGACGCGCTGGCCGGCCTGATACGAAGCGTGGCGTTGCCTTCGGCTGACTCGACAATGGCATCCAGCAACGGCTGTGACATGCGCGCGGCTCTCGGCAGGTTGCATCGAATGCAGACCTAGCCGAGACGGCGCGCTTACCGCTTGGACGGTGCTGCCAATCTTGCGGCCGAAAACGAACAGTTCGTTGCTCGGTGCCGGGCGTCACACGCGAGAGAGTGAAGGCACCTCCTCCGGCACGATCGCCTGGAGGCCGCCGAAGCGACGCTCGCGGCCGTGGAAGGAGGCCAGGGCCGCAGCGAGATCGCCCGCGTCGAATTCGGGCCACATCCGCTCGGTGAAGTGCAGCTCGGCATAGGCACCTTCCCAGAGCAGGAAGTCCGACAGCCGTTTCTCACCCGAGGTGCGGATGATGAGGTCGACGTCGCGCAAACCGGCCTCGCCGGTGACGAGCTGCGAGAACGCCTCGCGGGTGAGACTCGTCAGCGCCGCCGCCTTCGCCGCCGCGTTGAGGATGGCGTCGCGGGCGGAATAGTCGACGGCGATGCGCAGATGAAGCGTGCCGCCGTGTGCGGTGGCATCTTCCGCGCGCGCGATCGCATTGGCGATACCGTCGGGCAGGCGGTCTCGCCGGCCGATCACGGTGAGGCGCACGCCGTTCTTGACCAGGCTCTGCACCTCGTTGCCGAGGTAGAATCTCAGAAGCGTCATCAGCGCGGCGACCTCGGCCTTCGGCCTTCGCCAATTGTCGGTCGAGAAGGCGTAGAGCGTCAGCGTGCCGATGCCCTGCTTGGGCGCGGCCTCGACGATGCGGCGGATCGCCTCGACGCCGGCCTCATGGCCGCGCACGCGCGACAGGCCGCGCCGCGTCGCCCATCTGCCGTTGCCATCCATGATGATGCCGACGTGAAGCTTCTCGTTGCGGGACACAAGGTCACTTTGCATTGCAAAGTCTCCGGTCAAAAAAGGGGGAGGATCAGGTCGAGACGATACCGAGACGGCCGAGCGGCGCCGCCTCGCGGCCGGCAGCCTTGGCTGCGTCGCGCACCAGGCGTTCGAGCACGGCGAGATAGTCGAGGAAGCGGCGGCGGCCGGCCTTGGTCAGGCGGCAGGTCGTGTGCGGGCGATTGCCCTCATAGCCCTTGGTCACCTCGACGAGGCCGGCTTCCTGGAGCACGGCGAGATGCCGGCTGAGATTGCCGTCGGTGAGGCCGCAGAGCTGCTTGAGATCGGCGAACGCCAGACCTTTCGGATGCGCCATCAGCGAGGTCAGAAGTCCGAGCCTCGCCTTCTCGTGGATCACGCGGTCCAGTCCTTCATAAGAGAAGGGTGCGCTGTCAATCTTCGACATCATGGTCTCCCGATGCGAAATACAGAATGCCCGCCATCACCGATTGCCCGATCACGAAGGGCAGGCCCATGGTCCATGGCGACAGCGTATGGGTCTGGCTCGCGAGCACCACCACCGCAAAGCCGGATATGAAATACCAGGCGCCGGCGAGCGCCACGGTGCGCGGCAGCGAACGGACGGAGGCAAAAATGCCGAGCGACACCAGGATCTGCCACAGGCCCGGCAGCAGCCACAGCGTTTCGCCCGAGAACTTCCACATCACCACCGCAAGCAGCACACCGGCAACGCCAGCGGGCAGGAATTGCTCGACAGCCTGGTGGATCATGGCATCAGCGAGGCCCGAATGATGGCGGCGCGAACGCGCGCGCATCTCGATGCCGATGATCAGGCCGGAGAGCGCGGCGGCAATGAACCAGCCGAAGAAGAAGCCGAGCGGTTCGCTGGTGGCATCACCAAGCAGCCAGAATTCCAGGATCGCGGTGAGAAGCGCGACCGCGCCGGTCGCGGCCATCGTCGCCGGGCCGTAACCGCGAAATGCCGTGCCTGCCGCAATCTGGCTGCGGATCGCCACGATGTCGGCCAGTGCCTTGTCGAGATCGCGCATTGGCAACGCCAAAACCTCGCTCCGCCTATCTCTGCCGGGTCTATCCGTCCGTTACTTTGTACCGCAAAGTATATCGGATTGCAAAGTAAAGGCAAGTCCCGAAGGTCGCCCGAGAGGATCCGTCCTCAACAGACAACTGCCGGTTGCGCGAGACGTCCTCCCGCAGATAAGATGCGCGCGAACGCGCTGGGGGGAGAGTATGTGGCTTAGTCATTCATCGTTGCGTCATTATTGCAGGTGAGCGTCGTCACCGCAGCACAGGCAGCCGGCCCATTCGGCAGCGTCAAAATCGGCAACTGGGTCGGCGGCGCGTTCAGCAATGACGAAACGGGAGCCTTTTCGCATTGTGCCGCGACGGCGCCTTATGCCAACGGCGTCATTCTCGTCGTCGGCCAGAATGCTGGGGGCTCGTGGATCTTGAGCTTTGCCAGTCCCAGCTACCGCTTCAAGCAGGGCGAGAACGCCGCGATCGACGTCATCTTTGACGGACAGGAGCAGGCCAGACTGTTCGCCACGGCCAACCAGACGAACATGCTCAGCTCCGTCATGCCTGCCAACGTGGTACGAACGTTTCAGAAGGCAAGCCTGATGGTCGCGACGAGCGGCCGCACCGTGCTGAATTTCGACCTGACCTCGGCCGGGCCCGTGATTGCGGCACTGGCCAATTGCGTCACAAGGTGAAAGCCGACGGGCTCGACAAGGCCGGCGACTTCACCAAGATCGCCGCCAAGCCGCAGCCAGCGCCGGACAAGCAGGGACCGCCAGCCAACGGCAGCAAACCTGCCAGAGCCAAGAGCGGCACCGGGTTCGTCGTGAGTGCCAGCGGACACGTCGTCACCAATAACCATGTGATCAATGGCTGCATCGGCGACATCAAGGGCAATCTCACGGGCGAAGCCGGAATGGTTTTGCGCGTGGTGTCGAGCGACGCCAACAACGACCTCGCGTTGCTGCAGGCGCCGTCGACGACCATGTTCAAGGAGTTCGCCCGGATCCGCGACCGCTCGATCCGCTCCGGCGATTCCGTCGTCGCGATCGGCTTTCCGTTCCATGGGCTGCTGACTTCGGACTTCACCGTCACGACCGGCATCGTCAGCTCGCTCAGCGGCATGCGCAACGATTCGCGTTTCCTGCAAATCAGTGCGCCGGTGCAGCCCGGCAATAGCGGCGGCCCGCTGTTCGACACCACCGGGCAGATCGTTGGCGTCGTTACGGGAAAGCTGGACGGATTACGGATGGCCGCTGCGACCGGCAACATCCCCGAAAACATCAACTTCGCGATCAAGACCGGCGCGTTGCGCGACTTCCTCGACAACTCCGTGGTGCCTTACCAGACTGCCGAACCGAAAGGCGAGATCAAGACCACAGACATCGCGGGCAATGCGCGGCCCTACACGATGCTGATCTCATGCAACGGAATCGAGCAGGCCGACGCGAAGCGGTAGCGGCAACGCGGGCCGGCTGGAGGCGTCGAGCCTATACGAGGCGCTCCAACCGGGCTGAAGTCAGCCAGCTCGCTAGTACGGCGCGACGGGGCGCGGCCGCCGGTGCGATCGCGGTTGCGCCGGAGAAACCTGGCTGTAGGCAAAGCGGGGATTGCGATCGCAGTACAGCAGCCGGCCGGACACGCTGGCTTGGCATTGTTCATAGCTGCTGTAGGAGCATTCCCCCGGATAATCATACTCACCGCCCTGGGCACACCAAGGATAGTCGCGCGCCGCTGCCGGCGTAACCGTCGCGAAGCCGGCAAGGGCTGTCACGCCGAGTGCCACCAGCACCAATTGCGTCTTACGCATGATCTACTCCTCTCTTCACAGCGCATCATACGCGCCATATACCCATCAGGTTTCACGAAGCCGCTTTATTCCAGCTCAATGGCACGGCATCCAAGAAAAAAGCCCTGCCGAACGGCAGGGCTCCATTCCCGGACATCACAAGATCGCTACTCGACCTTCAGGCCGGCGAACTCGACCACCTTCTTCCATTTCTCGGTCTCGGCCTTGATCTCGTCGCCGAACGCCTCGGGCGTCTGCGCCCGCGGCTCGCCGCCGAGCTCGACCAGGCGCTTGGCCATGTCCGGCTCCTTTATCAGCGTGTTGATCTCGCTGTTGAGCTTGGCGATGATCTCCTTGGGCGTGTTCTTCGGCGCCCCCATGCCGAACAGCGCGCTCGCCTCGTAGCCCTTCACGGTCTCGCCGATCGCCGGCACGTCGGGCAGCTGCGGCGAGCGCTCCGCCGTGGTGACGCCGATGGCGCGGAGCGAGCCGGAGCGGATGTGCTGGATGATCGAGGGCATGTTGTCGAAGATCACCTGCACCTGGCCGCCGAGCATGTCGGTGATCGCGGGTGCGGCGCCGCGATAGGGCACGTGCTGCATCTTGCAGCCCGTCAGCGCCATGAACATCTCGCCGGACAGATGCACCGAGGTGCCGTTGCCCGAGGAGGCCATGTTGACCTTGCCGGGGTTGGCCTTCACGTATTCGATGAACTCGGCGACGGTCTTGGCCGGCACGTCCTTGTTGACGGTCATCACGTTCGGCACGCGCTGGAACGAGGCGACCGGCGCGATATCGCGCACGAAGTTGAATTTCAGGTTGGTGTAGAGCGAGGCGTTGATGAAGTTGGCCGGATTGACCAGTTGCAGCGTGTAGCCGTCGGGTTCGGCGTTGACGACCGATTCGGTGGCGATATTGTTGCCGGCACCCGGCTTGTTTTCGATCACGAATTGCTGGCCGAACTTCTCCGACAACCGCTGGCCGATCAGGCGCGCCAGGATGTCGGTGGCTCCGCCCGGCGGATAGCCGACCACCCATTTCACCGGATGGGTCGGGTAATCGGCGGCAAGGGCCTTCGACAGCGGGCTGGCTGCAAGCGGACTGGCGGCGAGCAGGCTCAGCGCGGTACGGCGTGTGATCATCTCAAGGGTTCTCCCAACGTGTTGTTCTTGAAGCCAGATAGCTTGAAAATGGCGTCGGCGCGGTTGTAACAAAGCTTGCCGCAGGCGGAAAGTACACGGGGCGCATCACGACGAAAGGATAAGGCATGGCGGTCAAGGTCGAAGCCCTCGATCATCTCGTGATCAACGTCGCGGACGTCGCAGTGACCGCCGAGTGGTACGGCAAGATTCTCGGCATGGAAGTCAAGGTGTTCGACCCCGGCGGCGGCAAAGCGCCGCGGACGTCGCTACAATTCGGTAACCAGAAGATCAACGTCCGGCCGCGCGATGCCGACAAGGTGGAGTGGTTCACCGCGGACCACCAGACCCCCGGCAGCGAGGATCTGTGCTTCCTCACCTCCGCCAGCCCCGACGAGGTGGTGGCGCATTTGAAGGCACATGGCGTTGCGATCGAAGAGGGCCCGGTTCCCAAGCAGGGCGCCCGCGGCACGCTGCGCTCGGTCTATTGCAGGGATCCGGATGGCAGCCTGATCGAGATTTCGTCATACGAGGACGGCGGCCGGTAAGGCCAAGCCGCCTGCCCCACGCACCGTCGCATGAGGGCTGAGCGAGCAGGAAGACGCAATCATCAAAACGCGGCCGCCGGCAAGATGCAGGCTGCACGGGAGGACATATGCCGACTTCGCAAGCCGCCGCCGGAATCGTCGGCCCATTCGACGGGCTCGATGTGCCTTGGCTGCTGAAGATGCGGGCTGACGTGCGCAGCTCACATCCGTTCCTGATCTGGGCGCCGTTCGACGCGCCTGCCCGGCGCTGGAGCTATGGCGAGTTTCACGAGCGGGTCGGCGCGCTCGCGGCGGGACTGGGGAGGCGCGGCGTGAAGCCGGGCGAATATGTGCTCATTCACCTCGACAATTGCATCGAGGCGCTGCTGGCCTGGTTCGCCTGTGTCGAACTCGGCGCCATCGCGGTGACCACCAACACGCGCTCGGCGCCGGCCGAACTCGACTATTTTGCCGATCATTGCGGCGCGGTCGCCGCGATCACACAGCCGGCCTATGCCGAGATCGTCGCGCAGAATTGCCGCAACATCCGCTGGATGGCGGTGACTTCGCACGATGCGGGCGCGCCGCCCGGGAACCCGGTCTCACGCGGCGACAGCTTTGAGGAGCTGTTCGCCGATAGCGCCGACCGTCCCAGGCGCGCGATCGATCCGCTCGCGCCGTGCAGCGTGCAATACACCTCGGGCACGACATCGCGCCCCAAGGCGGTGCTGTGGACCCACGCCAACGCGCTGTGGGGCGCCAAGATCAACGCCGCGCACGAAGACCTGCACGCAAGCGACGTGCATCAGGCCTATCTGCCGCTGTTCCACACCAACGCGCTGGCCTATTCGATGCTGGCGACGCTATGGGTCGGCGCCACCTGCGTGATCCAGCCGCGCTTTTCCGCCAGCCGGTTCTGGGGCGCTGCGCGCGAGCACGGCTCGACCTGGACCTCGACGATCCCGTTCTGCATGAAGGCGCTGCTCGAACAGGACATCCCGCGCGATCACAAATTCCGTCTGTGGGGCACCGCGATCAACGAGCCGCCGGCCTTCGCCGCTTTCGGAGTCAAGATCATCGGCTGGTGGGGCATGACCGAGACCATCACCCACGGCATCGTCGGCGAGATCGACCAGCCCAACATCCCGATGTCGATCGGCCGCGCCGCGCCGGAATATGAAATCCGCATCACCGACGACGACGGGCGGCCGACCGAAATCGACGGCACCGGAAATCTCTCGATCAAGGGCATTGTCGGCCTGTCGCTGTTCGCCGAATATCTGCACAACGAAAAGGCGACGCGCGAGAGCTTCGACGAGCACGGCTTCTTTCTCACCGGCGACCGCGTGGGGCGGCTGGAGAACGGCTACATTCGCTTCGCAGACCGCAGCAAGGACATGCTGAAGGTCGGCGGCGAGAACGTCGCGGCGTCGGAGATCGAGCAGGTGGTCGCACTGGTCCCCGGCGTGCGCGAGGCCGCCGTGGTGGCGAAGACGCATCCAATGCTGGACGAGGTGCCGGTCGTCTTCATCATCCCGCAGGGTGGCGTCGCCGGTGCCCGGCCTGATCTGCACGACGCCGTGATGGCCGCCTGCCGCGCCGGCCTTGCCGACTTCAAGATGCCGCGCGAGATCCGCTTCGTCGACGACATGCCGCGCTCGACGCTGGAGAAGGTGGCGAAGGCGGAGCTGAGGAAGATGGTGGGGTAGCACGAGCGATTACCACAATGTCGTCCTGGCTTTCGCCAGGACGACACCGGAGTTCAGAACGATCCCAGCGCCACCGGGCGGAACGCTTGCAACAGCTGCTGGTCCAGCTTGCCGCCCATGCCTTCCATCATCGCAAACGCGCGCGAGTGGGTGAAAGGCATGCGATAGGCGCGCTTCTCCACGAGTGCCGCGTAGATGTCGACGATGGTCGTGACCCGCACGATATCGCTGATCTGGTTCGACGAGAGATTGTTGGGATAGCCGGAGCCGTCGAGGAATTCGTGGTGATGCAGCACGACGTCCAGCATCTCCGGCGGGAAGCCGCCTTGAGCCGCGAGCGCGTCATAGCCGCGGCGCGGATGCTGGCGGACTTCAGCCATCTCCTCGTCGGTGAGCTTGCCGGGCTTGTCGAGCAGCGCGGAGGGAACGAAGGCCTTGCCGACATCATGCAGCAGCGCGGCACGGGTCAGCCGGCGCTGGTCGTCCTCGCGCATGCCGAGGTGCTGGGCGAAGGAGACCGCAAATCCGGTCACGAACAGGCAATGCCGGTAGCTGCCGACATGGTGGCAGCCAACCGTGGTGAGCCACTCGCGCAGCGAGGAGTGCTTGATCGCCTTCAGGATCTTGCTCTCGGCGGCGATGACGTCGTCGAAGGTCAAGGGCACGCCGAGCGGCAGCTTCTCGAACATCTTCTTCAGCACCGCATGCGCGGCCTCGACGCCGCGATTGAGCGTCTTGCCGCGATCGGTGGCGTCATAGACGGCGGTGTCGGGGAAGGCCGCACGGATGCGCTGCAGGATGTCCTCGGGCTGAAGCGGCCGCGAGATGGTGTCGGTGGCGCCCAGCGCCCAGGCCTGCATGGTGCCGTGATGCAGGGCGTCCGCAAGCACGAACAGACGAGGCATGGCGCGATAGGCGTCGCCGCGCAGCTTGTTGCGCACCCGCTGCACGCTGTCGGGCGACCGCAGATTGATGTCGACCACGAGGCCGGAGAGATCGCGCGAGGGCTGCTCGGGGAGCTCCTGCGTCGTCACCGTTGCAACGTCGCCGACCGCCTTGAGGATGCTGGCGAGCTCGGTGCTCTCGTCGCTCCGGTCGGAGGCGAGCAGAAGCCGGCGTTTCGCGGCGGGTTTGGCTGAGGCGTTCATGGTTTCCCCAAGAGCACGGGCGTGTTTCGGGCAAAAGCCTAAGCCGGATCAGGTTCTCCGGCCCTTAAGAGGCGTGCTCAATGGAACCCTGCGGAATCTGGGACAATTTTACGGAATTCGCGTCCCGGGCGGTTCCAATCAAAAACCTCGAAAACAACCCCATGCACAGTAGAGATGTGCTTGCAAACACAGGGCTTTTTTAACGACGAATCCGCCGGGGGCTGCCCCCCGGCGGATCAGGTCAGGTCAACAATCGCAACCAGCCTTACGCCTTCATCGCGCCCTTCACGGCTTCGGCCGTGATCGGCAGGGCCCGGACGCGGGCGCCCGAGGCGTTGAAGATGGCATTGCCGATCGCGGGTGCGATCACCGTCACCGCGGGTTCGCCGACACCAGTGGCCTTTTCGCCATTGGCGATCACGGCGATCGCGACCTCCGGCACCTGGCTCATGCGCAAGGGCGTGTAGCTGTCGAAGTTGGTCTGTTCGATGCCACCGTCCTTCAGCGTCGCCTTTTCGTACATCGCCAGCGACAGGCCCCACAGCGCCGCACCCTCGACCTGGGCGCGGATGTTGTCGGGATGCACCTGCGTGCCGACGTCGGTGGCCACCGTGAGCTTCTTCACGGTCACCTCGCCCGAGGGCGCAACGGCGACATGGGCGACGCAGGCCGTCCAGCTCGCGGTCGCGCGTTCCTGCGAGGAGACGCAGGCCACGCCCATGCCCTCACCTTTCGGCAGCTTCCTGCTGCCGTAGCCGGCAAGGCCCATCGCGGCGAGCAGCGTGTTGCGCAGCCGCTGCGCGCCGCCGTCGTTCTTTCCGGCGCCGTCGAGCAGCGAGATGCGGAACTGCGCGGGGTCCTTGCCCGCCGCCGCCGCGATCTCGTCGATCATGCTCTCGACCGCCCAGAAGGTCCAACCCGGCGCGACCGAGCGGAGCTGGCCGGACGGCGTGGCGTTGTGCGCCATCTCGTTCTTGATCGCGCGCACATGATGGTTGGGCACGGTGTAGAAGAAGTCGGCCCCGTTCACCGTGAAGGAGTCGAGCGGACCCTTCTTGTCCACCGACGGCGTCAGGAAATCAGGGATTCCCCAGCGCGCCGTTGGCCACGCCGAAACCACGTCGTGGCTGAGCGCGACGAGCTTACCGTCGCCGTCCACGCCCGCCTTTACTTTTTGATAGGTGAGCGGACGCGAGAAATCCATCGTCATGTCGTTCTCGCGCGTGTAGATCACCTTTACCGGCTTGCCGATGGCCTTCGCCGCCTGCACCGCCGGAATCATCATGTCGGCATCGAGCCTGCGGCCAAAGCCGCCGCCGAGCCACATCTGATGCATGACCACGAACTTCGGATCGATCCCGGCCGCACCCGCCGCGATCGCGCCGGAGCGCGTTGCGAACTGGTTGCCGGAATAGATGTGCAGGATCTCGCCCTTGAACTCCGCAGTGGCGTTCATCGGCTCCATCGGCGCATGGATATTAATGCTGGTGGTGTACTCCGCCTCCAGCACCTTGGCCGCCGTGCCGAACGCCGCCGCGGGATCGCCGTCCTTGACGAAGAACTGGCCGGAATCCTCCTGCTTCTGAAGCCGCATGGCCTCGTCGAGCAGCGACTGGGTCGACACCTTCGCGTTTGGACCGCCGTCATAGGCGATCTTGAGCGCCTGCGCCGCCTTCTTGGCGTTGGCATAGGTGCCGGCGACCGCGACGACCCAGCCCGAGGTCGTTCCGGTCTTGTCGTCGAGGGTGACGGCCTTGATGAAGCCCGGCACTTTCTTGGCGGCACTGTCGTCGACCGATTTCACCGTGGCGCCGAAGCGCACGGGCGGCGTCACGACCGCGCCATAGGCCATGCCTGGCAGCATCACGTCGATGCCGTATTTGGCCGTGCCGTTGGTCTTGGAGGGAATGTCGAGCTGCGGCACCGACACGCCGATCATGGTGTATTGATCCGGCGTCTTCAGCTTGATCGCCTTCAGCTCGTCCGGCGTGAAGGTTTTTGTCGCCTTGCCGCTCTTGACGACATCGGCGAAGGACATCGCCTTCTTCGACTTCGGGTGCGAGATCATGGAATCGCGCACCACGAGCTCCGACGCCGGCACGCCCATCGCGGCGGCCGCGCCTTCTGTCAACGCCATCCGCCCGGCAGCGCCGGCGCGGCTCATGGCCTCGAAGTTCATCATGGTCGACCAGCTGCCGCCGGTGATCTGAGCGCCCAACACGGGATCGTTGAACTTCGGATCGTTGGAGGCAAGCTGTACGCGCATGTCGCTCCACTTCGCGCCCAGCTCTTCGGCCACGATCTGCGCCATGGTGGAGGCGATGTGCTGGCCCATGTCGGCCTTGCCGCAGGTGACGGTGACGAGACCATCGGGCGCGATCGCGTACCAAACGCTCGGCTCGAAGTTCGAAGGCGCCGCAAGCGCCTCACCGATGCCGGGCACGCCGGCATAGCCGAGCACGAGGCCGGTGGCCGCTGTGCCGACCAGGAAGGAGCGGCGGCTGAGATCGGTCGCCTCGGGCGCAACGTTGTTCACGTGCTTGTTCATGTGGGCCTCCGCTCGTTGCCGGAGGCGGATGCGGTGCGCATCTCGGTTGCGGCGCGCATGATTGCCTTCTGGATCCGCGAATAGGTCATGCAACGGCAAAGATTGCCGTCCATATGCGCCACGACCTCTTCCTTGGTCGGGTTGGGATTCTTCGCCAGCAGCGAGGCCGCCTGCATGATCTGACCGGACTGACAGTAGCCGCATTGCGGCACCTGTTCGGCGATCCATGCCTTCTGCAAGGGATGGTCGCCCTTGGCGGCGAGGCCTTCGATGGTGGTGATCTTCTTGCCGGCGACATCGCCGACCATGGTCTGGCACGAACGCACGGCTTCACCGTTGACGTGCACGGTGCAGGCCCCGCACAGGCCGGCACCGCAGCCGAATTTGGTGCCGGTCATCTGCAATTGCTCGCGGATCGCCCAGAGGAGCGGCGTGTCGTTCGCCGCATCCACGGACAGACTCCGCCCGTTGATGGTGAGAGTTGGCATAGGCGTCTTCCCCTGCCGGTGCATGAAGCCGCTTACGGCGGCAACTTGAGTAGCGGACGCCCACCGGGCCGGCGCCAGCCTTGATCGCAAGAATGATCGCGTTCAGGCGCGGAGGCAAATGCAATTTGGAATCGATCGAAACAAACGAGGCGCGCGCATCTTGTGCGTTGCGAGAACAGCGGTGATGCAGCGGCTGAACGCAACAGAGTGCACGCCAAGCAGGCAGGCCATCGCATTCAGGCAGTTTCCTCCGAGTAACCCGGCGCGTTAGGATGGGGGAAGACAAGATAATAAGGTGGATGCAATGCCTAAGATCGATCGGGACGGCGTCGGAATCCATTACGAGGTTCATGGCGAGGGCCCGCCGCTGCTGCTCACCCACGGCTACTCATCGACTTCGGCAATGTGGCATGGGCAGGTCGAGGCACTTGCCCGGGATCACAAGCTGATCTTGTGGGACATGCGCGGTCACGGCCAGTCCGACTATCCCGACGATCCCGCCGCTTACAGCGAAGCACTCACCGTCGGCGACATCGCCGCGATCCTCGATGTGATCGGCACGGAGCGCGCCATCATTGGCGGGCTCTCGCTCGGCGGCTACATGTCGCTTGCGTTCGCTCGCGCGCATCCAAAGCGCGTCCGCGCGCTGCTGATCATCGACACCGGCCCCGGCTTCAAGAAGGACGATGCACGCGAGGCCTGGAATGCGCGCGCGCTCGCCACTGCCGACAAGTTCGACCGCGAAGGGCTCGACGTACTGAAGGCGGCGACGCGCGAGCGCGCCACCGCGAGCCATCGCGATGCCAGGGGATTGGCGCTCGCCGCACGCGGCATGCTGACCCAGCGCGATGCCAAGGTGATCGAGCTGCTGCCGGAGATCAAGGTGCCCAGCCTGATCGTAGTCGGCGCCGACGACACGCCGTTCCTAGCTGCCTCGGACTACATGGCTGCGAAAATTCCCGGCGCACAAAAGGCCGTGATCCCCGCCGCCGGACACGCCGTCAACATCGACCAGCCACAGGCTTTTGTTGACGCGGTGCTGCCTTTCCTGAAGAACTTGCCGGAATAGGTCGGACAGGAACAGTGGCGATGAAGCGAGCTATATTGGCTGCGGGCGCGGTGTTGCTGTCAGCATCCGCGCAAGCCGAGCAATTCGGCGGGACATTGCCCCGCCTGCCCTTCGTCGCGACCTTGTCGAACAACACGCCGCTCGCTTTCGGCATGGATGCCGACCAGACTGCGCGGGCGCTGGGGCAACCGCTGCAATATGTGCGGGGACGCCCCGGCAACGAGATCTATCTCGCCCTTCGCAACATCGGCGGCAGCAGACTGATCCCCACCCGTCACCGCCTGTTCCTGCAATTCCGCCACGGACGGCTGGCGGGCTGGAAGGAGGATTATGGCGAGAACTGGATGTGGGAGTGAGAGTGGCTTTTCATGACGCAGAGCAATCGTCTCTGCGCCATCATGCGTTGGAGCTGCCACATCGTCATGGCCGGGCTTGTCCCGGCCATCCACGATCTTTCCTACCGCACCAAGAACGTGGATGCCCGGGACATAGGCGAGCGGAAGCGACGCCGTCCTTCGGACGGCTACGCCCGGGCATGACGAGTTTGTGGAACGAGCGGAACCCGCAATCGAAGACTAACCAAAAGGACAACCCGCGTGGGACAGGACATCAAGCTGACGGCCTCCGACAATTTCCAGCTCAGTGCCTATCGCGCTGACCCCGCCGGCACGGCGAAGGGCGCGGTGGTGGTGATCCAGGAGATTTTTGGGGTCAACCATCACATCCGCTCGGTCTGCGATCGCCTCGCCGGGGAAGGCTATGTCGCGATCGCGCCGTCGATCTTCGACCGGACCTCGCCGGGCTTCCAGTCCGGCTACTCGCCCGACGAGATCGCGGAAGCGCGCAAGTTCGTCGCCAGTCCGGACTGGGACGCGATGCTGCGCGACACGCAGGCGGCGATCGATGCGGTGAAGAGCGTCGGCCCGGTCGGCATCATCGGCTTTTGCCTGGGCGGCAGCATCGCCTTCGCCGCGGCGACGCGGCTGTCGGGCCTGAAGGCCGCGATCGGCTATTACGGCGGCGCCGTCGTGCGCTATGCCGACGAGACACCAAAAGTTCCGACACAGCTGCACTTTGGCGAGAAGGATGCCGGCATTCCCCTGACCGACGTCGAGACCATCAAGACGAAGCGGCCGGACGTGGAGGTCTTCGTCTATCCGGGCGCGCAGCACGGCTTCCATTGCGACGAGCGGACGAGCTACGACAAGGCCAGCGCCGACATCGCCTGGCCGCGCAGCATGGAATTTTTCGCGAAGCATTTGAAATCGTAGCGCGCGCGGCTGTCTTCGCTGTCATTCCGGGCTCGCGCTTCGCGCGCCCCGGATGACGAGCAGGAATCGGGTGGCTGCATCCTGCTGCCCGGCGATAGAGCTGGCTGATCAAGCCAATTCGCGCCGGGAGATCATGATGCAGCAGGCCAATACGAACATCGTCATCCGCAATCCGTTCGGCACCATGGACGTGCCCGCGCCTGATGATCGCGACGTCATGGACTATGCCGCAACCGCCGCGCTTGCCGGCGATGCGGCTGACGTCAACGCGGCGGCATGGGCAATTATCGCGGCACAGTCAGACCCGCTCGACGGCATCTGGGCCAGCCGCTGGAATGGCGGCGCAGATCCGACCATTGCCGGCGATACGCCACAAGCCTGGAAAGAAGGACGCGCGGAGGTGCGGGTCACAGGCGAGCGCATCTTCCTGCGCTTCGACTGGGACCACGGCCGCCGGCACGGGCTGATCGATACGGCGCGTGATCGCGCGGGTCGCCTAATCGGGAAATATATCAACCTGACCAACCCGGCGATCACACGGCCATGGGTTGGACTGGTGGTCGACGCCACCAGGATCGACGGATGTTTTCCGAACGGGCGTCTGGATTTCAGGCGGTGAGCTAGAGCTTCGGTTCTGATTGCATCAGAACCGAGGCTCTAGATTCTTTTCTGACGCGCTTTCTTTACGTGAACCGGCATCCACTTCGCTCAAAAACGCTCTAGAACCAGCGCTCGCCGACGAACACGGTGTCGCCGGGGCTCAAGGGGGTGCCGAGCGGCACCACGGCGCGCATGGCGCCGCCGGCTTCGGTGTGCGTGACGGTGACCACGTCGCGCTTGGCGCGGGGCGAGAAGCCGCCGGCGATCGCGACGGCGCTTTCGACCGTCATGTTCGGCACGTAAGGATACTGGCCGGGCGCAGAGACTTCGCCGAGAATGAAGAACGGACGATAGGCCTCGATCTCGACGGCGACCGAGGGCTCGCGGATGTAGCCGTTGCGCAGCCTTGCGGCGATCTCGCCGGCAAGACCCGCGGGGGTGCGGTCGCGTGCCGGCACGCCGCCGATCAGCGGCATGGTGATGGAGCCGCCGGCGTCGATTGCGTAGCTGTTGGTGAGACCTTCCTGGCCGTAGACAACCACGCGCAGCCTGTCGCCGGCGTCGAGATGGTAGGAGGAATCGTAGCGGACCGGCGCCGCCATCGGCGCGGCATAACCGACCGGCATGGGCGCAGGCGAGGCAAAGGAATTGCTGAGTGCTGCGATGGCACCGCCGCCACTGCCGACGACGACGGGCTGCGGCGCGTTGTACGGCTGGCCATAGGCCATCGAATCGAGATCGGCGCGCGGCTGCACATAGGCGACGGGACCAGCGGTTTGCATGCAGCCGCCAAGGGTCAGCGCGGCGGACGCTGCCAGGGATGCTGCCGAGATCGACCATCGAAACGCGCGTGCAACCGGCACCGGACTTATCCCTCGAAACGAGACAGATCCAGTGATGCACCGGTTATGGTTAATAAAGCGTTGAGGGGGGGCGGGTGGCTCGGCAATGGTACCAAACACTCCGTCATGCCCGGGCTCTTCCCGGGCATCCACGTTCTTGGTGCCGCACGAAATATCGTGGATGGCCGGGACAAGCCCGGCCATGACGAGGGACCAGCTTACGCGCTCACACCGACGCCGATCGGGCAGGACACGCCGGTGCCGCCCAGGCCGCAATAGCCGCCGGGATTCTTGGCCAGATATTGCTGATGATAGTCCTCGGCAAAGTAGAATTCGCCGGCGGGTGCGATCTCGGTGGTGATGGTGCCGAGGCCTTTTGCAGCAAGCGCCTTCTGATAGAGCGCCTTCGATTGATCGGCCGCTTTCTTCTGCGCGTCTGAATAGGTGTAGATCGCGCTCCGGTACTGCGTGCCGACGTCGTTGCCCTGACGCATGCCCTGCGTCGGGTTGTGGCTCTCCCAGAACGTCTTCAATAGCTTCTCGTACGACATCTTGTTCGGATCGAACACGACCAGCACCACTTCGGTGTGACCGGTGCGGCCCGAGCAGGTCTCTTCATAGGTCGGGTTCGGCGTGTGGCCGCCGGCATAGCCGACAGCAGTCGTGTAAACGCCGTCGCCGAGCTCCCAAAACTTGCGCTCGGCGCCCCAGAAGCAGCCGAGCCCGAACACCGCCTGCTCGAGACCGGCGGGATAAGGCGGCTGCAACTTCGCGCCGTTGACGAAATGGGTGGTCGCGGTCGGAATGGCTTGCGCACGGCCCGGCAGCGCTTCCGCGGCACTGGGCAATGCGGTGGTCTTGCGCATGAACAGCATGGACGGATCTCCGAACGAGCCGTGCATCGCCTGGGCTAATTACTCAGGCGGCGTGCTCGCGATCAGGTGGGAATATAGGTCTTTACGCACGGAGCGGCAGCCCTGTTACAGCGCCGCATGCTCGAAAGCTCAATCCCGGGAATAGCCGATCAACGGCTTGCGCGGGCGGAACAGGATCATCAGGAGGATGCCGAGAATGCCGAGGACGGCGAAAACCGGCTGATCCAGCACCAGGCGGATCACCGAGGTCCACAGCCAGGGCGCCTTGGCCTCAACCCAGGTCCGGAATGCCGTCTGGCTGGCCTGATTGATGTCGTTCCAGAACTGGCCGAAGCGGGTGAACCGCAGGGTCTGGTCGGCCACCCAGCGGGCGCCATCATAGACCATGAAGATGAACCCGCCGGCGAGCAGCAACAGCCCAATCAGTCGGAAAAAGCCGCGGATCATGCCTCACCCTATATAGTCGTCCGATCGGACGACCCTCGGAACGCCGCCAGCCATTACAAGGGCGACGGCAGAAATTCAACCTCTTCAGGGCGTTACGGCACTCATCCCGGCTCTGAGGGGCTGCTTTTGCAGCCCGGGAAAGCGTTGACGGTGCCGAAGACCCTCTCTATAAGGGCGCCAACTGGCGGCGGGCGCAATCCTGCCGCCGCTGTTCTTTGAGCAGATGCAGGCTCTTTGGGCTTAGAGGCTCCTTGGGCCTCAGAGGCAGCCGCAAGGCCGTCGCTCATGTTCCGGGAACAGCCTAGCAACCGAACACCCTAATTCCGAGCGTCGATTACGCGGTCAAGCAAAGCCGGCGCTACCCGACCAAGACGCGACCGGTACCCGCAAAGGACATTGAGACCATGGCCAATACCACTTCCGCCAAGAAAGCGACGCGCAAGATCGCCCGCCGCACCGCCGTCAACAAGTCGCGCCGCACCCAGATGCGCGGTGCCGTGCGTAACGTCGAAGAAGCGATCAAGACCGGCGACCGCGCCGCTGCCGTGACGGCGCTGGCGAATGCCGAGCCCGCCTTGATGCGCGCCGCGCAGCGAAACATCATTCACAAGAACAATGCCAGCCGCAAAGTCTCGCGGCTCACCGCGCAGATCGCCAAGCTCGCCAAGTAAACTCGCGAGCGTTCTGGCACGCCGTCCGATCGAGTCGTTCGATCGGGCGATCACATCGCACATCACACGCGTCAAATAGCCCGGCCTCACGCCGGGCTTTTTTGTTGCCCGTCATATTCACGCAAGCAGTCACGCGTCGAACGACCTTCGATCGGAGGATTGCGGCGCTTGCACCATGACGCGTCCGTAGTTTTACCTGCGAATGGTTTTGCAACAGCGGAAACTTGCACCGCGGTGCAAAAAGCCCCTGCGAGGCGGGCGCAAGTTGAATTCGCGGGCTTGCGAGTTCTGCACACCGTAGTTTCCCCGGATCGCGTCACGCGATGGAGTTACCCTGTGAAACGAGACTCAAAAAACGATGGCTCACTAACAACTTATCGACATAGTGAGGCCAAGCATTTGGAAAATTCACCCGCGCGTCGCGCGCGTGACGCTTTTGTAAAAAATTTTTGGCGGTGGCGGAGAATTGTCACATCGGACGCGGCATCTTCGATTCTGTGCACGAATCCAAAAACTTGCTCTGAAGCCTGTGCACAAGTGCCGCGTGGCGTTAACGCAGATCAAGATTTTTGATGCCTCAAGTGTGAATCAATTCCGTTGCGAGTCTTTCCGCATAGTGTATTCCTTAAGACGTCAGCGGCGCCCACGATCTTGAGACCAGCGCGGTATCGGAAACGGGGCGAGCGTGCAAATCGGCGGCGGTGTGCACGTAGGCGACGCTTCAACAAGCGATTGTCGGATCAAAACCCACAGCAATGTGGGAACGGTAGCTCTTTGTCTGAATGTCTCCAAGCGGGATCTTTCTCTCGCGCTTAAGAGACATCTTGAAAGCTGCCCCGACAGGCATGATGGCGAAGCCGAGCGGACGACGAGTACACGGGCAGGCATCCGACTACGAAGCGGGTGTCGTTTGGACACGCAGGACCTTGTCGTGAGCAATCACGGCAGGACGGGGAGGTATCATGTCTTACGAACTCAACGCGGTATTGAAACACATTTCGACTTCCAGCATTTCGACTTCCAGCGATCCCGTTTTAGATCCGTCGGACATCAAGCCTCCCGCGTGTAACGGAGCGCCGAGTACGCGCTGACCTCGCGACCCCTCCATCTCTAGACATTGCTGATCGGACGCGGCGTTCCGCCGAACGGTCGAGCCATGCCTGCAGGTGAAATCGCTTGAGGTCCCGCCATCGCAAATATCCCTGAGCAGGTATCCCTGGCAGGAACTCAGCATGGCGCTCACCACGCAACCTTATCTCTCAAGAAAAGTTCTCAAATGATGACAACCCCGGAACAGGATCGCTGGTCACGCGTGAAGAGTCGGCTGCGCTCGAACGTAGGCGAGGACGTCTATACGAGCTGGTTCGCGCGCATGGATCTGGAAGGCGTCCAGGACGAGAGCGTGCGTCTGTCGGTGCCAACCCGCTTCCTGAAGAGCTGGATCCAGGCCCATTATGCCGAGCGCGTGCTGTCGTGCTGGCAGGCCGAGATGCCGGAAGTGCATCGCATCGATCTCACCGTGCGCTCGGCCGTGCGCCCCGTGGTGCAGCAGAAGGAAGCGCCCGCGCCGGTCGAAACGCGCCGCTCGCCTGCGCCGGAGCTGCGCTCCACCGCGACCGCGCCGGTCTCGGCCAATCATGATGCACTCGGCGGCTCGCCGCTCGATCCGCGCCTGACGTTTGCGAGCTTCGTCGTCGGCCGTTCCAACACGCTGGCGCATGCAGCTGCGCGTCAGGTCGCCGAGGGTCGTCGCGGCGATCCCGTCATGTTCAATCCGCTCTACATCCATGCGGGCGTCGGCCTCGGCAAGACGCATCTCTTGCAGGCGGTGACCTGGGCCGGCAATTCCGGCAACGAGCGCAAGGTGCTTTATCTCACCGCCGAGAAATTCATGTACGGCTTCGTCGCCGCGCTGAAGACGCAGACGGCGCTCGCCTTCAAGGAAGCGTTGCGCGGCATCGACGTGCTCGTGATCGACGATCTCCAGTTCCTGCAGGGCAAGTCGACCCAGGCCGAGTTCTGCCACACGCTGAACGCGCTGATCGATGCCGGCCGCCAGGTCGTGATCGCGGCCGACCGTCCGCCGTCCGACCTCGAAAGCCTCGACGACCGCGTGCGCTCGCGGCTGGCCGGCGGCCTCGTGGTCGAGATGGCCTCGCTCGGCGAGGAGCTGCGGCACGGTATTCTCAAGTCGCGCGTCGCAGCCGCCCGCGCCCATCATGCGACCTTCGAGGTGCCGGAGGAGGTGCTGACCTATCTGGCCCGCGCCATCACCCATAACGGCCGCGATCTCGAAGGCGCGATCAACCGCCTGCTCGCGCATTCGAAGCTCAACAATCGGCCGGTGACGCTGGAGATGGCGGAGCACGAGGTGCGCGACCTGATCCGGCCGCAGGAACCGAAGCGGATCAAGATCGAGGACATCCAGCGCGTGGTGGCACGGCAGTATAATGTCAGCCGCTCCGATCTCCTGTCCTCGCGCCGGACCGCCAACGTGGTCCGTCCGCGCCAGGTGGCGATGTATCTCGCCAAGACGCTAACCTTGCGATCGCTCCCCGAGATCGGCCGCCGCTTCGGTGGGCGCGACCACACCACGGTGCTGCACGCCGTGCGCAAGATCGAGGCCCTGGTTTCCAAGGACACGGCGCTGTCGGACGAGGTCGAATCGCTCAAGCGCCAGCTTCAGGAATAAACGCCTATTTGCTTCTGCGCGGGTGCGACCACATCCAAGCTGCATCGGAGGTCGTCATGCCCGGGCCTGTCCCAGGCATCCACGTTCTTAGGACCGCGAACCCAGACGTGGATGGCCGGGACAAGCCCGGCCATGACGGGCGCAGAGACGTCCCTGGCCGGCGAGGCGTTCAGCGCGTTGCGGAAACATAGGTAAATCGTGGGGAACTGCCCGCAATCCCTTGAATCCGGGGGCCATCCGCGCCACCTTGCGCGACCCTGACGGCTTTGGTCATATCGGCTGGATGATCCGGCTTTCCGGGGTCTTCGGTGCCGTGGCGCGCGTCCCGCCGCCCGGCTTTTCCAGATTTGTGTTTCCTTGGGGATCGGGCGAGTAGTGCAATGAAGGTTACGGTCGAACGCGCGCAACTCCTGAAGTCGCTGGGCCACGTCCACCGCGTGGTCGAACGCCGCAACACGATTCCGATCCTCGGCAACGTGCTTGTTAGGGCCGAGAACGCGAAATTGTCGCTGAAGGCGACCGACCTCGACCTCGAGGTCACCGAAACGCTCGCGGCGGAAACCGCGACCGCTGGCTCGACCACCGTGCCGGCGCACATGTTCTACGACATCGTGCGCAAGCTGCCGGACGGTTCGCAGATCGTGCTCGAAGCCGACGGCGACCGCGCCGTGCTGGCGATCCGTGCCGGGCGCTCCCGCTTCACGCTGCAGACCCTGCCGGAAAACGATTTCCCGGATCTCGCCGCCGGCGACATGTCGCATTCGTTCAGCCTCGCCGCCAAGGACGTCAAGCGGCTGATCGATCGCACCCAGTTCGCGATCTCCACGGAGGAGACCCGCTATTATCTCAACGGCATCTATCTGCATGCCGCGGGCTCCGCCAAAGCCGCCACCCTGCGCGGCGTCGCCACCGACGGCCACCGCCTCGCCCAGCTCGACCTGGTGCAGCCCAAGGGCGCCGAGGGCATGCCCGGCGTGATCGTGCCGCGCAAGACGGTGGGCGAGGTGCAGCGCCTGATCGAGGACAACGAGGCCGAGGTCACGATCGAGCTGTCGCAGGCCAAGATCCGCTTCACCATCGGCAATGTAGTGCTGACCTCGAAGCTGATCGACGGCACCTTCCCCGATTACGGCCGCGTGATCCCGCAGGGCAACGACAAGGAGCTCGTCGTCGACAAGAAGGATTTCGAGAACGCGGTCGACCGCGTCTCGACGATTTCCAGCGAGCGCGGGCGAGCCGTGAAACTCTCGCTGTCGCCGGGCAAGCTGGTGCTGTCGGTGACCAATCCGGATTCCGGCAGCGCGACCGAAGAGCTCGAAGTCGAATACGCCTCCGACGCCCTCGATATCGGCTTCAACTCCCGCTATCTGCTCGACATCGCCGCCCAGATCGAAGGCGACGTCGCAACGCTCCGGCTCGCCGACCCCGGCTCTCCGACCCTGGTGCAAGACCGCGACGACAAGAGCGCGCTCTACGTGCTGATGCCGATGCGGGTGTGAGGGACGTGGTCCTCCTCTCGCGACACCTTTTATGCGGAGACAACCCCTCACCCGGCCTCGCTGCGCGAAGCGCCCCTCTCCCACAAGGGGAGAGGGTGAAGCTACAGCTTCGCCTGCCGAAACAAGCGCAATGCACGTTGCTGCGCCCTCTCCCCTTGTGGGAGAGGGCATCTCCACGGGCGGATACATACTCAGTCGGGTGAGGGGTTCGTGCCGCAGGAACCATCCCATCGGCCAGTCTCCAAACGTCTTCGCCAATTCGCGAAGAATATGCGGCACGAACCGACGGATGCGGAAGCGGCAATGTGGCGCCTGCTCAGGCACCGGCAACTCTCCGCTTTCAAGTTTCGCCGGCAGGTCCCGTTCAACACCTACATTCTCGACTTCGTCTGCTTTGAGAAGCGCCTGGTGATCGAGATCGACGGCGGTCAGCACGGAGAATCAAGACGCGATGCAGCGCGTGACGCAGCTCTCTCGCCGAAGGCTTTGTCATCGCGCGCTACTGGAACAACGACGTGCTCCAGCGACCCACTTCTGTATTGGAGGACATCCTTGCAAAGCTCGCCGAGCGGTAAGATACCCCTCACCCGTCGCCTCACTTTGTGAGGCGCCACCCTCTCCCACAAGGGGAGAGGGGAAGAATCGCGGCCACGACAAAGATCTGATGACCCCCTCCCGCATTCATCGCCTGACGCTGACGCATTTTCGTAATTACCGGGCGGCGGGGCTCGAGACGGCGGCCGACATGGTGGTCCTGGTCGGGCCGAACGGAGCGGGCAAGACCAATTGCATCGAGGCGATCTCGTTCCTGTCGCCGGGACGCGGCCTGCGGCGCGCGACGCTGGACGACGTCGCCGACAACCAGGGCGACGGCTCCTGGGCGGTGTCGGCACAGGTCGAGGGCGCGCTGGGCCTTGCCACGCTCGGCACCGGCATCGATCCGCCGCGCGCAGATAGCCCGGTGAGCCGGCGCTGCCGCATCGACCGCGAACCGGTCAATTCGGCGGCGGCGTTCGGCGACCACATCCGCATGGTATGGCTGACGCCGGCGATGGACGGGCTGTTCATGGGAGCGGCGTCCGAGCGGCGGCGCTTCTTCGACCGCCTGGTGCTCGCCATCGACAGCGACCATTCCAGCCGCATCTCCGCGCTCGAACGTTCGCTGCGTTCGCGCAACCGACTGCTCGAGACGCGCAATTACGACGACCATTGGTGTGACGCGATCGAGCGTGAGACCGCGGAGCTTGCGGTCGCGGTCGCCGCAACGCGCGGCCAGACCGCGGCGCGTCTGACCGGCATGCTGAACGCTCGCGCGCAGGCCTCCGCCTTCCCTTCGGCGCAGATCGCGCTCGACGGCTGGATGGAGAACGCGCTGCTGACGGAGACCGCGACGTCGGTCGAGGACCGCTACCGCCAGATCCTGCGCGACAACCGTCCGCGTGACGCCATCGCCGGCCGTACCACGGATGGTCCGCATCTCACCGATCTGCAGGTGATCTACGCGCCGAAAAGCATGCCGGCGCGCGATGCCTCGACCGGCGAGCAGAAGGCGTTGCTGATCGGGCTGGTGCTGGCGCATGCGAGCCTGGTCGCCGAGATGACCGGCATCGTGCCGCTGCTGCTACTCGACGAGGTCGTCGCGCATCTCGATCCCGGCAGGCGCGCGGCGCTGTTCGACGAGCTGCGCAAGCTCGGCGCGCAGGTGTGGTTGACCGGCGCAGACCCTGCCGCCTTCGCCGAGATCGGCGCCGGGGGCGAGATCTTTGACGTCGAAAGCGGCCAGGTATCGGCCCGGCGCTAGTCGCCGCCGTTGAACCGGCCCCATTTCTGCCGCGACTAGTTGCCGGAGGCCGCGCCGACGGCGTCGCAGCCGTTTTGCAATCGCGCAATGACATGCCGCGCGAGACCCCTGGAGAGTGAGATGCGGACGGCAAGGTCCGGGGCGCAAGCTCCGGCACGATGGCGGGCGTTTGCGTGCGGCCTCGTCTTGCTCGCGACATGCATGCTGGCGGCAAGCGGCGGCGCCGGGATGCCGCATCTCGCGGCGCTGTTTTCCGCCGATCTCACGCCGGATCCCGATGCCAGGCTGCTCGCACCGACCCGCTACAGCTTTCGAGGAATCCACACCACCCTGATGCGGGGCGTCGAAGCGCCGCTTCGGGTCAAGCTCGAAGCCACCGTGCCCGCCGAACTCGGCGACGTCCTAGCCTTCTACCGCAGGGAGCTCGGAAAGCTCGGGTGGCAGGAGCAGCACGATGGCGCCGTCGTCTCCGCCGATCACGTCCAGCTCGCGTTCGCATCTCCGCTCGGTCCGGCGATGCTGGAGCTCGGCCGCAAGGGCAGCAGCACCTTGGTTCATCTCGTGCAGAAGAACTCGGATACTGCAACCCGGGCGAACGTCATGCCCGAGCCGGGCCAGGCGAAGCTGGTGTTCAGCAACATCGGCGAGACGGAAGCCGTGCTCGGGATCAACGCGCAGATCATCAAGCGCTCCGCCGGCGCTAACGCCGTCTCGCTGGATCTGGCGCCCGGCAGATATTCCTACGAACTGAACGTACCCGGCCGTCCGGCCCACAGCAATATCCTCACCGTCGCAGCCGGCGACGCCTGGGAGCTCACCATCGGGCGCGACGGCGAGGCATGGTCGCCGCTCCAGCTGTATTGAGCCGTCCGGATCCTTGAACCTGCCCGGTTCCTGCCGCGACTTCTCGTTTGAGACCCGCCGACGGTGTCGCAGCCGTTGCAATCGCGCGCGCCCAAGCGCCGCGCGGCATCCTGGAGACGTAACGATGGCGATGATCCCGCGCGGGATGCAAGTCCCGGCACGATGGCGGCTGCTTGCATGCGGTCTCTTCCTGATGGCGAGCTGCTCGATCGCGGCCGGCGCCGACGAGGGCATCGTCGACGTCCACGCGCTGCCCCAGCTCGAAGGTGCGGTGGAAGACATTTCGCGCCCCGATCCCTATAGCGTCGAATATCGCGTACCGATGCGGCAGGCCGTGACGCTGCCCGCGGTCCAAAAGCTCCTGCGCGACAACGGATGGGTGCCCTATGTGATGCCGCTTGAGGAGAAAAGCAGCCTGCTGAAGTTCAGGAAGGGACGACAAGGCCTTTCCGTTCATTTCACGCAGGCGCTCGGCCGGCCCGACCAGTCCGTGGTTTACTACACCACCGACCGGATCTACGGGAACGTGCCATTTCCGGAAGGCGCAAGTGACATCGTGTTCGAGGGGACCCGGCCCTATCTCGGCTGCATCGCGCCGACGCCGCTCGATGCAACGTCGGATTTCTACAGCAGCCAGATGGCTGCGATCGGCTGGCAGAAGCTCACGCCGGAAACCGCCGCACGCTGGACCACCAGCCTGAATGAAACCGTTCCCAACGGCCTGCGCGCGTTCTACGCGCATGCCGATAGCAAGGAGACCGGCTTCTATCAGCAGAAGCCCGTGATGCTGACGCTGACGCGCCGCGACGATGGCCGCACCAATGTCGATATCCGGGTCGCCCCCTTCGCGCTGCCGAGCGAGCTCAAAGCCGATAGCGATCTGGCCGGCCTGCCGCGGCCGAGCCCGACCAAGACGGCCAGGGGGCTCGGCGGCGCGAGCAACAACAAGCGCGAAATGTCGGCCGCCGCGATGGCCGAGCTGCCGGCCGTGCTCGCCTTCTATCACCGCGAGTTCGCCGCGCGCGGCTGGCAGGAGGACGGCAGCGCGCCGCTCGCACCCGGTGACGAGGTCGCGATCAAGATCTCTTCGGCGGAGGAAACCGGCGTGCTGCGGCTTGGCCGCAAATATGATTTCACCATGGTCAGCCTGACCGCGCAGGTGAAGGACTCCGCGCTTGCCGCCCGTGCCAAGGCGAAGAAAGAGGCGGACGACAAGTTCCTTGGGGATGCGTTAGGTGCGGCCAAGCAGCTCATCACCGCCGACGAAGCCAGGCGCAAGGTGCAGGCGGCCGCATTGTCCGACGCGCCGCTCAACGCGCAGGCCGACAGCAAGATTCCGGTGCCGCTGCCTGAAAACGCCGAGGGTGTGAAGTTCGAGAGCGACGAGGGCAGGCTCGAGTTCTCCTCGACCTCGAGCGTGAAGGCGCTCACTGCGTTCTATCGCGCATCGCTCAAGCCAGCGGGCTGGAAAGAGCAGCCCTCCGTCATCAATCAGCCCAACATGGCGGTGATGGAGTTCGCAAAGAGCGGCAAGTCGATCTCGATGACCGTGATGCAGATGGGACCGAAGGTGAACGTTAGCGCCAACGGCTCCGGTCTGGTCGTCGCCGCGGCGAAGCCCGTCGAGGCCAAATCGACCC
The DNA here is from genome assembly GCF_055807635.1 of Bradyrhizobium sp. Kon56. NCBI lineage: Bacteria > Pseudomonadati > Pseudomonadota > Alphaproteobacteria > Hyphomicrobiales > Nitrobacteraceae > Bradyrhizobium > Bradyrhizobium sp. Kon56. Next base: position 476,929 of record NZ_JBVVOU010000002.1, on the reverse strand, counting down.
AAGCCAAGGCGGTCCAGACCAAATCGAAGGAGCCGCTCACGCCCGATCCCGATTCGGCCCTGCCGGTGCCGACGCAGCACAGCTCGACCGGCATCAGCTCCACGAAATTTCCCGGCAGCGACCAGTCGTTCCGGACCGAGCTCGAAGCCAGCATCCCCGCCGAGCTTGGCGAGGTCCTCGCCTTCTATCGCGCGGAGCTGACCAATCGGGGCTGGCAAGAGAAGGCCGACGGCGCGATCGTGACGGCCGAGCGGGCGGAGCTCGCGTTCACCTCGCCGCAGGGGCCGGCCGTGCTGAAGCTTGGCCGCGCCCGAGACGAGACCACGGTCAGCCTGATGCAGCGAAATCCGCAGGCCGCGGCCAAGGCCGACATCATGCCGAAGGCCGGACAGGCCAGGCTGATGCTCGGCAATATGGGGCCGAAAGAAGCATCGCTGACGATCAACAATCAGACCGTAAAGATCGCGGCCGGCGCCGGCGGTCCGCAATCGCCGAAAGGCCCGATGCTCGATCTGCCGCCAGGCAAGTACCAGTACGCGCTGCGTCTGCCGGGACGCCCCACTCGCACCGAGATTCTCACAGTGGCCGCCGGCGATGCCTGGGGCCTCCTGGTGGGGCCAAACGGAGATGTGCTGCCGCTTCAGATGTATTGAGCTGCAAGGCCGTTCCGGGGCGTTCCAGGCGCCTCGGAACGCCCTCGTCCCCGCAAAATCCACGCCTTCCACGGCCCGAAACGGCTTCCCGAATCGCGCTTTTTCCAAGCCGCCGAATCGGGCTTCGAAGGCCTTGAAAATCGGCCAAAAAATTCTATTTAATCAAAGACTTGCCGGGGGATACTTTGCGCTAGGCGCAATCCGTCTTTCGTGGCACAAATAGCCCGCATATCAGCGCCTTTTGCGCCGCTGATTCGGGCGACATCTCGAAGGCCTCTCATGACAGAACCTGCTCGGCAGACGCCTGCCGAAAACGAACCCTCAAATCCGAGCGATTACGGGGCGGAATCGATCCGCGTGCTCAAGGGTCTCGACGCCGTCCGCAAGCGTCCCGGCATGTATATCGGCGACACCGATGACGGCTCGGGCCTGCATCACATGGTGTACGAGGTCGTGGATAACGCGATCGACGAGGCGCTCGCGGGCCACGCCACGCGCGTGGACGTGATCCTCAACGCCGACAATTCCGTCACCGTGCGCGACGACGGCCGCGGCATTCCCGTCGACATCCACAAGGGCGAAGGCATCTCGGCAGCCGAGGTCATCATGACCCAGCTCCATGCCGGCGGTAAGTTCGACCAGAATTCCTACAAGGTGTCCGGCGGTCTGCACGGCGTCGGCGTCTCCGTCGTCAACGCGCTGTCGAGCAAGCTCGGCTTGCGCATCTGGCGCGACAACAAGGAACACTACATCGAATTCGCCCATGGCGATGCGGTCGCGCCGCTCAAGGTGGTCGGCGACGCGCCTGGCAGGCGCGGCACTGAGGTGACGTTCCAGGCTTCGACGGAAACCTTCAAGAACATCGAGTATGATTTCGCCACGCTGGAGCACCGGCTGCGCGAGCTCGCCTTCCTCAATTCCGGCGTCAACATCGCCCTCTCCGACATGCGTCACGCCGTCGAGAAGCGCGAGGAGATGCACTATTCCGGCGGCGTCGAGGAATTCGTCAAATATCTCGACCGCAACAAGAAGGCGATCGTGCCGGCGCCGATCATGGTGCGCGCGGAATCCAACGGCATCGGTGTCGAGGCCGCGTTGTGGTGGAACGACAGCTACCACGAGAACGTGCTGTGCTTCACCAACAACATCCCGCAGCGCGACGGCGGTACCCATCTCGCCGGCTTCCGCGGCGCGCTGACGCGCCAGGTCAACGGCTATGCCGAGGCCAACGCGAAAAAGGAAAAGATCGCGCTCACCGGCGACGACTGCCGCGAAGGCCTCACTGCGGTGCTGTCGGTGAAGGTGCCGGACCCCAAATTCTCGTCGCAGACCAAGGACAAGCTGGTGTCCTCGGAAGTGCGCCCCGTGGTCGAGAACGTGCTCAACGAGGCGCTGCAGGCCTGGTTCGAGGAGCATCCCTCCGAAGCCAAGATGATCGTCGGCAAGGTGATCCAGGCGGCGGCTGCCCGCGAAGCCGCGCGAAAGGCGCGCGAGCTGACGCGCAAGAGCCCGCTCTCGGTCTCTTCGCTGCCCGGCAAGCTCGCCGACTGTCAGGAGAAGGACCCGGCGAAATCCGAGCTCTTCATCGTCGAGGGTGACTCGGCAGGCGGCAGCGCCAAGCAGGGCCGCAACCGCGAATTCCAGGCTGTACTGCCGCTGCGCGGCAAGATCCTCAATGTCGAACGCGTGCGTCCCGACAAGATGCTGCACAGCGAGCAGATCGGCACGCTGATCACCGCGCTCGGCACCGGCATCAGCGACGAATTCTCGATCGAGAAGCTGCGCTATCACAAGATCATCGTGATGACGGACGCCGACGTCGACGGCGCCCACATCCGCACGCTGCTGCTCACTTTCTTCTACCGGCAGATGCGCGAGATCATCGACGGCGGCTATCTCTATATCGCCCAGCCGCCGCTCTATAAGGTCAACCGTGGCAAGTCCGAGCAATATCTGAAGGACGAGCGGGCGCTGGAAGATTATTTGATCGATACCGGGCTGGACGATTGCGTCTATATTCCCGGCACCGGCGGCGATCGCACCGGCCGCGACCTGCGCTCGCTGGTCGATGACGCCCGCGCCGTCCGCGGCGTCCTGCGCAGCCTGCACACCCGCTACAATCGCAAGGTGATCGAGCAGGCCGCCATCACCGGCGTGCTCAACAAGGCGATCTACGGCGATCCGGAGAAAGCCGCCGCGGCCGCGCAATACATCGCCGCCCGCCTCGACACGCTCGCCGACGAGGTCGAGCGCGGCTGGATCGGTCAATACGTCGAAGGCCATGGTTTCCAGTTCGAGCGCACTGTGCGCGGCGTCAAGGACGTCGCCCTCATCGATGACGCGTTCCTGGGCTCGGTCGAAGCCCGCAAGCTCGACGAGTACACGGTCAAGCTTCAGGACGTTTACGCCCGCCCCGGCAAGCTGCGGCGCAAGGACACCGAGCACATGGTCTACGGCCCGGTCGATCTGTTCGAAGCCGTCACCGACGCCGGCCGCAAGGGCGTCTCGCTGCAGCGCTACAAAGGGCTGGGCGAGATGAATCCGGAGCAGCTCTGGCAGACCACGCTGGACGTCAATGCGCGATCACTGCTCCAGGTGAAGGTCAAGGAGGTCGACGAGGCCGACGACATCTTCACCAAGCTGATGGGCGACGTGGTCGAGCCGCGCCGCGACTTCATCCAGGAACATTCGCTGAGCGCGACGATCGATATCTGAGGCCGTTGGCTTTGCTAGGTTCTCCGTGCATCTGGCAAAGGCGTGGATGGCCGGGACAAGCCCGGCCATGACGTAGAGACACCTCGGCTGAACCTCCCCCGCCCTCGCGACAAGTGCAGAATTGCTCCCGCGCTCAATTCTCGGTAGTTTCCGCCTCGAAAACCCGCCCCACCCAACACGACAGCGAGAGACCCCGTGGCGCCCATCCAGTACATTGTCGAGGGCGGTCACCGGCTCTCGGGCTCGATCGAGCCGTCCGGCAACAAGAATGCGGCCCTGCCGATCATCGCGGCAGCCCTGCTCACCGAGCATCCGGTGACCTTGGAAAACGTGCCGCGGATCCGCGACACCGAGACGCTGGTCGAGCTGATCCGCTCGGTCGGCGCGGCGGCGGAATGGACCGCCCGCAACACGCTTCATATTCACGCCAAGAGCATCCGCGCCGCCGATCTCGATCCTGATCTGTGCGTGCGCATCCGCGCCTCCATCCTGCTCGCCGGCCCCCTGCTCGCCCGCTGCGGCGAAGTGATGCTACCGCCGCCCGGCGGCGACGTCATCGGCCGCCGAAGGCTCGACACGCATGTGCTCGCACTCGAGCAGTTGGGAGCCAAGGTCACCGCGACCGACCGGCTCGAATTCCGCGCTTCGAAACTGACCGGCGCCGACGTGTTCCTGGACGAGCCCAGCGTGACCGCGACCGAGAACGCGCTGGTCGCAGCCGTCGCCGCCCAAGGCACCACGTATTTGCGCAACGCCGCGTCCGAGCCGCATGTGCAGGACCTCGCCAACTTCCTGGTCGCGCTCGGCGCAGGGATCGAGGGCATCGGCACCAACACCATGATCGTGCACGGTCCGGCGACGCTGGGCGGCGCGACCTACCGGATCCAGCCCGACCATATCGAGGTCGGCTCGCTGATCGGACTCGCGGCCGTGACGCGGTCGCCGCTTCGCATCGTGCGCGCGGGCGTCGAGCATCTGCGCTCGATCCGCATGGGATTCGAACGGCTCGGCATCGTCTGCCGCATCGAGGGCGACGATCTCATCGTGCCATCAAACCAGACGCTGAAGATCCAGGACGATTTTGGCGGCCACGTGCCGAAGCTGGAAGACCAGCCCTGGCCGGCCTTCCCGGCCGATCTGATGTCGATCGCGATCGTCACCGCCACGCAATGCGAGGGCGTGATCCTGATGTTTGAGAAGATGTTCGAATCGCGGATGTTCTTCGTCGACAAGCTGATCGCGATGGGCGCGCGTATCGTGCTCTGTGACCCCCATCGCGCCATCATCGCCGGCCCCAGCCGCCTGCGCGGTGCATCGATGATCTCGCCCGACATTCGCGCCGGCATGGCCATGCTGCTCGCGGCCGTCTGCGCCGAGGGCACCTCCACGATCAACAACGCCGACCAGATCGAGCGCGGCTACGAGCGCATCGACGAGCGCCTCAACGCGCTCGGCGCGAAGATCAGGCGCGTGCCTGAACGGAAGGGCTGAGGCGCTTCTTCCCTTCTCCCCTTGTGGGAGAAGGTGGCGTAGGCGGCCTTTGGCCGCCGTTTTTGAGAACGCCGAAGCTTCGCATCGGCTATAGCGCCGGATGAGGGGTTGCTTCAGCGAGTCCTGCTGCTTGAGGGCCGTACGCGGAGAGATCCCCCTCACCCGTCTCGCCGCTGCTGCGGCGAGCCACCCTCTCCCGCAAGGGGAGAGGGAGAAGACCAAGCCATGTTTTCGTCGCCCGGCTGTGCTATTGACCCGGCCATGCTCGACACCGTCCAGCCTCGTTCGCAGCCGCAAGCCGGCGTGCCGCCAAATCCTCTCGCCGACGAATTCGTCGCGACGCTGCGGCTGGCCGTGCCGATGATGCTGACGCAGCTCGGGCAGATCGCGATGATCACGACCGATCTCGCGCTGATCGGGCGGCTCGGCGAGAGCGCGGTCGCAGCAGCAGCGCTGGCGCACACGGTCTATTTCGTCAGCTTCACCTTCGGGCTCGGATTGATGGCGGCGGTGTCGCCGCTGGTCGCGCAAGCCTTCGGCGCCGGCGATGTCAGGCGCATCCGCCGCTCTCTGCGCGTCGGCTTGTGGGTCGCCTTGCTGATCTCGCTGCCGATGATGGCCTCCCCGCTCTATGGCGAGCACATCCTGGTCGCACTCGGTCAGGCGCCGCACTCGGCCGCGCTCGCCCAGCGCTATCTGAATGGGCTGGCCTGGGGCATCGCGCCGGCACTCGGCTTCATCGCGCTGCGCAGCATGATGAGCGCGGTGAACCGGCCGCAGGCCCCGCTATGGATCACGCTCGCGGCGATCCCCGTCAATGCCGCGCTGGTCTACGCCCTGATCCACGGCCTGTTCGGCCTGCCGGAGCTCGGTCTGTTCGGCGCAGGGCTTGCGACCACCATCGTCAATCTCGGCACGTTCGTCGCCACGCTCGCCATTGCGGGGCTGCGCAAGCCGTTCGCGGAATATCGTCCGCTTGCCCATCTCTGGCGGATCGACTGGCCCCTGATGCACAAGCTCATCGCGATCGGCGCCCCGATCTCGTTCTCGCTGCTGCTGGAATATGGCCTGTTCTCTTCGGCGGCGCTGCTGATGGGGTTGATCTCGACCACGGCGCTCGCGGCGCATCAGATCGCGCTCCAGGTCACCGCCGTGCTGTTCATGGTCCCGCTCGGCATCGGCATGGCAGCCACGGTGCGGGTCGGCCACGCCTTCGGCCGGGGCGACCCGGCTGCGGTGAGGCGCGCAGGTCTCGTGGCAGCCGTGATCGGGATCGCGTTCGTCTCGGCCCTCACCGTCGCAATCATTCTCGGCCGCTATGAGCTCGGACGGCTGTTCTTCGGCAGCGGCGAGGCGAGCATGGCGACCGTCGAGCTGACTGCAACGCTGCTGCTGGTCGGCGCGACCTTCTTCATCGCCGATGCCATCCAGACCATCATGGGCGGCGCACTGCGCGGCATCAATGACACCAGAATGACGTTGGTATTCGCCGCGATCGGCTACTGGTGCGTGGGCTTTCCCATCGCCTGGTTGCTCGCTTTTCACGCTGATTTCGGCGCGGTCGGTGTCTGGATCGGACTGTCGATCGGATCGTTCGTCTATGCCGGACTTCTGATCTTGCGCTTCCGGATGCTGACGCGCAAACTGGCGGGATGAACGGGACCGTCCGCGAAGTCATCCCCGATGTCGACGCCGGCACGCTGCTGGCCGGTGCGCAATTCATCGACGCCTTTCGCGTGGAGATCGGCACAGCACCGGTGAATGCCCGCGAGGCCTGCACCAGGATGGTGTTGCACGGACCGCGCTGGATCGGTGCACTGACACGCCTGCGCAACATCCTCGTGAGGCCCTTTGGATTGAAGACATCGGGTGAAGGCGCACCAGCGCCGGGCGGCCTGATCGGCTTGTTTCCGGTGCTGAGCGAAACGCCGGAGCAGCTGGTCGCCGGCTTCAATGATTATCATCTCGACTTCCGCATCGTGGTCGATGTCGCCGGCGAAGCGGTGCTGCGCCACGTCACCCTGACCACGCTGGTGCGGACCAACAATCGGCTGGGCCGCGCCTATCTCGCGTTCATCACGCCCTTCCACAAGCTCGTCGCCCGCAGCATGATGGGGCGGCTCGCGGAGCCGGCCCGATGACGCTCTCCGTCGACCTCTACTACTCCTTTCGCAGCCCGTTCAGCTATCTGGCGCTGCCAAAAACGCTCAAGCTCGTCGAAACCTACGATCTGGCGGTGAATTTGCGGCCGGTCTATCCGCTCGCAGTCCGTGTGCCCGGGTTTTTCAAGAAGGCCAGCCCGAACTTCATTCGCTATGTGGTGCTCGACAGCACGCGCGTGGCGCAGCACGAAGGCATTCCGTTCCGCTTTCCCAGGCCCGATCCGATCGTGCAGGACAAGGTGACGTTCGACGTCGCGGCCGAGCAGCCCTACATCCACCGCCTGACCCGGCTTGGTGCCATGGCGCAGCCTCGAGGGACGCTCGCTCGCATTCACCGATGCAATCGCCCGCGTGCTGTGGGACGGCTCGGTGTCGGGCTGGAACGAAGGCGATCATCTCTGGCGCGGCGCCGAAAAGGCCGGCTTCGATCTCGCCGCGATGGATGCCGCAATCACCGCGGACCCTGATCGCTACGAGCAGGTGATCACGGAGAACGAGAAGGACCACGCCGCCTCCGGCCATTGGGGCGTGCCGACCTTCGTGTTCGACAACGAGCCGTTCTTCGGCCAGGACCGCATCGATTTGCTGGTCTGGCGCATGCAAGGCAAGGGCCTGATGCGGCGCTAGCTCACTCGGCCAAGCGCGCTGACTTGTCCGACGAGGCTTCCGACCACTCGCCGACGACGCGATCGAGATCGCAGAGATTCTGGTGCATCTGCTCCAGCGAGAAGCCGATCGCGAAGAAGCGCTCGGCGGTGTCGCTCGGCTGGCCGCGGATCAGGCCGTCCTGGCGAACGGCGGCAACCGCCTCGGCGTAATGCTGGAGCGCGACGTGCACGGGATGAATCGGCGGCGCGCCGGCACCAGCCCGCAACGCTTCGGCCGCCGAGCGCAGAAAGCGCACGATCGCCGCACTGACCTCCGCCAGCGGCGCGGCGAGCCGCAGCTGCACCTCGGCCGGCAACGGCACCACGGTCGAGCGGCCGATCATCACGACGTCGTGGCGCAGCCGTAGGATCGTTCGCAGCAAGGGACCGGTGTCGGGCCCGCTTGACAGGCGCGCGGCCCGCTCGCGCTCGGCTTCGGCACCGATCGCATTCATGCCCACCATCGCGGTGCCGATGCCGTCCTGGATCCGGTGCAGCGCATCGTTGTCGCGGCCGCGCGTGAGACCCGCGAGCAGCTCGGTGAAGGCGTCCGCGATCAGCTCGAGCAGCCTTGCCGCGCTGGCGCGGATCTGGCGCACCGCGCGCGAGGGCAGCACCAGGAACGAGACCAGCAATCCCGTGATTGCGCCGACCCCGACCTCGCTGACCCGATCGATTGCCGATGTCATGGGATCGGAATGATGCATCGTCGGAACCAGCAGCACGATGATGGCGGTGACCGTCGCTGCATTGAGGCTCGGGTTGATCGCGGCGACGAAGGCGAGTGGCGCGACCGCCAGCACCAGCAGGCCCAACAGGCCGGCCTCGGTCGAATAAGGGATCAGGATCGCGATGGCGCCCCCATAGATGGCGCCGCCGATGGTGCCGAGCACGTAATCGCGCGTCGCCTTCAGCGAGCGCCCGACGCTCAACTGGGTCACGATCAGCGAGGTCAGCACCGCCCAGAGCGGCAGCAGCAGATGCAGCGCGGTGGCGATCGCGTAGGCCGCGGTGGCCGCGACCGTGACCCGGATCGCCAGGCCCAGTTGCGTTCGCCGCGCCCAGACCCGGTCGAACACATCTTTTGGAAGTCCCATCGTGGAATATCCCGATCCTCTTGGAGCCTGCCAAAAGCATAGCTGATGCCCGCAGCCCATGGCCGCTTGAAAGGCCAAATCAGCCCGCCTAACTTGCGCGCCAAAACGAGGAAACACGATGGCCCACGAAACCGCAACGCTCGCTGCCTATGTCTTCAATCTGAAATACGGGGATATTCCGGCGGAAGTGCTGGATCGCGCAAAGGTGCTGACGCTGGACTTCCTCGGCAGCGCCATCCGCGCCCGCAGCGAAGCGGAATCGACCCCCTCGATCCTGAAGATGCTGGAGGCGCTCGCGCTCGACACCAGGGGCGAATCCACCGTGTTCGGCGACAGCAAGACCTGGACGCCGGCGGTCGCGGCGCTGCTCAACGGCGCGCTCGGCCATTCCCTCGACTTCGACGACACCCATGCGGACTCCTCGCTGCACCCGAGCGCGCCGGTCGTTCCGGCCGCCTTCGCCATCGGCGAGATGGTCGGCGCGTCGGGCCGCGACGTGCTGACCGCGATCGTTGCGGGCTATGAGGTCTGCTGCCGGCTCGGCAACGCGCTCGACCCGACCTCGCATTATGCGCGCGGCTTCCATCCGACCGCCACCGCTGGCACCTATGGCGCAGCAGCGGCCGCCGGAAAACTGTTCGGCCTGTCCGAGCAACAGCTCATCGCCGCCTTCGGCGTCGCCGGCAGCCAGGCCGCGGGCTCGCTGCAATTCCTGGTCAATGGCGCCTGGAACAAGCGCTACCAGGTCGGAGCCGCCGCGATGAATGGCGTGATCGCCGCGACGCTGGCGCGCAACGACTTCGTCGGGGCGACGGAATCCGTGGAGGGCAAACATGGCCTGCTCGCCGGCTACACCGACGATGCGCATCCCGACAAGGCGGTCGCCGAGCTCGGCAAGACCTACGAGACCATGAAGATCGGCGTCAAACCGTATCCGAGCTGCCGCTATACCCACGCCGCGATCGACGCGCTGATCGCAATGCGGCGCGAGCACAATCTGACGCCCGATCAGGTCAAGCGGGTCGAAATCGGCCTGCATCGCAACGGCATCACGCTCACCGGCGACGCCGCGACCAAGCGCCACCCGACCTCGATCGTCGGCGGCCAGTTCTCGATGTTCTTCACCGGCGCGCTCGCGCTCGACCAGGGCTCATTTGGCTGGGACGACTACAATCGTCTTGGCGACGCCGCCATCGACGCACTCGCCGACAAGTTCGACGTAGTGCAGGACGATCGCCTCGAAATCGGCCGCACCCACCCCTTTGGCGCGCGCGTGAGTATCACGACGGACGACGGCGTGCATGAGCGGCTCTACGCCGATCCCTCGGGGGAGCCGACCTCGTTCCCGGATGCACAGGCGATGCAGCAAAAATTCTTGACGCTGGCACGCCCGGTGCTGAATGCGCGCGCGGAGAAATTCGCAGACGCGATCATGACGCTGGAGCGGTTCGATCGCGTGGCAAAGGCGACGGAGCTGGGAAGGTAAAGCACCTCAATCCATCCCCGCCACCTTCCCTTTAGCGCGCGTTGCCGCAATCACATCCCGCACCAGATCAAACACACCGTCCGCTTCCGGCGGTGAGTTCGGCGAACGGCCGAGCCGCACGATCACGAGTCGTTCCGACGGAATCACGATTGTATACTGCCCGATCGTGCCCTTGGCGAAGAAGGCATCGCGCGGCCAGCCGTGATCGACGCGAAAGGTCGCGCCAAAGCTGTCGCCCTGGTTGGTCCAGAATCCGGCGCCGATACCGACCCAGGCATTGGGCGTCGCCGACGCCGAGTAATTCACCCAGCCCTCGGGCAGGATGCGTCGGCCGCCGGCGACGCCATCGTTGAGATAGAGTTGGCCGAAGCGTGCCCAGTCGCGCGCGGATGCGAGCATCTCGCTCGACCCCTCGATCGTGCCGGCGCCGTCGAGCTGGAGCGTGACGTGTCGCATGCCAAGCGGCGCGAACAATTCGCGGCGCGCGAAGGCAAGCGCTCCTTCGGGATTGCCGCCGGCGGCATTGCGGATCAGATGCGCGAGCATGATGGTGTTGCCATCGTGATAATTCCACACGGTGCCCGGCGCGGTCGCAAGCGGCATGCTCGCTGCATAGGCGGCCATGTCGGCCTCCACGAATTGGCGACCTTGGGCAGGTCATGGGCGCGAACCGCGCCGAGCGCGAGGCCGGCAAAGGCGACGGTGGTGATGAGAAGGACGATCTTGCGGCGGCGGGTCACGGGCTTGCTCCGGCTTGAGGCGCGTGCCGGAGACGAAGCGGCATTCACGCGATGCCCGCTCGCCGGATTTGGAAAACGGCAGAGCCGAAAGCAGCGAGACGCTCGCCGATTCTAAAATAAGCTAGATATTTCAGTGCGCTATAGATTGAATAGCATTCATCTTGAGCCGACGATATTCCGTCGGCGTCACGCCGGTCACGGCCTTGAAGGCGCGGTTGAAGGGACCGAGCGACTGGAAGCCGGAGTCCATCGCGATGGTGATGACCGGGACCTCGGCCTGGGCGGGATCGGCCAGCGCGGCCTTGGCCTCCTCGATCCGGTGGCTGTTCAGGAACACATTGAAATTGCGGTAGCCGAGCCCCTGGTTGATCAGCCGGCGCAGCCGGTATTCGGGAATTTTCAGCCGGCCCGCCAGCACGCCGATGCTGATGTTCTCCTGCCGATAGATCCGCTCGTCCGCCATTAGCCGCATCAGGGCGTCGATGAGCTTTTGGTCGGCGGCATCCTCGCCGACAGGCTGGCTCGCCGCGATCGCGGGCGCAGCCTCCGCAGCAGCTGGAAACAGGTCGGCGCCATCGACGCGCATCATCGCATAGGCGATGGCCGCGACGATGCTGGCAAGCACGCCGGTATTGACGGTATTGGCGACGTCGCCGACGTCGCTGCCGGCGAGGATCTGGAGCAGCGCGTTCAATCCGCCATAGAGCGCGGTAGCACAGACAATGAAGACACGGACGCGGCGGCGGCGCTCGACCAGATCGGCCGACCATGAGCCGATCGTCTGCATGATCGCGAGCGCAATGAAGCCGAGCACGATCAGGTTCACCGCGGTGACCGAGAACCGGAGATGTCCGCTCGGTGCGATCCAGAGACAGCTGACGAAGCTGAAGGCTGTCACCAGCCCCCAGGTCAATCCGTGCCACCGGCGCAGGCGAAACTCGTCGTCGAACAGCGCCCGCGTGAACAGCCAGAACACCACGATATTGCCGGTCGACACCGCGATCAGCGGCGCATGCCATGCCGGGACCAGCGACGATATTCCGACGGAATAGCTCGCCGCATGCGCGGCCGAGCCGAGCGCAAAGACCGCGCCGAGCCGGGCCGCCAGCACATTGGGGAAATCCGAGAGCAATGACGCTGCCAGCACCAGCAGCAGCGCCACGGCGGCGGCGCGAAAGGCGAGCTCGGCTGCGGCTGGGGTCATCGGGTGCTGCGATGGGTCGCGGTTGACATCGGCCGAACATCCTTCGTAGCGCCTGTTTTTTCAAGCACCATCGCTCGCCGCGCGCACTCTGTCATCGCCCGGCTTGACCCCAGTATTCCGAGAAGGTTGTAATCGAACCGATAGGCCGCGGCGTACTGGATCGCCCGCTTTCGCGGGCGATGACGGCCGAGTATGGGGTCCGGGCTTAGCCGCGACGGCGACGCGAAATCCTGCTACGATTTAACTCGAAAAAGCCAAAAGGAGTCCGCCATGAGCTGGCAACCCTCGAACGATCCCGTGCTCGGTGATCCCATGTCCTGCGATGCGCTCGACCTCGTCATCGTGCCGCGCACGCGCGACCTCGGCGACGGCTTCGCGGTGCGGCGCGCGTTACCGCACGGCAAGCGACAGATGGTCGGACCCTTCATCTTCTTCGACCATTTCGGGCCGGTGCAGTTCGTCTCCGGCAAGGGCATGGACGTGCGGCCGCATCCGCATATCGGGCTTGCCACGGTCACCTATCTGTTCGACGGCGCGATCATGCATCGTGACAGCGAGGGCAACATCCAGGAGATCCAGCCTGGCGCGATGAATTTGATGACGGCCGGCCGCGGCATCGCGCATTCCGAGCGCACGCCGGATGTACAACGCGCCTCGGGGCAGAAAATGCTGGGCCTGCAAAGCTGGATCGCGCTGCCGGCCGGATCGGAAGAGATCGCCCCGTCATTCCAGCACTACGGCGCGGCTGACCTGCCGATGGTCACCGAGCGCGACTTCACCGCGAAGGTGATCGCGGGCTCGGCCTTCGGCGTCACCTCGCCTGTTTCGATGGTGTCGCCCTGGTTCTATACCGAGGTCACGGCGGCCGCGGGCGCGGTCGTGCCGCTCGACCCTGATCATGAGGAGCGCGCCATCTACGTGGTCGACGGCGAGGTCGAGATCGCGAACGAGCGCTACGAAGGGCCGCGACTGCTAATCTTCCGCCCGGGCGACCGCATCACGGTGAAGGCGCTCAAAGCCACGCGGATGATGTTTCTGGGCGGCGACGCCCTGGAGGGCCCGCGCCACATCTGGTGGAATTTCGTCTCCTCCAGCAAGGAGCGGATCGAGCAGGCCAAGCGGGACTGGAAAACCGGCCGCTTCGCCGCAGTTCCGCAGGAACATGAGTTCATTCCGCTGCCGGAATAGGCTAATCCGGCTTCCGGTCGCGCGATCAGGCGCGGCCGGATGTCCCGTCGCAAGACCTTGCCCCGAAAGTTCTGCCGATGACCACCATGCTCTCCAGCGACCTGCCCCTGCCCAAGATCGGGCGCGGCAAGGTGCGCGATATCTACGCCGTCGACGACGACCGCCTGCTGCTCGTCACCACGGACCGCATCAGCGCCTTCGATGTCGTGATGGGCGAGACCATCCCGATGAAGGGCGCGGTACTGACGCAAATCAGCGCCTTCTGGTTCAACGAGCTCGAAGGCGTGGTGCCGCATCACATGATCAGCGCCGACACCGACGAGATCATCGCCGCCGTTCCGGCCTTGAAGCCGCATCGCGCCGAGATTCTCGGCCGCGCCATGCTGTGCCGCCGGACCACGGTGTTTCCGATCGAATGCGTGATCCGCGGTTATCTGTCGGGCTCGGCCTGGAAGGAATATGCAGCAAGCGGCACTCTGGCCGGCGAGAAGCTGAAGGCGGGCCTGGTCGAGAGCGAGAAGCTGGAGCCCTCGATCTTCAGCCCGGCGACGAAGGCCGAGACCGGCCATGACGAGAACATTACCATCGCAAAAATGCGCGAGGTTGTCGGCGACGAGACGGCCTACACGCTCGAGAGCATGACGCGCGCGATCTACACGCTCGGCGAGGAGCTCGCCCGCGAACAGGGCATTATCATCGCCGACACCAAGTTCGAATTCGGCCGCGACAAGGACGGCCGCATCATCCTGATCGACGAAGTCATGACGCCGGATAGTTCGCGCTTCTGGGCCGTCGATGCCTACAAACCCGGCCAACCGCAGGCGAGCTTCGACAAGCAGCCCTTGCGCGACTATCTCGATGTCGAGCGCCGCGCCGGCCGCTGGAACGGCGACGCCCCGCCGCCGCCTTTGCCCGCAAGCGTGGTGGACGCGACCAGCAAGCGGTATCTGGAAGCATATCGCCGCGTGACGGGAAGCGAACTCAAGATCTAGTGCAGGCCTTAGCGTCGTCCTGGACCAGCGAACGAAGTGAGCGCCGATCCAGGACCCATTACCACCGGGCGCGGTTTGGCGAAGACTGTGGCCGTCACCTCGCGGCACGACTCCTCCCTGGGATAATGGGTCCTGGCTTTCGCCAGGACGACACCGAATGGCGGGCGCTTCGGTTTCTTCCATCCGGCTTGCAAGAATCTTGTTGCGCTAAGTCTCCAGTCGTCTACCTCTCGGAGGGGAATACTCAGCGAGTGGCACGGCGTGACAGATCCAGCGATTGGCTTCACTCCGTCGACCGGGCTCAATCCGGCCCTCAAGCGCGCGCTGAACGATATATTGGGCGGGAGCGCCGCCAGCGTCCTGACCGTCACGTTCGGACTGTCCTACGCGCTGCTGATCTTCGCGGGGCCGTTGTCGCCCTATCTGTCCTACGGCATCACGGCAACTTTCGTCAGCTCCGCGGTGCTTGCGGCCGTCGTCGGGCTCGGCAGCTCGCTGCCCTTCGCGATTGCAGCCCCCGACAGCTCGACCGCCGCGGTGACGGGTATCCTGGCGGCCTCGGTGGTCGAACGCATCGAGACGGCGAACCTGTCGACGCCGTTGCTGTCCCCGATCCTGATCACGCTCGGCCTGTCGACGATGCTGACAGGATTGGTGCTGTGTGGACTGGGCCTGACGCGGCTTGGCCGCGCCATCCGTTACGTGCCTTATCCGGTGGTCGGCGGCTTCCTCGGCGCCACCGGACTTCTCATCGTCATGGGTGCGGTCCGGGTGATCACCGACCATCCGCTGCAGTTCACGACGCTGTCGCACTTCGCCGACCGCACCATCCTGCTGGAGCTCGGTGCCGCCTGCGCGATGGCGCTGGTGCTGTATCTCACCTGGCACCGCTCGCGCAGCCCGTTCGGACTGCCGATCATCCTGGTCGGCGGCGTGCTCACCGCGCATCTGGCGTTCTGGATCACCGGCGTTTCCTTCGATGAGGCGCGCACATTGGGCTGGACCTTTCAGCCACCGCCGCAAGCGGTCTTCATGCTGCCCTGGCATACCGACGATCTCGCCCGCTATCCCTGGTTTGCCATACCGGACCTGCTTGGCAATGTCGTCGCCGTCATCTTCGTCACGGCCTCCAGCACGCTGTTCAACACCACCGGCATCGAGGTGGCCACGCATCGCGAAGCCAATCTGGAGTGTGAGCTGAACGTCACCGGCGCCGCCAACATCCTGACCGGCATGCTGGGCGGCTACCCCGGTTGCAGCTCGACCAGCCGCTCGATGCTCAATTTCAGCAGCGGCGGCCGCGGGCGACTGTCCGGCCTCACCGCCGCAGCGCTGTCGCTGCTGGTGCTTGCCGTCGCACCCGAGCTGCTCGGCTTCATCCCCAAATGCGTGCTCGGCGGGCTGTTGCTCTATCTCGGCGCCGACCAGTTGCACAAATGGATCATCGAGTCGCGCAAGCGGCTGTCGAAGCTCGAATATCTCTCGCTGATCGCCATCATCGCGATCATCGTGGCCTGGGGTTTCGTTCCGGGCATCCTGATCGGCGTCATCATCGGCTGCGCGACGTTTGCGTTCAGCGCCGCGCGGGTCGAGTCGATCAAATACAGTTTCGACGGCTCGGAGTACCGCTCCTCGCTCGACCGCTCGCGCGACGACCAGGACGTGCTGCTTGCCCACGGGGGCAAGATCCAGGGCCTCAATCTCCAGAGCTATCTCTTCTTCGGCTCCGCCAACCGGCTCTACCAGCACGTCAAGCAGCTGCTGCAGGAACGCCCCGAGTGCCGCTATCTGCTGTTTGACTTCAAGCTCGTCACCGGCGTGGATTCATCGGCTGCCTATAGTTTCGCCCAGATCAAGCGCAGCGCCGGCGATCTCGGAGTCGAGCTGATCCTGGTGCATCTGTCGGCTGCGGCCGAGAAGGTGCTGCGCTCCAGCGACTTCGTCGGCGAGGGCGTCACCATCATCCCCGAGCTCGATCGCGCGCTGGAATGGTGCGAGAACGAGCTCATCTCGCAGCATCAGGAGCTGGCGCAGGAAGAAGCCAGCCTGCGTGACTGGTTCACGCGAATGCTCGGCAGCGAAGACGGCGCCGACGAGCTGATCCGCCGCTGCCAGCGCATCGAGGTCGAAGCCGGCGAGGTCATCGTGCAGGCCGGCGCCCCCGCCGATTCCATGCATTTCATCCTCGACGGCCGCGTCGGCATCATGATCCCGGCCGATCACGACCGCACCACACGCGTGCGCAGCCTCGGCCGTTACACCACGATCGGCGAGATGGGGCTGGTGTCACAGACACCGCGCAGCGCGACCATCCAGGCCGAGGTCGACAGCGTGCTCTACGTGCTGAATACGCACCAGTTCGACGCCATCAAGACCGAGGATCCAGCGCTCAGCCACAAGCTGCTGACCTATTTCGTGTCGGTCATGGCGGAGCGGCTGACCTTTGCGAACCGCACGATCGCGGTGCTCAGGCGGTAGCCCTCGCGTCCAGAAACGTTCTGCAATGTGCTACGAACAAATCCGGGTATTGGAAAGGTGCGCCGTGTCCGGAGTCGGGATACAGGATGAGCTGCGCATCACTCATCGCCTTGAACATGTTGTAGGCGTTGATGCTCGGGAACATTGAATCGTCGCTGCCGTGAACAATCAAGGTGGGCTGCGCGATTGCGCGGAGGATGGACGCCTCGTCCTTGCGGGCACACCAGGTGATGATCGCCTTCGCCTGAGGTTCGCTCACACTGTCTCCGCTTTCGGGATCCCGGTCCTGTGCGCGCGCAGTCGCTCGCGCGATAAAGCCCCTACCGGCGCGCTGGCTGGCCTCGGAGGGCGTAAAGAACAGCGGCAGCCTGACATCGGCAGCCCCACGGGCAAAGGCGTCGTTGACGACGGCCATCAGATGCTCCTCGCCGCCGCGCGGCGCCGCTCCCGCCACGATCATCTTGCGGACGAGCCCCGTCCCCCGGGCAGCGAGCACCTGAGCGATCATGCCACCGAGCGAGAAGCCGAGAAGATCGACCTCACCGAGATCGAGCGCCCTGATGAAAGTTTCGGCATCCGCCGCCATCCGCTCGACGTTGTCCGGCGTCGCGCCGGAGCTCGTGCCGACGCCCGCATTGTTAAAAACGATGACCGGCCTGGTTTCCGCGAGCCGGTTCACCACGGCCGGATCCCAGGAATCCATGTTGCCTGTGAAATGCTGAAGCAGGACCAGTGGCATACCCTTTGCCGGGTCGAGGCGCCTGAAGGCAAAGCGCATACCGCCGGCCTCGATGAATTCCGTTCGCGCCGTTTCAAGGGACATGCCTTTTCCTTTTTCTTGAAGTGCACGGATGGCTGCTGGCACGACGGCGAGCACTCCATATATGACGCTCGCCATATGTATGTCGTCTTCCCGCGCTCGAGGGTGGAGACGTATCAGCCGGCTTACGGCATCGACAGGACGTAGATGCCATCATTTCGGCCATCCAATTGGCGAGGGGAGCAGGCGCACAAACAGGTGGTCCGTCGCATCCAGGAGTCATCATGAGAATCGGCTTGGTTCTGTCTCCGAGCTTCCAGGCCGTCTGTTTCGGCGCCGTCGCCGCTTTCGACGTGGCGAACAAGCAGGCTGGAGAAAAAATCTACGATGTTCGTGCGTTCTCGGAAGACGGCGGGCTGGTCACCTCGTCTGCTGGGATGCAAGTCATGACGGAGCCTTTCGATCAGGCCGCTTTCGACACCCTCATCGTCGCGGCGGGCCTCGACATTCCAACCTCATCACCCGGCCTCGTCTGGCTGCTTCGCGCAGCGGCCCGGAATGCGCGGCGGGTTTCGTCGATCTGTCTCGGCTCGTTCGTGCTCGGTGACGCCGGGCTGTTGAACGGGCGGCGAGCGACCACGCATTGGCGCTACGCACAGGAGATGCAGGCCAGATTCCCGGGTTGCAATGTGGACGCCGACAAGATCTTCATTGCCGACGGCCAGATCTGGACGTCTGCCGGCATGAGCGCCGGCACCGACATGGTCGTCGGCATGATCGAACGAGATCTCGGTGCCGAGAGGGCTCGCTCCGTGGCCAAAGGCATGGTCATGTACCACAGCCGCCCCGGCGGACAATCGCAGCATTCGGTTTTGCTGGAGGTGGGAACGAGCGAAGACAGGATCCAGAAGGCCCTGAACTACGCCCGGCAAAACCTGCGCGAGAGCCTCACGATCGAGGATTTGGCCCGCGCCGCCTGTCTCAGCCCGCGGCAATTCACGCGACTCTTCCGCTCGGCGACCGGCACGACGCCGGCCAAGGCCGTCGAAGCCTTGCGCCTCGAATCCGCGAAGCTGATGCTGGAGCAGACTCGTTTGCCGATCGAGGTCGTGGCGCGCGAGACCGGCTTTGCGACCCGTGAGCGCATGCGACAGGCTTTTGTCCGCGTGCATGGCGAGGCGCCGCGGACCTTCCGCAAGGAGGCTGGGCCACTCGCCATGCTCTGACGTGCCTCAAATCAGCTCAGCCGGATATTGGACAGATCGATCGAGACGACCAGCGGCTCGGTGCTGAAGCTGCCGTCGGGTTGCCGTGCATAAATGCGACGCTTGGTCGGAAACCGGATGCCCGAGACCTCGACATAGCCATCGATCAGATGCGCGCCGGGCGTATTGCCGGCGATCTCCACGTCGTAATCGTGCCGCTTCAAGAGTCCGTCCGCATCGAAATAGAGCGTCTGCACCGCGCTGTGCGTTGCGATGCCATTTGGAAAACGGACCGCAAGACGGCGCCACAGCCCGTCATTCGTACGCACCGGCTCCAGCTCTTCTGCCTCGACTCCCGGCCAGGCGAGCACGAACGGGGTGTTGAGGTAAGTCCACATGGCGCAGCCGGCGAAATAGGCGAGCTGGAGATCGGTCCACGGCGTTTGCAGAGTATGACCTGCAAAGCTGCTGCGCGGGTCACGAAGCTCGTCGAGCACCGTGCCGTCGGCCGCTTCGAGGGCGACCCGCCCCGGCTCGAACCGCGAACGGCGGCGCTCGGCGCCGAAGGGCGAGTGGGACGCCCATTCCTGGCGCAGACCAACCGTCACGGTGGTCTGCTGAAGCGTCTCAGGCTGCCCTTTCAAGGACCACAACACGCCCCCCTGCTGAAGGTCGGCCGCGACCTGCTCGAACTGGTTCCAGCGCTGAAGCCCACCATGGGCTTCGATCGCCAGCTCACTTAGTTTGGTCATCACGTTCTCCTGCGTAGGGGCCGTTGCATTGAGCCCTGCTGCAGAGAACGTTAGGCCCTCACGGGAGGACGGCGAACGCCGTAGATGCCGCGTTTCAGGCCACGGCGACCAGCAGCTAAACCCCCGCCATCATCACATATTTGATCTCGACATATTCTTCCATGCCGTGATGCGAGCCTTCGCGGCCGAGGCCGCTTTCCTTGACGCCGCCGAAGGGCGCCACTTCGGTGGTGATCAGGCCGGTGTTGACGCCGACCATGCCGGATTCCAGCGCCTCGGCGACACGCCAGACGCGGCCGAGATCGCGGGAGTAGAAGTAGGAGGCGAGCCCGAACGGCGAGGCGTTGCACATCGCGATGACGTCGGCCTCGTCCTTGAAGCGGATCACCGGTGCGAGCGGGCCGAAGGTTTCCTCCTGCGCCACCAGCGAGTCCGGCTCGACGTCGGCAAGCACCGTCGGCTCGAAGAACGAACGCCCGAGCTCGCTGCGCTTGCCGCCGGTGACGATCCTGGCGCCGCGCTTGACGGCCTCCGCGATATGGCGCTCGACCTTGTCGACCGCTTTCAAATTGATCAGTGGGCCCTGCGTGACGCCGTTCTCGGTACCGTCACCGATCTTCATCGCCGCGACTTTCTTCGACAGCTTCTGCACGAACTCGTCGTAGATCTTGTCCTGGGCGTAGATGCGGTTGGCGCAGACGCAGGTCTGGCCCATGTTGCGGTATTTCGAGACGATCGCGCCGTCGACCGCCGCATCGATGTCGGCGTCGTCGAACACCACGAACGGCGCGTTGCCGCCGAGCTCGAGGCCGAGCCGCTTCACGCCGACGGAGGCCTGCCGGTAGAGAATCTTGCCGACCGCGGTCGAGCCGGTGAAGCCGACGAAACGCACGGCCGGATGCTCGCACAACACCTTGCCGATCGGCGCTGCATCGCCCGTGACGATGTTGAACACACCCTTGGGCACGCCGGCTCTCTCCGCGAGCGCGGCAAGCGCCAGCGCCGACAGCGGCGTTTCATTGGCGGGCTTCAGCACCACGGTGCACCCGGCCGCAAGCGCCGGCGAAACCTTTCGTGTGATCATCGAGTTCGGGAAATTCCACGGCGTGATCGCGCCGCAGACGCCGATCGGCTGCTTGATCGCGAGCAAGCGCGCATCCGGCCGCTGCGTCGGAATCGTCTCGCCATAGACGCGGCGGGCCTCCTCGGCGAAAAATTCGACATAGGCGCCGCCGATGTCGACCTCGCCGAGCGCTTCGGCGAGCGGCTTGCCCTGCTCGGAGGTGAGGATCAGCGCGAGGTCCTCGCGATTGGCGATGATCAGCTCGAACCATTTGCGCAAAATATTGGAGCGCTGCTTGGCGGTGTGCTTGGCCCAGCCCGGGAACGCGCGCTCGGCGGCCTCGACCGCCCTGGTGGCGTCATCGGCCGAAAGCTGCGGAACCTTTGCAAGCTCGATGCCGGTTGCGGGATTGTTGACGGCGAAGACCGGCGAGCCGACCCAGGTGCCGTCGATGTAACAGGCCTCCTTCAGCAGCGACGGGTCCTTCAACCGGTCGCGCAGATTGGACGTGGCGTGCTGGGCACGTGCGGCGGCGGTCGGGGTCATGGCGTTGCTCCTGCGGGGCTTTTGCGGGCTGTTCCGGTTCGGCCGGAATATAGGGAGACGCGGCGCGCAATGCACCGTCCCGCAACGCACATCTGCTGGGAGCCAGGCTCGGAGCGGCGGAGTTACGCCGCGCCGCTCAGATAGGTCTCGCGCCGCCCGATCATGCGCTCGGCGGCGGCCTTGGCGTCGGCCTTCGAGGAGGTTGCGCAGGTCCGGTATTCGAGATCAGGAACGTCGGACGCGTTGCGGCGGCCGAACCAGGACTTTGAACCGACCGGCAGCAGCGCCAGCGCCTGTGCCAGATTGTCGACAGCGCCGAAGGAATAAAGTGCGCCGGTGCCGGCGATGCGGACCTCGTAGATGCCGGGCGCGATCGGCGCTTCGAGATTCTCGCCCCGTCCGGGACGGGGATAGCGCTTCCATTCGCTCCAGGTCGAAATCATCTGAGGTCCCCCCTCGCGGCCGGTGGGCGGCCGCCAATTTGCATCAAGTCTTAACGTCGACCGTCGATCGGCCGAGAGCTGAACGCCGCAGCTCACAAAATGTTTCAAGTGCTTCAAACAGTCGAAACATCTCGCCAGCACCCATCCACGGTCACGGCTGGTTGCGGCCATCCACCACAGATTGTGACGGAGTGTTGCAGGTCAGCCGCCTTGTCGTCGTGCGAGGGGAGCCGACCGTCAAGTCACGACATCGCGACCGCGGCAGGTACGCGGATGTGCTTGCCGCGCGGCGCACGCGGGAGGACAATCGATCGCTTCCAACAATAATCAAACCGGAGGAAACGCGGATGCAAGGCAAAGCTGAGATCGACCAGATTCTGCGCCAGAAGAGCGAGGCCAGGGAGATTCCCGGCGTCGTCGCCATCGCCGCCAGCGGTACCGAGGTGCTGTATCAGGGCGCGTTCGGCAAACGCGACCTGTCCAAGCCGGATGCGATGACCGCCGACAGCGTGTTCTGGATCGCATCGATGACGAAGGCGGTGACATCAGCGGGCGCGATGCAGCTCGTCGAGCAAGGCAAGCTGTCGCTGGATGCGCCGATCGGCGAGGTGTTGCCCGATCTCGCCAAGCCGCAGGTGCTCGAAGGTTTCGATGCCAAGGGCGAAGCCAAGCTGCGGCCGGCCAAGGGGCCGATCACGCTGCGCCAGCTCATGACCCACACCGCCGGCTTTGCCTACAACATGTGGAACGGCGATCTCGCGATCCATCTCGAGAAATCCCGCATCCCCGCCATCACCACCTGCCAGAACGCGGCGTTGAAGACGCCGGTTATGACCGACCCCGGCACGCGCTGGGAATACGGCACCAATATCGATTTCGTCGGCAAGGCGGTGGAAGCCGTCAGCGGCAAGCGCCTCGATGCCTATCTGCGCGACAATCTGTTCGCACCGCTCGGCATGAGCGATACCGCTTTCAAGATCACCGACGACATGCGCAAGCGTCTGGTCGGCATGCATGCGCGCGGCGAGGATGGCCAGCTCGCCGCGATCCCGTTCGAGCTCGAGCAGGAGCCGGAATTCCACATGGGCGGCGGCGGCCTTTATTCGACCGCGGCCGACTACATCAAGTTTACCCAGATGATCCTGAACAAGGGCCGCGGCAACGGCAATCAGGTGCTGAAGGCCGAGACCATCGCGACGATGGGGCAGAACCACATCGGCGACCTCGCCATGGGCAAGATGACCACGGCGGCGCCGATGTACACCAATGACGTCGATCTCTATCCGGAGCAGGTGAAGAAGTGGGGCCTCAGCTTCATGATCAACACCGCCAAGACCGCCGAGGGCCGCAGCGCGGGCAGCCTCGCCTGGGCGGGCCTCGCCAACACCTATTACTGGATCGACCCGGCGCGCGACGTCACCGGCGTGATCCTGATGCAGCTGCTGCCATTCGCCGACGCAAAGTGTCTGGAGGCTTTTGCCGGCTTCGAGCGCGGCGTCTATGCCGGGCTCGATGCGGGAAGCGGGCAGAAGGCGGCGTGAGGCGCGCCTGACTCTCACGACGCGTCACGGCCGGGCTTGTTGTCCCGGCCGTGCACGCAGCCGACTGGAGGACACGATCTTGGCAGACAAAGCCGACAGTTACGTTTGCGGCACCTCCGACACGCCGCTGCTCGGCGACACCATCGGGCGCAGCCTCGATCAGGCCGCGCGGCGCTGGAGCGATCGTGAGGCGCTGGTCTCGCCCGGCCACGGCGTGAGATGGACATGGGGAGAGTTTGCCGCGCGGGTCGACGCGCTCGCCGCCGGCTTTGTCGCGCTCGGCCTCGAACGCGGCGGGCGGATCGGCATCTGGTCGCTGAACCGGCCGGAATGGACACTGACCCAGTTTGCCGCCGCCAAGGCCGGCCTCATCCTGGTGACGATCAATCCGGCCTACCGGCTGAGCGAGCTGGAATTCGCGCTTCACAAGGTCGGATGCAGCGCCATCGTCACCGCGACGGCATTCAAGACCAGCAACTACATGGACATGCTCAACACGCTGTTGCCGGAGCTCGCGAGCGCCAAGCCCGGGCAATTGCGCGCGGCGCGGCTGCCGGCCTTGCGCATCGTGATCCAGATCGGCGGCCCCGCCTGCCCGGGCACGATCCCGTTCGACGAGGTCGCCGGCATGGGCGGTACCCTGCATCGCGAACAGCTCGCCGCGCTCAGTGCCTCGCTGCAATTCGACGACGCCGTCAACATCCAGTTCACCAGCGGAACGACGGGATCGCCCAAGGGCGTGACGCTGACCCATCACAACATTCTCAACAACGGCTATTTCGTCGGCCGCGCCATGCGCCTGACCGAACAGGACCGCATCTGCATTCCGGTGCCGCTCTATCATTGCTTCGGCATGGTGATGGGCAACCTCGCCTCCGTCACGCTCGGCGCAACGATGGTCTATCCCGGCGAGGGGTTTGATCCGCTGGCAACGCTGCGGACGATCGAGCAGGAAAAATGCACCGCGCTGTACGGTGTGCCGACCATGTTCATCGCCGAACTCGACCACGGCGAATTCTCAAACTTCGATCTGACATCGCTGCGCACCGGCATCATGGCCGGTGCACCCTGCCCGATCGAGGTGATGAAGCGCGTCAACAGCGAGATGAACATGGGCGAGGTCACGATCGCCTATGGCATGACCGAGACAAGCCCGGTCAGCTTCCAAAGCGCCGTCGACGACCCGCTCGATCGCCGCGTCTCGACGGTCGGGCGAATCCATCCGCATGTCGAGGTCAAGGTCGTCGATCTCGAGGGCAAGATCGTCAAGCGCGGCGAACGGGGCGAGCTCTGCACCCGCGGCTACAGCGTGATGCTGGGCTACTGGGAGGAGCCGGAGAAGACCGCGGATGTGCTCGACGCCAAAGGCTGGATGCATACCGGCGACATCGCCATCATCGACGACCAGGCATTGCAACATCGTCGGCCGCATCAAGGACATGGTGATCCGCGGCGGCGAGAACCTCTATCCCCGCGAGATCGAGGAATTTCTCTACCGCCATCCCAAGATTCAGGACGTGCAGATCTTTGGCGTTGCGGATACCCGCTACGGCGAGGAGCTCTGCGCCTGGATCCGCGTCAGGCCCGGCGAGACGCTGACGAAGGAAGAGGTGCGCACCTTCTGCGACGGCCAGATCGCCCACAACAAGATTCCGCGGTACGTGGAATTCGTCGACGAGTTTCCGATGACCGTGACCGGAAAGGTCCAGAAATTCCTGATGCGCGACGACGTGGAGCAACGGCTTGGACTGAAAGCCGCGAAGACGGCGTGAGCCGCAGCTGTCATTCCCCGCGAAGGCGGGGAATCCAATACGCCGGAGCCTCTCGATAGAACCACGACCGTCTCGGAGTACTGGATCGCCCGGCCAAGCCGGGCGATGACAGCGAGGATGAGGCTATTCCACCTTAAGCCGTCAGCCCGCGCTGCCCGGCGAGCTCCTTCAGCGACACCTGTGGACGCGCGCCGATGTGCTGGATCACTTCGGCGGCCGCGAGCGCGCCGAGTTCGCCGCACTGCTTGTGGGGCAGGTTGCGCGCCAGACCGAACAGGAAGCCGGCGGCGAAGAGATCGCCGGCCCCGGTGGTGTCCACGAGTTTCGCGATCGGAGACGCCGGGGCTGCGACTGCGTCAGTTGGCGTCACCACCACGCAGCCTTTCTCGCTGCGGGTGACCACGCCGAGATTGACGTCGTTGCGCAGCTGCTTGAGCGCGGTGTCGAAGTCCGAGGTCTGGTAGAGCGAATGCAGCTCGGACTCGTTCGCGAACACGATATCGACGGTGCCGTTGCGCATCAGCCCCAGGAACTCGTCGCGATAACGATCGACGCAGAAGGAATCCGACAACGTCAGCGCCACCTTGCGCTTGGCATCATGAGCGATCTTGGCCGCCTTGACGAAGGCGTCCTTGGCGTTCTTGGGGTCCCAGAGATAGCCCTCGAGGTAGACGATGCCGGCCGCGGCGATCTCGGCCGGGTCGATGTCGGCGGGCGACAGGTCCTGCGCGGCGCCGAGATAGGTGTTCATGGTGCGCTCGCCGTCGTCAGTCACCAGGATGTAGGAGCAGCCGGTCGCAGGACCGTCCTTCGCCGCGGGCGTGTTGAAGGCGACGCCGGCCGCGCGGATGTCGTGGACGTAGAGCTTCCCGATCTGGTCGTCCTTGACCTTGCCGACATAGGCGGCGCGCGCCCCGAGGCTGCCGATGCCGACGATGGTGTTGGCGGCCGAACCGCCGGAAACTTCCGTCGCCGGGCCCATGTCCTTGTAGATGGCGGCGGCCCGCGCCTCGTCGATCAGGGACATGCTGCCCTTGGTCATGCCGTGCTTGCCCAGAAAGGCTTCGTCGGTCTTGACCAGCACGTCGAACAGCGCGTTGCCGATGCCGAGAACGTCATATTTCACGTCAGCCATTCACCTTGATCCTGTTTGGCGGATTGCGATACCCGCGGAAATCCGCTTCCTGTCGGTCTGAAATCTGGCTCGCGGCCTATCACGGCCGGCCCTTCGCGGGCAAGCAACGGTATTATGCAGTTCCGATGATCCGCTCCTTCCTGACCGTCTCGACGGGGACACTGGCTTCACGGCTGCTGGGCTTTGCACGCGATTCCCTGATCGCGGCGCTGCTCGGCACCGGCGCCGTGGCGGACGCGTTTCTGGCGGCATTTCAGCTCGTCAATGTGGTGCGGCGCCTGCTCAGCGAGGGGGCCCTGAATGCGGCGCTGATCCCGGCCTGGCTGCGCGTTCGTGACCGCGACGGCGAGGCGGCTGCCGCGGCGTTCGCGGGACGCGTGCTCGGCACCGCGAGCGCGGGCCTGATCGCAATCTCAATCGTGATTGCACTGCTGATGCCGCTGATCATCATGATCATCGCGCCGGGCTTCGTCGGCAGCGCATCGCTCGATCTCGCCGTCCAGAATGCGAGGCTGATGCTGCCTTATCTCGCCTTCGCGGGACCCGTCACGGTGCTGATGGGCCTGCTCAACGCGCAGGGGCGCTTTGCACTCACCGCCTTCTCGCCGCTGCTGTTCAACATCGCCCTGATCGCTGCGATCACAACACTCCTGCTGTGGCACGTCGACGCGACCGTCGCCGCGTGGATATTGGCGGCCTCCGTCGGCATCGCCGGCCTGTTGCAGCTCCTGATGCTGCTGTCGCAGCGAAGTGCGCGTCTGGCGACACCGTTGCGCGTGAGCTTCGACAAGGACATGCGCGGCTTCTTCGCCAAGGCGATCCCGGGCATGATCGCGAGCTCCGGCCCGCAATGGCTGATGGTTGCCGGCGCGATCATCGCCTCCGCCACGCCGGCCGCGGTCTCCTGGCTCTATTTCGCCAACCGCTTGATCGAGCTGCCGCTCGGTATTGTCGGCGTCGCCATGGGTACGGTGCTGGTGCCGGAGCTGACGCGCGCGGCGAGGAGCGGTGACCGTGACGCGGTTGCGCATGTGGAATCGCGCGCGCTGGAACTCGCGACCGGGCTGGCATTGCCGGCGACGCTCGGCCTGATCGTGCTGGCCGAGCCGACCGTGCGGCTGCTGTTCGAACACGGCGCCTTTGGCGCGGAGGACAGCGCGTCCACGGCGCATGCCCTGATGTGGCTGGCGCTGGGACTGCCGGCGCATGTGCTGATCAAAGCGCTGTCCCCGGCCTATTTTGCCCGCAGCGACACGATGACGCCGCTGCTGGTGACCGCGAAAGGGTTCGTGGTCGCGGTCGCGCTCGCGATCCTGCTCGGTCACTTCTTCGGCGCGAGCGGGATCGCCGCCAGCATTGCCGCCGGCGCCTGGAGCAGTGCGATCTCGCTGCTCCGGAAAGGCACGCGTGAATTCGGCTTCTCGGTCGACGCCGCCGCCCGCAAGCGGCTGCCGCGAATCGTGCTCGCCGCGCTCGCCATGGGCGGCCTGCTGTGGCTGACCGCGGGCCTCTTGCCTTCACAGGCCCATGGGCTCATCCGCTTCATTGCGCTGGGATCACAGATCGCCGCCGGAATCGTCGTCTATGGCTTGCTCCTGCAAATCCTCCGCGTCGCGTCCTGGCGCGAGGCGGCCGGTGCCTTGAAGCGCCCCGCCCAGCCCGATCCCGGCGCCTGAAGTCAGCGAAATTCCCTTGACGGGGCAGCGCCGCTGTTGGAAACGACGCCCCGTATCTTGCAGGGAAGCTGCCATGCCATTCGTTGAACGGGTTTTTTCGGGCGTCCAGCCGACGGGCAATCTGCACCTCGGCAATTATCTCGGCGCAATCGTCAACTTCGTGAAGATGCAGGAAACCCACAACTGCATCTATTGCGTCGTCGACATGCACGCGATCACGCAGGGCGTGGACGTCTGGGGCGGACCAGTCGAGCTCGCGCGCAACACCCGCGAGGTGACCGCGGCGTTCATCGCCAGCGGCATCGATCCGAGCAAGCACATCGTGTTCAACCAGAGCCAGGTCTCGGGCCACGCCGAGCTCGCCTGGATCTTCAACTGCGTCGCGCGCATGGGCTGGCTCGGCCGTATGACCCAGTTCAAGGAGAAGGCCGGCAAGGACCGCGAGAACGCCTCCGTCGGTCTGTTCGACTATCCCGTGCTGATGGCGGCTGACATTCTGCTCTACCGCGCCACCCACGTGCCGGTCGGCGAGGACCAGAAGCAGCATCTCGAGCTGTCGCGCGACATCGCGCAGAAGTTCAACAACGACTTCGCTGAGTCGATCCGCAACCTCGGCGCCAATGACGGCCTGTTCTTCCCGCTGCCGGAACCCTTGATCACGGGCCCGGCGACGCGCGTGATGAGCTTGCGCGACGGCACCAAGAAGATGTCGAAGTCGGATGCGTCGGATAATTCGCGCATCAATCTGACCGACGACGCCGACACCATCGCGCAGAAGGTCCGCAAGGCCAAGACCGACCCGGAGCCGCTGCCGACCGAGGAGAAGGGTCTGGAAGCGCGTCCCGAGGCCGACAATCTCGTCGGTATCTTCGCCGCGCTCTCCGGCCGCTCCAAGGCCGACGTGCTCAGGGATTTCGGCGGCGGCCAGTTCTCCAGCTTCAAGAACGCGCTGGTGGATTTGTGCGTCACGAAGCTCGCGCCGATTGCCGGCGAGATGAAGCGCCTCGTCGCCGACCCCGGCCATATCGATGCGATCCTGAACGATGGCGCCGACCGCGCGCGCGCGATTGCCGACGAGACCATGACGCTCTCGAAGGACATCGTGGGCTTCATCCGTCGGCGCTGATAATAAGTTCGCGAAAACGCGGCCGACGCCACGGCGCCGGCTCGCTTCTGCTCTCCCCAAGTACGACGGAGTGTGGCAGCATGTCAGCGTGGACATTCCGGGACATGCATGACCAGCAAGCGACTTTGCTTCGAGCCGGGTCACAAGCCCAAATGCCTCGTCATCGTCGACGACACCGCCGAATGGGATCGCGCGGTCTATTACGCCAGCCGCTGGGCGATTCGGGCCGGTGGCGGCGTGGTGATGCTCCGCATCATCGAGCCCGAACAGCAGAGCCAGGAATGGCTGGGGGTCGCCGACATCATGCGCGCCGAAGCGCATGAGGCGGCCGAAGCCGCGCTCGACCGTGCCGCCGGCCGCGCCAACGGCATCGCCGCGATCACGCCGGAACGGGTGATCCGCGAAGGCGCTGCGATGGAACAGCTGCTGGCGGTGATCGACGAGGACCCCGACATCGCCATGCTGGTGCTCGCCGCGAACCCGGGCGCGGAAGGCCCGGGGCCATTGGTCGCGCTGCTCGCGCACGCGCTGGGCACGTTCCCGGTGCCGGTGACGGTCATTTCCGGCGCGCTCAGCGACCAGAGCGTGGATTCGCTGTCCTAGACTGCTGCTCGTTCGCCTCGCCCCGTTAGCCGGCAGAGGGAAGAAGCGGGTACCCTAACCCGCTGATATAACAGGTGAACGGCCAGCTTACCCCTTGACCGTGCGTTCGCCGTCGCCATCTGCTAGTGGATAGAGCACGCGCCGGCCTTGAACCGGCGACGTCTGGAGAAAACCATGTTCATTCAAACCGAAGCCACCCCCAATCCCGCCACGCTGAAGTTCATTCCCGGCCGCGTCGTGGTCGACGGCGGACCGATGGAATTTGCCAACCGCGAATCGGCCGCACGCTCGCCGCTCGCCGAAAAGCTGTTCGAAGTCCCCGGCGTCACCGGCGTGTTCTACGGCTCGGACTTCATCACCGTGACCAAGGCGAACGGTGAATGGCAACAGCTCAAGCCCGCGATCCTCGGCGCCATCATGGAGCACTACATGTCCGGCGCGCCGCTGCTCGCCGACGGTGCGGCCGCGAGCGATGTCGATCTCGACGAAGAGGACGAGTTCTTTGACGAAGCCGATGCCGAGACGGTCGACATGATCAAGGATCTGATCGAGACCCGCGTGCGGCCAGCGGTCGCCAATGACGGCGGCGACATCACTTTCCGCGGCTTCAAGGATGGTATCGTCTATCTCAACATGAAGGGCTCCTGCGCCGGCTGCCCGTCATCGACCGCGACGCTCCAGCACGGCATCCAGAACCTGCTCAAGCACTTCGTCCCCGACGTGGTCGAAGTCCGGCCGATGTAGGCTGGGGCCGCAAAGGCGTGGACGGCCGGGACAAGCCCGGCCATGATGACGAGCATTCCATGACGGATGGTGCTACCATCGTTCCATGCTGATCCTTGCCATCGATACCGCGCTGGAAGCGTGCGCGGTTGCCGTTCTCGACACCGATGCCGGCCAGCTCCTCGCGCAGGAGCAGCTTCTGATGAAGCGCGGCCACGCCGAAGCGCTGATGCCGATGATCGCGCGCGTGATGCAGTCAGCCAACCTCGCCTTCACAGCGCTCGAGCGCATCGCGGTCACCATGGGCCCCGGAAGTTTCACCGGCCTGCGCGTCGGCATTTCGGCCGCCCGCGGCCTTGCGCTTGCTGCGAAGCGGCCCGCCGTCGGCCTGACCACCTTGTCGGCCTATGCCGCCGCCGTCGTCGGCCAGAGCGGAGCGGCGCCGGTGATCTCGGCGATCGACGCGCGGCACGACCACGTCTATTTCCAGATCGTGGCCGGTGACGGCAGTCAGCTGGTGCGGCCGGGCGTCGCTCCCATCGACGAGGCGATCGCGGCGTCGCAATTCGGCGCGCCGCATCTGGTCGGCAATGCCGCGAAGATCCTCGCCGAGCGCTGGCCGAAAGATATGCCGCAGCCGGTCGCGGTCGACGCGCAGCCCGCGCCCGACATCGGCTGGGTCGCATGGCTTGGCGCCGCCGCCGATCCCGCGACAAATCCGGCGCGGCCGTTCTATCTGCGGGCGCCCGACGCAAAGCCGCCCGCACAACTGCCGCTTGCAGCACAAGCCGCAAGCTCACGATGAAATGGTTGTCGGAATGGTGGCGCGGCGGTACGGCCGTCGTCGAGCCGGCTGTCGCGCGCGACGTCGCACGGCTTGCGCAACTCCACGGCGCCTCCTTCGCGCGCGGTTGGGGCGAAGGCGAGTTCGAGAGCATGCTCAGCGAGCGCAACACGCTGGTGCACCGGTTGCGGCTCGGCCGCAAGACCGTGGGCTTCGCGGTGTCGCGGATCGGCGCAGACGAAGCAGAGATTCTCTCGATCGCGGTCGATCAGGCCCATCGCGGCCGCGGCCTCTCTCGCACGCTGCTGATGACCCATCTCGGCCACCTGGCAGGACGCGGCGTGCGCACAATATTTCTTGAGGTCGAGGAAAATAACCAGCCGGCGCGGCGGCTCTACGACCGAGCCGGATTCATGGTGGTCGGACGCCGCGAACGCTACTATAAGCAGCCGAACGGGGAACAATTGAACGCACTTCTGATGCGACGTGACTTGTCGTAACATTGATGGCAGAAAGCGCCCCGTCAGGCGGACATCACATGACTGGTCTTAAACCTTCCCCCGCTTCCAAGGCGTCCGGCATCGAGGCGCGCTGTGCCGCCACAGGCATGCGCATGACCGAGCAGCGTCGTGTCATCGCCCGCGTGCTCGCGGAGGCGGTCGATCATCCCGATGTGGAGGAACTATATCGCCGCTGTGTCGCGGTCGACGACAAGATCTCGATCTCGACCGTGTATCGGACCGTCAAGCTGTTCGAAGATGCGGGCATCATCGAGCGCCATGATTTCCGCGAAGGCCGCGCGCGCTACGAGCAGATGCGCGACAGCCATCACGACCACCTCATCAACCTGCGCGACGGCAAGGTGATCGAGTTCACCTCCGAGGAGATCGAGAAGCTCCAGGCGGAGATCGCCCGCAAGCTCGGCTACAAGCTGGTCGATCATCGGCTCGAACTCTATTGCGTCCCGCTCGACGACGAGAAACCCACAAGTTAAGTGGCGATCGATCTCGTCATCTTCGATTGCGACGGCGTGCTCGTGGACAGCGAGGTGATCTCCTGTCGCGCGCATGCAGATGTGCTGTCGAGGCACGGCTATCCGATCACATCGGAGCAGGTGCTGGTCCGCTTCCTCGGCGTATCCGAGAAAGATGCACGGCGAATGGTCGAACAGGAGATCGGCCGCAATCTTCCCGATGATCTCGAAAGCCAAGTGAATGCTGCGACGCTGCAATTTTATGCCAGCGATTTGCAGCCGATCACCCATGTGGCCGCAGCGATTGGCGCAATCGATTTGCCCAAATGCGTTGCGTCGAGCGGCACACCGGAGAAGATCCATCATGGCCTGACCTGCGCCGGTCTCTACGATCTGCTTGCGCCGAACATCTTTTCCGCGAGCCAGGTCGCGCGCGGCAAGCCCGCGCCCGATCTTTTTCTGTTCGCCGCCGCGCAGATGAAAGTCGCGCCGGAGCGGTGCCTCGTGATCGAGGACAGCGTCCCCGGGGTGACCGGCGCGCATGCCGCCGGGATGACCGTGCTGGGCTTTCACGGTGGCAGCCATTGCCCGCCGGGCCACGCTGAAAGGCTCCGGGCCGCCGGGGCCGGATTGACGTTCGACGATATGCGGCAATTGCCGGAGCTGGTCCGGCGGGTCGCGGCGGACACCCTGGCGGGCTGATTCAGGGTATTTTCTGAGTGCAGCTGGCGGCTGCCGGGACACGCACACGCCCGGAATCCCGAGGTTTTGGCGGGATTCCGCACTTCCCGCCAGCGCTCGCCCCGGAATGACAGCCCAAAGGGCGCCAATCGCTGGATTTTCGCCTCCCCAGCCTATATCTGAGGGCGGTCCTCCACCTCAATTCCGGATTCCATGACGCCGCCGCGCAAGCTGCACATCAAATCATATGGCTGCCAGATGAACGTCTACGATGCCCAGCGCATGGTGGACACGCTGGCCCCGGAAGGATTCGTGGAGACGGCCAGCGCTGATGACGCCGACCTCGTCATCCTCAACACCTGCCATATCCGCGAGAAGGCCTCGGAAAAGGTCTATTCGGAGCTCGGCCGCCTGCGCGTCGCCAAGGACGCCGCCGCGCGCGACGGGCGTACCATGCAGATCGCGGTCGCAGGCTGCGTGGCACAGGCCGAGGGCGAGGAGATCGTGCGCCGTGCACCCGCGGTCGACGTCGTGGTGGGACCGCAGAGCTATCATCATTTGCCGCAGCTGTTGAAGCGCGCCGGCAATGAAGGCCGCGCCATCGAGACCGAATTCCCGGCTCAGGACAAGTTCGGCTTCCTGGCCCAGCCCAAGCCCGGCGCGATCCGCGCCCGCGGCATTTCCGCTTTCGTCACGGTGCAGGAAGGCTGCGACAAGTTCTGCACCTTCTGCGTCGTGCCTTACACGCGTGGCTCGGAAGTCTCGCGGCCGGTGACAAAGATCGTCGACGACGTGAAGCGGCTCACCGAGAACGGCGTGCGCGAGCTCACGCTGATCGGACAGAACGTCAACGCCTATCACGGCGAGGGACCGGACGGAAAAAGCTGGCCGCTCGGCAGGCTGCTGGAGCACCTCGCGGCGCTCCCGGGCGTCGCGCGGCTGCGTTATTCGACCAGCCATCCGCGCGATGTCGATGACAGTCTGATTGCAGCCCATCGCGATCTCCATGCCTTGATGCCGTTCGTGCACCTGCCGGTGCAGTCGGGCTCGGACCGGATTCTGGCTGCCATGAACCGGAAACATACCGCCGATGATTATCGGCGTGTCGTCGACCGTTTCCGGTCCGCACGCCAAGACATTGCTTTCTCATCAGATTTTATCGTCGGCTTCCCCGGCGAGAGCGAGCAAGATTTTCTCGCGACCCTCGCGCTTGTCACGCAAATCGGCTACGCTGCGGCATATTCGTTCAAATACTCCGCCCGGCCGGGAACGCCGGCCGCGGACATGCAGGAGACGGTGTCCCCCTCCGAGATGGACCAGCGATTGGAGCGGCTCCAGGAACTGATCGACAGCCAGCAATCGGCCTTCAACAAGGCTGCGATTGGCTCAACGGTCGATGTGCTGTTCGAGCGCCCGGCCCGCAAGGACGGCCAGATCGTCGGCCGCACCGCCTTCCTCCAGCCCGCGCATGTGATGGCCTCCCCCGACATCATCGGACAGATCCTGCCGGTCCGGATCGACAGTCTCGAACGCTACAGCTTCCTCGGCGAGCTCGCCATGGCGCGCGTGCCCGCTTTATCGCCCATCGCCACTGGAGCCTGAACCCTTGCCAAAAAGCGCATCGGATTCGTCTTCTTCCATCGCTCCCAGCCGCAAATTTGACCGCGACATGCAGGTTCCGCCCGAGACCCAGGTCGTCATCGACTTCGACGACAACCGCGCCGCGTCCGCGCTAGTTGGCCCTTATGGCCAGCATCTGGCACAGATCGAACGGCGGCTTGGCGTCGTCGTCGATTCCAAGGGCAACCACATCACGATTGGCGGCTCGCGCGACGGCTGCGATGCCGCGCGCCGGGTGCTGGAGACGCTCTACGCCCAGGCCGTGAAGGGACAGGATCTCGACCAGGGCGAGGTCGAGGGCGCGATCCGAGCCGTGATCGCGCAGGGCTCGCTGTTCGAGTTCGACGCCAAGTCGGCCAAATCCACCTTCGACAGCATCAATCTGCGCAAGCGCCCGGTGCGTGCGCGCACGGCGGCGCAGGATTCCTATATCCGCGCGCTGAAGCGCCACGAGCTGGTGTTCGGCATCGGCCCCGCCGGCACCGGCAAGACCTGGCTCGCGGTCGCGCATGCCGCGCAGCTATTCGAGCGCAAGGAAGTCGACAAGATCATCCTGTCGCGCCCGGCGGTGGAAGCCGGCGAGCGGCTCGGCT
Organism: Bradyrhizobium sp. Kon56; assembly: GCF_055807635.1. NCBI lineage: Bacteria > Pseudomonadati > Pseudomonadota > Alphaproteobacteria > Hyphomicrobiales > Nitrobacteraceae > Bradyrhizobium > Bradyrhizobium sp. Kon56. The sequence goes on along the minus strand of NZ_JBVVOU010000002.1, from coordinate 442,080 downwards.
TTTTGCCCGGCGATCTCCGCGAGAAGGTCGATCCTTATCTCCGCCCGATCTACGACGCGCTCTATGACCTGATGGACGCGCGCATTGTCGAGCGCGCGCTGCAGACCGGCGAGATCGAGATCGCGCCACTCGCCTTCATGCGCGGTCGCACGCTGACCAACGCGGCCATCATCCTGGACGAGGCGCAAAACACCACGTCCATGCAGATGAAGATGTTCTTGACCCGCCTTGGCGAGAACAGCCGCATGATCGTCACCGGCGATCCCTCGCAGATCGACTTGCCGAACGGCCAGACCTCGGGCCTCGCCGAGGCGACGCGCCTGCTGAGCGGCGTCGAAGGCATTGCGCAAGTTCATTTCAAGGCCGAAGACGTGATCCGCCACGAGCTCGTGGCGCGGATCGTCTCCGCCTACGAAGGGTCGCCGCAGCGGCCGGCCGCCGGTAAATCCTGACGAGACAGCAACCGGACCATATGGGCGCGGACACGGCGCCCCTTCGTTCGGAACAAGGACAATGTCACACCCCAACCTTCCCATCACCGAGGTCCTCGTCGTCGCCGATTGCTGGCAGCGGGAGCCCGAATCCGAAGCCGTGATCCAGCGCGCCGTGGCGGCCGCCGCCGAGAATGTCGACGAAGACGTTGCGGAGGCGGAAGTGGCGGTGATGCTGACCGATGATGCCGGCATCCGCACCCTGAACAGCAACTGGCGCGGCATCGACAAGCCGACCAACGTGCTGTCGTTTCCCGCGCTGCAGCCGGAAGGCGACTGGAAGCCTGGCGATGCGCCGCGCATGCTGGGCGACATCGCGATCGCCTACGAGACCACGCGGCGTGAGGCGGACGAGGAACAAAAGCCGTTCGATCATCATTTGAGCCATCTCGCCGTGCACGGTTTCCTGCATCTGGTCGGCTACGACCACGAAAACGAAGACGACGCCGAGGAAATGGAAGCGCTCGAACGAGAGATCCTGGCTCATCTCGGCATTCCCGACCCCTATGCCGACCGCCCAGGGACGCATTGAGATGCCGGATTCGGACCCGACTCACGACAATCCGCGCAACACGGCCAATTTACCGGTCGTGGTGACCTCCGGCGAGGTGATGCGCCCGACCGCGGAGGGCTGGCTGCTGCGTGCCATTCGCAGCCTGTTCGGCTGGAAGGCGGGTTCGGTGCGCGACGACCTCCAGGTCGTGCTCGACGCGACGACGCCCGACGACACCGGCTTCTCGACGGTCGAGCGCACCATGCTGCGCAACATCCTCGGCCTGCACGAGCGTCGCATCGCCGACGTCATGGTGCATCGCGCCGACATCGTCGCGGTCAAGCGCGACATCCCGCTCGGCGAGTTGATGGACCGTTTCGAGAGCGCCGGCCATTCGCGCCTCGTGGTCTACAACGAGACGCTCGACGATCCCGTCGGCATCGTCCATATCCGCGATCTGCTCGCCTTCATGACCGCGCGTGCGCGCGTGTCGGGGGTCACGAAAACCAAGCGCAAGAAACCTCTGCCGGCCGGGCTCGATCTGCGTACGGTCGATCTCGCGCTGCCGCTCGAGGAAGCGCGCATCATCCGCAAGCTGCTCTACGTGCCGCCGTCGATGCGGGCGATCGACCTGCTCGCGCAGATGCAGGCCACCCGCATCCATCTGGCGCTGGTGGTCGACGAATATGGCGGCAGTGATGGCCTGGTCTCGCTCGAGGACATCGTCGAGCAGATCGTCGGCGAGATCGACGACGAGCATGACAGCGACGAGCCACCCTCGATCGTGCGGTTGCCCGACAACGCCTTCATCGCCGACGCCCGCGCCAGCCTCGACGACGTCCGCACCGTGATCGGCGAGGACTTCGTCACCGGCGAGGCCGGCGAGGAAGTGGAGACGCTGGGCGGCTATCTCGTCAGCTTCGTCGGGCGCCTGCCGGTGCGCGGCGAGGTGATCTCGGGTCCCGGCCATTACGAGATCGAGGTGCTCGATGCCGATCCGCGCCGGGTCAAGCGACTGCGGATCTCGACGCGAAAGGAGCGCCCCGCGCCGCGCACCCAGCGCGAGAGCCGGCGCCGCGAGGCTGCGCCGGATGGCAGCCAGCCGACGGCCAGCGACACGCCCACCCCGCCGCCAAGCGACGGGACCGGTCCGCAGTGAGCCCTTTCCAGCGATTTCGCCAGATCGCGCTTGCCATCATCCTGACCTGGGGATGGAAGCGCGCGCTCGTCGCGATGGCTGCCGGCGCGCTCTCGGTGCTGGCGCTGGCGCCGTTCAACGCCTTCCCGGTACTGTTCATCACCTTCCCGGTGTTGGTCTGGCTGATCGACGGCGCCGGCGCCGGACGATATCGCGGCGTCCCCGCCGCGGCGCTTACCGGCTACTGGTTCGGCCTCGGCTATTTCGTGCCCGGCCTCTACTGGATCGGCTACGCCTTCTTCGTCGACGCCGATGTATTCGCCTGGCTGACGCCGTTCGCCGTGCTGGGCCTGCCGGCCTATCTGTCGATCTTCACGGCAATGGGCTTTGCGCTCGCCCGCCTGCTCTGGACCAAGAACGCGACGCGCGTGCTTGCGCTCGCGGCAAGCCTCACCATCACGGAATGGCTGCGGGGTCATGCGCTGACCGGCTTTCCCTGGAACGCGTTCGGCTATGCGCTGTCCGAGCCGCTGCCGCTGGCACAAACGGCGTCGCTGATCGGCCTGTGGGGCATGACGTTCCTGACGGTTGCGATCTTCGCAAGCCCCGCGGCGCTGATCGACCGCACGCCCGATCGCCGCCTGGCGTGGCGCGCGCCGGCCGCAGCCGTGGCAGTCCTGCTGGTCATGAGTATCTTCGGCGCGATCCGCCTGTCGCTGCATCCGACCACGATGGTCGCCGGCACCAAATTGCGCCTGATGCAGCCGGATCTCCAGCAGGACGCGAAATTCAACTACGCCGCCAAGGCGGAGGTGATGAAGAAATATCTGGCCTTGTCGGACCGCGCCTCCGGACCGCAATCGACCGGCGTGCGCGATGCCACCATCCTGATCTGGCCGGAATCCGCCTTTCCGTTCTTCCTGACTCGCGAAGCCGATGCGATGGCGCAAATCGCGGAGCTTCTCCCCAAGGGCACGGTGCTGATCACGGGCTCGGTCCGCGCGCCCGACCTGCCACGGGGCACGCCGATCACACGCGCCTACAATTCGATCTACGTGATCGACCACGATGGCAGCGTGCTCTCTATGTACGACAAGCTGCATTTGGTGCCGTTCGGCGAGTTTCTTCCCTACCAGGGTCTGATGGAGAAGCTCGGTTTCGAGCAACTCACGCGTGTGCGCGGCGGCTTCATTGCCGGCACCGTGCGGCATGCGCTGCCGGTCCCCGGCGCGCCGTCCGCGCTGCCGCTGATCTGCTACGAAGCAATCTTTCCCGGCGAGGTGGCTGGACGCAATGAACGTCCGGGCTGGATCGTGAATCTCACCAATGACGGCTGGTTCGGAATCTCGACCGGCCCCTACCAACACCTCGAACAGGCGCGGATGCGCGCGATCGAGCTCGGATTGCCGCTGGTTCGCTCCGCCAATACCGGCGTTTCCGCAGTGATCGATCCGGTGGGACGCATCGTCGCCAGCCTCGGTCTCGGGATCGAAGGCATTTTGGATGCAAATCTGCCCGCCGCGATCCCGCCGACTATCTATGCGCGCGTGGGCGATGTACCCGCGGCCATGTTTGTCGCGCTCGCCGTGTTTCTGGCGGTCCGCAGACGTGTTGCCAAACGGCATCCCTGATCACGCAGCCGCGGCCGATAGCTTTTGACAACCGTAGTCCCACGGTTGACAGACTGCACGCGGCCTCCTCATTCTGCACCGGCTGCAAAAGACAGTGGGTATTGCTAAATTTCTCCGCAATGTTTCCCAATAACAGGGTCTGATTTTGACGTTGCTTACACCTCAGGCATTCCTGATTGCGCCGAAGGTGATGTTTGGAGGGCTGAGGAAATGTCGAAAGCGCCCAACCCTGTTGACAAATATGTCGGCAGTCGCGTGCGGATGCGCCGCATCATGTTGGGCATGAGCCAGGAAAAGCTCGGTGAAGCTTTGGGCCTGACTTTCCAACAAGTTCAGAAATACGAGAAGGGCACAAACCGGGTCGGCGCGAGCCGCATCCAGCAAATTGCCGAAATTCTCCAGGTGCCGGTGTCCTTCCTGTTCGAGGGCGGTCCGAGCGGCGTGGCGGGGCCGGACGGCTTCGCAGAAGGCGCATCGCCGTCTTACGTCTCGGATTTCCTCGCGACTTCCGAAGGACTCGCTTTGACCAAGGCGTTCACCCGAATCACCGATTCGAAGATGCGCCGCTCGATCGTCGATCTCGTCGAGCAGATTGCGGCCCGCGAAGGCCCCGACAAGCGCTGACGCGCCATCTCAATCCGATTTGAGACTGCGTCAAATCTGGCCTATGTCGTCATTTGTGGCCGCGCTTTGATGCGCGTCCTCCTTGATGATGCGATTCAAAGGCACAGATGCGCCCATGGCCAGCTCCAATTGGTTCGATTCTCAAACTATTCTCGATGGCATCCGCCGCTGGGTGGAGGTCGAGACGCCAACGGACACGCCTGAACAGGTCAACAAGCTCGTCTCGATGGTCGCGGAGCAATACCGCGATCTCCCTGTTACGCTCGAGCGCATCGCCGGTGTCGATGGTTGCGGCGATCATCTCGTGGCGCGCTCGACCTGGGGCCAGGACCGGCCGGGTATCCTGGTGCTGAGCCACCTCGATACCGTTCACCCCATGGGATTCATCGAGCGCCTGCCGTTCAAGGTCGAAGGCGACAGCGCGTTCGGTCCCGGCATCTACGACATGAAGGGCGGCGCCTACATCGCCCACCACGCCTTTCGCGCGCTTTGCGCCACGGCCGATCGCCCGCCGCTCGGCATCATCCATCTGTTCACTTCGGACGAGGAGATCGGCAGCCCCACCTCTCGCGCACTCATCGAGACCGAAGGGCGCAAGGCGAAATACGTGCTGGTGACGGAGCCGGCGCGCGAGGGCGGCAAGATCGTCACCGGTCGCAAGGGCGTCGGGCGATTCGAAGTGTTCATCAAGGGCGTGCCCGCGCATGCCGGCACGCGGCCCCAGGATGGCCGCAGCGCGATCCGCGAGCTTGCCAACGTCATCCTGGCGCTGGAGGCGATGAACGATCTGGCGCGCGGCGTCACCGTCAATGTCGGCGTGGTGCGCGGCGGCACGCGGCCCAACGTGACCCCGGAAGAAGCCTATGCTGAAATCGATCTGCGCGTGCCGAGCTTCAAGGACGCGGATGAATTCGTCGGCAAGATCCTCGCTTTGACATCGAAGACAGATGGCGTCACCGTCAAGGTCACGGGCGGGCTCAATCGTCCGCCTTACGAGAAGAGCAATGCAGGCGCTTCGCTGTACGAACATGCAAAGACGGTTGCCACGGAGATCGGCTTCGATCTGGTGGACGTTCACACCGGCGGCGGCTCGGACGGCAATTTCACCGCCGCCCACACCGCGACGCTCGACGGGCTCGGCGTCGACGGCAAGGGCGCGCACACCCATTATGAGCAGCTCTATGTCTCGTCGCTCGCACCGCGCGCGCGGCTGCTCCACCGCCTCTACCAGACGCTACGATGAGTGAGCGCAAATCAGATCCGGATCGCGAGGACAGCGAGCGCGCCTTCTTCGGACGCCGCAAGGGCCACAAGCTCAGGCAGCACCAAGCCGAGCTGATCGATCATCTGCTGCCGCGTCTTGCGCTCGCCATCGACCGCGCAGCACCGGCGGATGCCCGCGAGATCTTCGCCCCCGCAGCCGACGATTTGCGGCTCGAGATCGGCTTCGGCGGCGGCGAGCATCTTGCGGCGGAAGCGCAGACCTTCGCCACAACCGGCTTCATTGGCTGCGAGCCTTACGTCAACGGCATGGCGAAGATCCTCGCGCAGATCGAGGCCGCCGAGATCGGCAACATCCGCCTGTTCGCAGGCGATGCCGCCGAGCTCCTGGCCTGGCTGCCGGAAGCTTCGCTGTCGCGGATTGACCTGATCCATCCCGATCCCTGGCCGAAACGGCGGCACTGGAAGCGGCGCTTCGTCCAGGACCGGACCATCGCCGCGATGGCGCGCGTGTTGAAAGCCGGCGGCGAATTTCGTTTCGTCTGCGACATCGACGATTACTGCGCCTGGACGCTGTCGCATCTGTCGCGCTCGCAGGACTTTGTCTGGCTCGCGGAGCGCGCCGATGATTTTCGCCTGCCGTGGGCCGGATACACGATGACGCGCTACGGCCGAAAGGCCACGCGCGAGGGGCGCAAGGCGGCGTATCTGCGGTTCAGGCGGGTCTAGATCGTCTGCCGGTTGCGCCAGAAATTCACGACGCGCTCGGCGGTCGTCGGCATCAAGCGCGTGAAATTCGCGCGCGCCTGCTCAAGATCGGCATCGGCTGGCGTGCGATTCGGGCCGTACCACATCAGGATCAGCGCCCGCACCGTCGGCCAGCTGACATTCAGCACACGCCCCAGAACCAGGATTGGATCGTAGCGGTCGCCCGTGATCAGGCGGTCGAGGACCGAGAGGCGGACTCCGGACATCGCCGAGAGCGAAGCGATCGCCTCCTCGTATTTGTAAGCCTTCGCGAAGCCAAACAGCGCGCTCTCGCCAAGATGGCCCCCGCGATGCAAGGCCAGCACCGTACGTTGCGCTCCCGAGAAATCGCGACGCGGGCCCGGCGGCAGCGTGGCTTCCTCGATGGCCGCCATGGCGCGCGTGATCTCGACCTGGCGCACGGGATTGACCACGCTCGAGAGGCGACGGCGGATGACGTCGAGCGTACCGTCGAGAAGCTGTTTCAGGTTCTCACCCGAAAGATCGCTGCGCTGGCCGATCCTGAGCGTCAGCACGCCATCCTGCGCGGCACGCTTGATCAGCTCCGAATAGCTGCCAGGCGAGAACACCGCGCCGGCATTGCCCGCGGCGCGGCGCACCACGTCGCGATCGCCGCGCTCGACCAGCACGTCGGTGATGACAGCCGACAGCGTGGGGCGTTCGCTCATCGCCAGCAGATGTCCCTGGCCCTTCAGTCGCGCGATTTCGACGAGAGCGGCGTCGTCGAGCACGGGCGAATGGCGCAGCACGGGGCCCGCCACCGCGATTTCGTTTTCGCGCGCGAGCTCGCTCACGAGACGCCGCGGCGCGTTGTTCAGGCGCGAGAAGCGTTCGGCGAGATCGACGCGCGAGGCGAGCTCGGCATGCGGGACGAGATCGATCAGCAGATTGTCGAAGAGATCGATGACATCGGGACGGAGGTTCTCGGCGTCCTGAAAGAACAATTGGGAAATGGCATGCGCGATCTCGCCGCGACGCCGCGGGTCGCCGCGTTTGACGATATCGTCCAGTCCGGGAATGAGCGACGTGGCAACGGTCATGAAAACGCAAACTCGTAGGGGGCACGCCGCGGGTACGCCCTGGTCCAAGCCGCCCCACAATCAGGGAATCTAGGCCTTGGAGGTGAAGGAAGCGTTGCGCCAGCGGGCCGCACAGCGAGCGCAAAAAGCCTCGCGCGCCGTGCAATGGGCCTTGTCCGAGAGGGCGGAAAGGGCTATATCACCGGCAATTCATCTTCTCATACGATCCGCGTAGTGAGAGTGGGCCCGAAAGGACCCGCTCTTTTTTATTACCTGAACGCGGCCTGGTGGAAGATGTGCGGCCCGCCGATCTGTCGGGAGAGTTCCGAAGCGGGCTTGAAAGCTTAACCAAGCCTTAACCATACCGAGCGCCTTGACCTCTGACATGACCGAACCGAACCCTGGTTCCACGGATGCCGAATTGCTGGCCGAGCCGAGGCTCGTGGTCGAGCCGGGCGTCGCGGCGCGGGTGTCCGCGGTCGCGGGGCCGGTGCTCGAAGGCATGGGCTACCGCCTGGTGCGGATCCGCATTTCCGGGGAATCCGGCTGCACCGTGCAGGTTATGGCAGAGCGGCCGGACGGCTCCATGCAGATCGAGGATTGCGAGGCGATCTCGCGGGCACTGTCGCCCGTGCTCGACGTCGCCGATCCCGTCGATCGCGCCTATCGGCTGGAAATCTCCTCACCGGGGATCGACCGCCCGCTGGTGCGCCGCTCCGATTTCGAGCGTTATGCCGGCCATCTGGTGAAGGTCGAAATGGCTGTCGCCCATGAGGGGCGGAAGCGGTTCCGCGGCACGATCGGCCCCGTCGAAGGCGACCGCGTGCATCTGCATCGCGACGACATCAAGGCGGGCGAGGCTGCCGACGTTCTCCTGACGATGGAAGACATCGCCGAGGCACGGCTGGTGCTGACGGACGAGTTGATCGCGGAATCCATGCGCCGCGGCAAGGCCCAGGCCCGCGAAATGCGCCGCAATCTCGGCCTCGAGCCGCCGGCGGCGCCGCACGCCAGCATCAGCGAAAAAACGACCAAGAACACCAAGCCGACTAAGAAACCGACGCCGGCCGCGACGAAGAAGCCGGCTCCGACCAATACCAAGAAACATCGCCTGGCCGCCGAACGCGCGCGACGGGGCGAAATCGATCCTGACGAAGGAGACTAGCCATGGCAGTCAGCGCCAATCGACTTGAATTGCTTCAGATCGCCGACGCCGTTGCGCGCGAGAAATCGATCGACCGCGGCATCGTCATCGCGGCGATGGAGGATGCCATCGCCAAGGCGGCGCGGGCTCGCTACGGCAGCGAGACCGACGTTCACGCCGAGATCGACCCGAAGAAGGGCGAGCTGCGGCTGTCGCGCCACATGCTGGTGGTCGAGACGGTCGAAAACCATTCCAACCAGATTTCGCTGGTGGATGCGCAGCGCGCCAATCCCGGTGCCCAGGTCGGCGACACCATCGCCGACACCCTGCCGCCGCTGGAATATGGCCGCATCGCCGCGCAATCCGCCAAGCAGGTGATCGTGCAAAAGGTGCGCGAAGCCGAGCGCGACCGGCAATATATGGAATTCAAGGACCGCATCGGCGACATCGTCAACGGCGTCGTCAAGCGCGTCGAATATGGCAGTGTGATCGTCGATCTCGGCCGCGGCGAGGCCATCATCCGCCGCGACGAGATGCTGCCGCGCGAAGTGTTCCGCAACGGCGACCGCGTCCGCGCCTACATCTTCGATGTCCGCCGCGAGACCCGCGGGCCGCAGATCTTCCTCTCCCGCACCCATCCGCAGTTCATGGCAAAGCTGTTCGCGCAGGAAGTGCCCGAGATCTATGACGGCATCGTCGAGATCAAGGCGGTCGCCCGCGATCCCGGCTCGCGCGCAAAAATCGGCGTGATTTCTCGTGATTCCTCGGTCGATCCGGTCGGCGCCTGCGTCGGTATGCGCGGTTCGCGCGTGCAGGCGGTGGTGAACGAATTGCAGGGCGAGAAGATCGACATCATCCCCTGGTCGCCCGACATCGCGACCTTCGTGGTCAACGCGCTGGCGCCGGCCGAAGTCTCCAAGGTCGTCATCGACGAAGACCGCGAGCGCATCGAGGTCGTCGTGCCCGACACCAACAACCAGCTCTCGCTGGCGATCGGCCGCCGCGGCCAGAATGTGCGTCTGGCCTCGCAGCTCACCGGCTGGGACATCGACATCCTGACCGAGCAGGAGGAATCGGAGCGCCGCCAGGCCGACTTCGAGAACTCCACCCGCGTCTTCATGGAATCGCTCAATGTCGACGAAGTGGTCGGCCAGTTGCTGGCGTCCGAAGGCTTCACGTCGGTCGAGGAACTCGCGATGGTGGACGTCAAGGAACTCGCCGGCATCGAAGGTTTCGACGAGGAGACCGCGCAGGAACTCCAGAACCGCGCCCGGGAATATCTCGAACAGCTGGAAGCCGAGCTCGAGGCCAGGCGCAAGGAACTCGGCGTCGAGGACGCCGTGAAGGACGTGCCCGGCGTCACCTCGAAGATGCTGGTGAAGTTCGGCGAGAACGACATCAAGACGGTCGACGACCTCGCCGGTTGCGCCACGGACGATCTGGTCGGCTGGACCGAGCGCAAGGAAGGCGGCGAGCAGACCAAATATCCGGGCGCGCTCGATGGCCTGGAGATCTCCCGTGACGATGCTGAAGCGATGATCATGCAGGCCCGCGTCAAGGCCGGATGGATCACCGAGGCCGATCTCGCCAAGCCTGCTGAAGAGGCCGAGGCGACCGAAGATCAGCCGGCTTAGGGCGAAGGAGGATGTCACCCGGATGCTCGCCGATACTGACCCCGAACTCGACCATGGACCGCGGACCGAAAGGTCCGCGACCGTGCGGATGTGTGCGGTCAGCCGCGAGGTCCGGCCGATCGACGAGCTGATCCGCTTCGTCGTCTCGCCGCAAGGGCACATAGTTCCCGATCTCAAGCGCAAGCTGCCCGGACGCGGCATGTGGGTCACCGCCTCGCGCGAGGTGGTTGCGGAAGCCGTTCGGCGTCACCATTTTACGAAAGCCTTCAAGCGCGAGCTGCGCATCCCTCAGACGTTTCCCGCCGACCTCGAGGCGCTCCTGGTCCGGAGCGTGGTCGAAGCCCTTGGGATTGCGGCCAAGGCGCGCCAGATCGTCGCCGGTTTCGGCAAGGTCGAAAGCGCGCTTCGGGAGGGTACGGTCGAGGTCCTGATCCATGCCAGCGACGGGGCCGCGGACGGAATCCGCAAATTGGACATGCTGGCGCGTCAAAATGAGGGAAATCGCGGCGCCAAGCCGGAGATTCCCGTCGTCACTGCACTAAAATCGACAGAATTGGATTTGGCACTTACCCGGTCAAATGTGATACATGCTGCCCTGCTCGCGGGCCCGGCGAGCAAGTCATTCCTGTCACGTAGCCAGATGCTGGTCCGATACCGGATGGCGGACGCTGACAGGACTGCCGAAAAGCCCGGCCAGGATTTCTGAGAGACAACGACCACCCGATAGCACGGTGCGGCAACGCACAAGACAACAAGATCAGGATTAGGACTGCTTAATGGTTGATACCAAGACCCCTGGCGACAAGAAGCTGAGCGTTCCGAGCAAGACGCTATCGCTCAAGCCGCGCGTCGAAACGGGCACCGTGCGCCAGAGCTTCAGTCATGGCCGTAGCAAGCAGGTCGTGGTCGAGAAGCGTGGCAAGCGCCGTGTCGACGGCAGCCCTGAACCGCAGGTGGCCGAAGTGGCGAAGCCCGCGCCGGCCGCCGCGCCCAAGCCTGCCCCGGCACGCCCCGCGCCGCCGCGCAACGCCGGCTCCGGCGTGGTGCTGCGCACGCTGACCGAGGACGAACGTTCCGCCCGCGCCAGCGCGCTGGCCGATGCCAAGGTGCGCGAAGTCGAAGAGCGCCGCCATGCCGAGGAAGAGGCCCAGCGCCGCGCGGTCCGCGAAAGCGCCGAGCGTGCTGATCGTGAGGCCGCCGAAGCCCGCCGCAAGGCCGAGGAGGAGCGTCACCGTCACGAGGAGGAAGCCAAGCGGAAGGCCGAAACCGAGGCCAAGAAGCGTTTTGGCGAAGGCGAGCAGCCGCAATCTGTGGCGCGCCCTGCAACGGGGACCTCGGCCGCTCCTGCAGCGCGGCCCGGAGCGCCGATGGCGCGACCCGGCACAACCACCACGGCACGCCCGGGAACAACGACCGCGCGACCCGGAACGACCACGCAGCGGCCGGGAGGCCCGGTGGGCCGCGCCCCCGCCGTCGCAGCCGGACCGGACGAGGACGACGGTCCGCGCCAGATCCGTCGCGGCCCCGGCGGCGCTGCGCGGCCTGTGGTCGCTCCCAAGCCCACCCACAAGCCCGGCCCGCAGAAGGAGCGCGGCCGCCTGACGGTCGTCACCGCCTTCAATGCCGACGACGTCCGCGAGCGCTCGATCGCCTCGTTCCGCCGCCGCACCCAGCGCCTGAAGGGCCATGCCGCGAACGAGCCGAAGGAAAAGCTCATCCGCGAGGTGGTCATTCCGGAAGCGATCACCATCCAGGAGCTCGCCAACCGCATGTCGGAGCGCGCGGTGGAAATCATCCGCATGCTGATGAAGCAGGGCGCGATCCACAAGATCACCGACGTGATCGATGCCGACACTGCGCAGCTGATCGCCGAGGAGCTTGGTCACACCGTCAAGCGCGTTGCCGCGTCCGACGTTGAAGAAGGCCTGTTCGACGCCATCGACGATTCGACCGACACCGAGCCGCGCTCGCCGGTGGTGACGGTGATGGGTCACGTCGACCACGGCAAGACCTCGCTGCTCGATGCGCTTCGTCATGCCAACGTGGTCTCCGGCGAAGCCGGCGGCATCACCCAGCATATCGGCGCCTATCAGGTGCTGTCGCCCGAAAGCGGCAAGAAGATCACCTTCATCGACACGCCCGGCCACGCCGCGTTCACCGCGATGCGCGCGCGCGGCGCCAAGGTGACCGACATTGTCGTGCTGGTGGTTGCGGCCGACGACGGCGTGATGCCGCAGACGATCGAAGCCATCAACCACGCCAAGGCGGCGCGGGTGCCGATCATTGTTGCCATCAACAAGATCGACAAGCCCGACGCCAAGCCCGAGCGCGTGCGCACCGAGCTGCTCCAGCACGAGGTGCAGGTCGAATCCTTCGGCGGCGAAGTCGTCGATGTCGAAGTGTCGGCGAAGAACAAGACGAATCTCGACAAGCTGCTCGAGATGATCGCGCTCCAGGCCGACATCCTCGACCTCAAGACCAATTCGGATCGTCCGGCCGAAGGCACCGTGATCGAAGCCAAGCTCGATCGTGGCCGCGGTCCGGTCGCGACCGTTCTGGTCCAGCGCGGCACGCTCCGTGTCGGTGACATCATCGTCGCCGGCGCCGAAATGGGCCGCGTCCGCGCGCTGATCTCGGATCAGGGCGAGACGGTGCAGGAGGCAGGTCCATCCGTGCCGGTCGAGGTGCTCGGCTTCAACGGTCCGCCGGAAGCCGGCGATCGTCTCGCCGTGGTCGAGAACGAAGCCCGCGCCCGCCAGGTCACCAGCTACCGCGCGCACCAGAAGCGCGAGAACGCGGCTGCCTCGATCTCCGGCATGCGCGGCTCGCTCGAGCAGATGATGTCGCAGTTGAAGACGGCGGGCCGCAAGGAATTCCCGCTGATCATCAAGGCCGACGTGCAGGGCTCGCTGGAAGCGATCCTCGGCTCGCTGGAGAAGCTCGGCACCGACGAAGTCGCCGCGCGCATCCTGCATGCGGGTGTCGGCGGCATCTCGGAATCGGACGTGACGCTCGCGGAGGGCTTCAACGCCGCGATCATCGGCTTCTCGGTTCGTGCGAACAAGGAGGCCGCTGCGGCCGCCAAGCGCAACGGCATCGAGATCCGCTACTACAACATCATCTACGACCTCGTGGACGACGTGAAGAAGGCCATGAGCGGCCTGCTCGCGCCGACCCTGCGGGAAACCATGCTCGGCAATGCCGCGATCCTGGAGATCTTCAACATCTCCAAGGTCGGCAAGGTCGCCGGCTGCCGCGTCACCGACGGCACCGTGGAACGCGGCGCCAACGTGCGCCTGATCCGCGACAACGTCGTCGTGCACGAAGGCAAGCTGTCGACGCTGAAGCGCTTCAAGGACGAAGTGAAGGAAGTCCAGTCCGGTCAGGAATGCGGCATGGCCTTCGAGAACTATCACGACATGCGCGCCGGTGACGTCATCGAGTGTTACCGCGTGGAGACGATCCAGCGCTCCCTGTAAGTCCAAATCTTACCGAAGCGCCTGGATCTTTTTTGAACTGAATTGCGGGAGTACGATGGCCGGATTTTTTCCGGCCATCCACCCCTCTTCGTTTCAGCAAGACAAATGACAATGCCCGTGTCCCAAAAGCGGGCATGACGAGGTGATTTTCAGACCATGCCCCGCCATCATCAAAAAAAGAGTTCCGCGTCTGGCGGCTCGCAACGTCAGTTGCGGGTCGGCGAGCAGGTTCGCCATGCGATAGCCGAGATTCTGGCGCAAGGCAGCGTGCATGATGCTGACCTCGAAGGTCACATCATCACCGTGCCGGAGGTGCGGATGTCGCCCGACCTGAAGCTCGCAACAGTCTACGTGATGCCGCTCGGTGGCCGCGACACCGAGATCGTCCTCGCTGCGCTCGAGCGCAACAAGAAATTCCTGCGCGGCGAGGTCGCGCGGCGCGTTAACTTGAAATTTGCACCTGACCTTCGCTTCCGCGTCGACGAACGATTCGACGAAGCGGAACGGATCGAGAAGCTTTTGCGAACACCCGCGGTGCAGAAGGACCTGGAACAGGATCCGGATACGGATCGGGAAGAAGAACGATGACGATGGACCCGGCTCACGGCACGATCGGCGGCGAAGAGGCCGATCAGCTCGACGTGCAGAAGAATAATTTTGCGGACATGAGCGGCAATTCTCAGCCCGCTCAAGAGCCGCGCCGCGTCAACAACGATCCGCGCGCCAACAAGCAGAAGGGCAACCAGCCGCGCCGCGACCGTCGCGACGTCCACGGCTGGGTCGTGCTCGACAAGCCGATCGGCATGACCTCGACGCAGGCCGTTGCCGTGCTCAAGCGCCTGTTCAACGCCAAACGCGCCGGCCATGCCGGCACGCTAGATCCGCTGGCCTCCGGCGGCCTGCCGATCGCGCTCGGCGAGGCCACCAAGACCGTCCCCTTCGTCATGGACGGCCGCAAGCGCTACCGGTTCACGGTGTGCTGGGGCGAGGAGCGCGACACCGACGACATCGAGGGCCGGGCGACCGCAACCTCGGACCAGCGCCCGACTCGGGAGGCCATCGAGGCCCTGCTGCCCCGTTTCACCGGGGTGATCCAGCAGATCCCGCCGCGCTATTCCGCGATCAAGGTCCAGGGCGAGCGCGCCTACGACCTCGCCCGCGACGGCGAGATCGTGGAACTGGCCTCGCGCCCGGTCGAGATTCACCGATTAAGCCTTGTAGATCAACCGGATAGCGACCGGGCCGTGTTCGAGGCCGAGTGCGGCAAGGGCACCTATGTCCGCGCGCTGGCCCGCGATATGGGCCGGATTCTCGGCACTTACGGCCATATCTGCGCACTGCGGCGGACCCTGGTCGGCCCATTTGGCGAGAACGACATGATTCCGCTGGATCAGCTGGAGGCTTTGTGCGATAGAGCCGCGTCCGGCGAGGGTAGCCTCGCCGACGCGCTTATGCCCGTTGAGACCGCGCTGGACGACATCCCGGCACTGGCCGTCACTCGGGCTGATGCGGCAAGGCTCCATCGGGGCCAGGCCGTTTTGTTGCGCGGACGGGATGCGCCCACTTGTAGCGGCACAGTCTATGTCACGGTGGCAGGCCGGCTTCTCGCGCTTGCCGAAGTCGGCAATGGCGAAATCATCCCCAAGCGTGTGTTCAACCTGACCGGCCTGACTGCCAGCGCCGATCGCAACGAGAGAAATTGACGATGTCGATTGCCGCAGAACGCAAAGCGGAAGTCATCAAGACGAATGCCAACAAGGCCGGCGATACCGGCTCGCCAGAGGTTCAGGTCGCGATCCTGTCGGAACGCATCGCCAACCTCACCAACCATTTCAAGACCCACGTGAAGGACAATCATTCGCGTCGCGGTCTCTTGAAGCTGGTCTCGACCCGCCGCTCGCTCCTCGACTATGTGAAGAAGAAGGACGAGGCGCGCTACAAGGCGCTGCTCGAGAAGCACAACATTCGTCGTTAAGAGTTCTTGCGCGCGCCAACCGGCGCGCGTTTTCGCGCGTGATTTCGAACGAAAGCGTTTGTTTAAAGGTTTTTCGTCGAGGCTGCGTGCGCGTCGGATGCGAGCCGTTGACGGCGAGCATCCGGGCATGATGGGCGAACACCGCGCTTCGGTGTTCGCGTTCGTGCCGACTGACAGTCCAGCAGCAATCCGGCGGCTGGGCACAACGGGCAAGGCGCCCGTATGACCCGAAGGGATGGACGCCATCCGAAATCCAAAAACCATGGCAGGATCGCAGGACGCTGATCGCCCGCTTCGATCAACGTCCCGCAATCTTGCGCATGGTTTTTGTTTTTCGACCCGTCCTTCTTTCGAGAACCCATGAAAGAAGACCTCTATGTTCAATAAGCATTCAGTCGAGATCGACTGGGGTGGACGCCCTCTCAAGCTTGAAACCGGCAAGATCGCCCGCCAGGCCGACGGCGCCGTCGTCGCGACCTACGGCGAGACCGTGGTGCTCGCCACCGTCGTTGCCGCGAAGTCACCGCGTGAAGGCGTCGACTTCCTGCCACTGACCGTCGACTACCAGGAGAAGACCTACGCAGCCGGCCGCATTCCCGGTGGCTATTTCAAGCGCGAGGGTCGTCCGACCGAGAAGGAAACGCTGGTCTCCCGCCTGATCGACCGTCCGATCCGTCCGCTGTTCGTCGACGGCTGGCGCAACGAGACCCAGGTGATCGTGACCGTGCTCTCGCACGATATGGAGAACGATCCCGATATCGTCGCGCTGGTGGCCTCATCGGCTGCGCTGACCCTGTCGGGCGCTCCCTTCAAGGGCCCGATCGGCGCCGCGCGCGTCGGCTTCGCCAATGACGAGTTCATCCTCAACCCGACGCTCGACGAGATGGTCGACACTCAGCTCGACCTCGTCGTCGCCGGCACTGCGGACGCCGTGCTGATGGTGGAATCGGAAGCCAAGGAGCTGAACGAAGAGATCATGCTCGGCGCCGTGATGTTCGGTCACCGCCACTTCCAGCCGGTGATCAACGCGATCATCGAGCTCGCCGAAAAGGCCGCGAAGGAGCCGCGCGAGGTCACCGCGATCGACAATTCGGCGCTCGAAAAGGAAATGCTCGGCATGGTCGAGCAGGAACTGCGCGCCGCCTACGCCATTCCGGTCAAGCAGGATCGCTACGCCGCGGTCGGCAAGGTCAAGGAAAAGGTGATCGCGCACTACTTCCCGGAAGGCCAAGAGCCGAAATACGACAAGCTGCGCATCGGCGGCGTGTTCAAGGAGCTCGAAGCCAAGATCGTTCGCTGGAACATTCTCGACACCGGCAAGCGCATCGACGGCCGCGATTCCAAGACCGTGCGCAACATCGTCGCCGAAGTCGGCGTGCTGCCCCGCGCCCACGGTTCGGCGCTGTTCACCCGCGGCGAGACCCAGGCGCTGGTCGTGACCACGCTCGGCACCGGCGAGGACGAGCAGTACATCGACGCGCTGTCGGGAACGTACAAAGAGACGTTCCTGCTGCACTACAATTTCCCTCCCTACTCGGTCGGTGAGACCGGCCGCCTCGGCGGTACCAAGCGCCGCGAGATCGGCCACGGCAAGCTCGCCTGGCGTGCGATCCACCCGGTGCTGCCGCCGCACCACGAATTCCCCTACACCACGCGCGTGGTGTCGGAGATCACCGAATCCAACGGCTCCTCGTCGATGGCATCGGTCTGCGGCGCCTCGCTCGCGCTGATGGACGCCGGCGTGCCGTTGAAGCGGCCGACCGCGGGCATCGCAATGGGCCTGATCCTCGAAGACAAGCGCTTCGCGGTTCTCTCGGACATCCTCGGTGACGAGGACCATCTCGGCGACATGGACTTCAAGGTCGCCGGTACCGAGCAGGGCATCACCTCGCTCCAGATGGACATCAAGATCGAGGGCATCACCGAGGAGATCATGAAGGTCGCGCTCGGTCAGGCTAAGGATGGGCGTATCTACATCCTCGGCGAGATGTCGAAGGCGCTCACCAACGCCCGCGCCGAGCTCGGCGAATACGCGCCGCGCATCGAGACCTTCAAGATCGCCACCGACAAGATCCGCGAAGTGATCGGCACCGGCGGCAAGGTGATCCGCGAGATCGTCGAGAAGACCGGCGCCAAGGTCAACATCGAGGACGACGGCACCGTGAAGGTCGCCTCCAGCGACGGCGAGGCGATGAAGGCCGCGATCAAGTGGATCAAGTCGATCGCCTCCGATCCGGAAGTCGGCCAGATCTATGACGGCACCGTCGTCAAGGTGATGGAGTTCGGCGCTTTCGTGAACTTCTTCGGCTCCAAGGACGGCCTTGTCCACATCAGCCAGCTCGCCTCGGCGCGAGTGCAGAAGACCTCCGACGTCGTCAAGGAAGGCGACAAGGTCAAGGTCAAGCTGCTCGGCTTCGACGACCGCGGCAAGACCCGCCTGTCGATGAAGGTGGTCGACCAGGAGACCGGCGAAGACCTCGAGGGCAAGGGCGAGAGCCAGCAGCCCGCGCGCGAAGCGGCCGGCGAGTAAATCTCGCTACCTGCCAGAAACACGAAGGGCGGCCTCGCGGCCGCCCTTTTTGTTTGTCGCTTGCCGAACTTTGGAATCAGGCCGCGATGTCGTAGCGATCGAGGTTCATCACCTTGGTCCAGGCCTTGGCGAAGTCCTTGACGAACTGCTCTTTGGAATCCGACGTGGCATAGACCTCTGCGTAGGCGCGAAGCTGCGAGTGTGCGCCGAAGATCAGGTCGACGCGCGTGCCGGTCCACTTGACCGCGTTGGTCTTGCGGTCGCGGGCCTCATAGGTGCCGTCGGTGCCGGCCGGCGTCCACTGCGTGCTCATGTCGAGCAGGTTGACGAAGAAGTCGTTGCTCAGCGTTCCCACCTTCGAGGTGAGGACGCCGTTCTTCGAACCGTTCGCATTGGCACCGAGCACGCGCAGACCGCCGACGAGCACCGTCATCTCCGGGCCGGTAAGCCGGAGCAGCTGCGCACGATCGACCAGAGCCTCCTCGGGCATCATGAACTGCTGCCGCTTGCCGATGAAGTTGCGGAAGCCATCGGCCCGCGGCTCCAGCGGAGCAAACGAAGCGGCGTCGGTCTGCTCCTGCGAGGCATCCATGCGGCCCGGCGTGAAGCCGACCTTGACGTCGACGCCGGCATCCTTGGCGGCCTTCTCGACCGCGGCGGTGCCGCCGAGCACGATGAGGTCCGCCAGCGAGACCTTCTTCGCACCGGATGACGCGTTGAAGTCCTTCTGGATCGCTTCGAGCTTGCCCAGGACCTTCGAGAGCTGAGCCGGCTCGTTCACTTCCCAATCCTTCTGCGGGGCGAGGCGGATACGCGCGCCGTTGGCGCCGCCGCGCTTGTCCGAGCCGCGGAACGTCGAGGCCGACGCCCAGGCGGTCGAGACCAGCTCCGAGACCGACAGACCCGAGGCCAGGATCTTGGTCTTCAGCGAGGCGATATCCTGCTCGCTGGCCAGCTCGTGATTCACAGCAGGGATCGGATCCTGCCAGATCAGGGTTTCCTTCGGCACCAGCGGACCGAGATAGCGCACCACCGGACCCATGTCGCGATGGGTGAGCTTGAACCAGGCACGGGCGAAGGCGTCCGCGAACTGATCGGGATTCTCGAGGAAGCGGCGCGAGATCTTCTCATAGGCCGGATCCATACGCAGCGAGAGGTCGGTCGTCAGCATCGTCGGCCGATGCTTCTTGGACTTGTCGAAGGCATCGGGAATGATCGCCTCGGCGCCCTTGGCCGTCCACTGCTGCGCACCGCCCGGGCTCTTAGTCAGCTCCCATTCGTACTTGAACAGGTTCTCGAAGAAGTTGTTGCTCCACTTCGTCGGCGTCGTGGTCCAGGTCACCTCGAGACCGCTGGTGATGGAATCGCCGCCAATGCCCGACGCGTGCTTGCTCTTCCAGCCGAGGCCCTGATCTTCGAGCGCGCCCGCTTCCGGCTCCGGTCCGACCAGCGACGGATCGCCGGCGCCGTGGGTCTTGCCGAAGGTGTGGCCGCCGGCGATCAGTGCGACGGTTTCCTCGTCGTTCATCGCCATGCGGAAAAAGGTCTCGCGAATGTCCTTGGCCGCGGCGATCGGATCCGGCTTGCCGTTCGGGCCTTCCGGATTGACGTAGATGAGGCCCATCTGCACCGCGCCGAGCGGCTCGGCGAGCTGGCGTTCGCCGCTGTAGCGCTCATCGCCCAGCCACGTGCCTTCGGGACCCCAATAGAGCTCTTCCGGCTCCCAGACGTCGACGCGGCCGCCGGCAAAGCCAAAGGTCTTGAAGCCCATCGACTCCAGCGCGACGTTGCCCGCCAGCACCATCAGATCGGCCCAGGAAATCTTGCGGCCGTATTTCTGCTTGATCGGCCAGAGCAGACGGCGTGCCTTGTCGAGATTGGCGTTATCGGGCCAGCTGTTGAGCGGCGCGAAACGCTGCTGTCCGGCGCCGGCGCCACCGCGACCGTCGGTGGTGCGGTAGGTGCCCGCGCTGTGCCAGGCCATGCGGATCATGAGGCCGCCGTAATGACCGAAGTCGGCGGGCCACCATTCCTGCGATTCCGTCATCAGAGCGGTCAGGTCCTTGATGACCGCGTTCAGGTCGAGCGACTTGAATTCCTTGGCGTAGTCGAAGTCCTTGTCCATCGGGTCGGACTTGGGGGAATTCTTGTGCAGCATCTCGATGCTGAGCTGGGTCGGCCACCAATCGCGGTTCGCCGGCACACGTTTTCCACCCGAAAACGGGCACTTTGAAGTGTCGTCCATGAATACCTCCTCTGGTGGCGTCGAACTCGCGCCTTTGACCAGGTAGAGGCACTCTAAGCTTCACGTTCGATCAGGGGAAGTTGACTTTAATGATCGCGGCGATAAGATTTTCTGATGCTAAACCTTACGCTGCGCCAGCTCCGGTATTTCGACGCCCTGGCCCGTCACAGTCATTTCGGCCGCGCGGCTGAGTCCTGTTCAATCTCGCAGCCGGCCCTGTCGATGCAAATCAAGGAGCTGGAGGAGGCGCTCGGCGGCCTGCTGCTCGAGCGCAGCGCCCGGCAGGTGGCCTTGACCCGATTTGGCGAGGAGCTCGCGCAGCGCGTCCGCGACATCTTGCGCTCGGTCGACGAGCTCGGCGATTTCGCCCGCGCCTCGCAGGACCGGTTCTCCGGACGGCTGCGCATCGGCATGATTCCGACGATCGCGCCCTATCTGCTGCCGACGATCACCAAGAATCTGACGCGCATGCATCCGGAGCTCGACATCCGCGTGCGCGAGACGATGACGCCGCGGCTGATTCAGGAACTGGTGGAGGGTCGGCTCGATACCGCCATCGTGGCGCTGCCGGTGTCCGAGCCCTCGCTCACCGAGGTCGCCCTGTTCGAGGAAAAATTCCTGCTGGTGCGGCCGAGCGCGGATGAGGGAACGCCGGCACCATCGCGGGAGATGATGCGCGAGATGCGGCTGCTGCTGCTCGAGGAGGGGCACTGCTTCCGCGATCAGGCGCTGTCATTCTGCAACATGCAATCGGCGCCGCCGCGCGAGATGCTGGATGCCAATTCGCTGTCGACGCTGGTCCAGATGGTCAGCGCCGGCATCGGCGTCACGTTGATCCCGGAGATGGCCGTGTCGGTGGAGACGCGATCGGCCTCGGTCTCGCTGGCACGCTTCCGCGACCCGCAGCCGTCACGCACCATCGGCATGGTCTGGCGCAAGACCAGCCCGCTGGCGCGGCAACTGCTGCAAATCTCCGAGGTGGTGTGCCTGTCGGCGGGCAAGGTACGCGCACGCCCATCCGTGCGCAGCAAGCCGACCTGAGGCCTCGATGTCGCATCCCCTCATCCGCCCGGCCCGCGCGGACGAATACGACGAGATCGGCCGTGTCTGGATGGAGAGCTGGGTCTCGACCGGCCTCGGCGAGACGAGCGACTTCCTGCTGGCCAACCTGCGCGCACGCATCCGGCGCGAGATCGAGGACGGCTGGAGCCTGTTCGTCGCCGACGACAACGGCACGATCGCCGCAATGCTGGCGCTGCATTTGCCAAAACTCTATCTCGACATGCTGTTCGTCGCGCCCGCCTATCAGGGCCAATCGCTCGGCCGCAAATTGCTTGGCTTCACGCGCACACAAATGCCCGACGAGATGTCTCTGCGCTGCATCCGCGAGAACGAAAAAGCCTGGCGCTGGTACGAGCGCGAGGGCTTTGTGTTCGAGAAAGAAGAGGTCGAGCCGTCGAACGGATTCATGATGAAGTATTATCGGTGGCGGCGGCAGCGACCCGCCGGATAGGCAGTGGTCGCCTGGTGCAGCTTGCGGTTGTCACGGTTCCAATTTACTGTGGCGTATCCGCCGTCCTCCTGCCCCCTGATCTCCCGGAATCGATGCTTCGAATTGCTGTCTCGCTGATCGCGTTGCTGTCCCTGCTCACTACGGCAGCCGCGCAAACCCCTCCCGCAACCACCGCGCCTCCCGCTCAGACGGCGGCGCCAGCCAAGAAGGCAGTCAAGAAGGCGGCGCCGAAGGCCAAACCGGCTGCACAACAGCCCGTTGCGGCGGAGAGCGGCCCCTGTCAGATCGGCGTCATTTCCGCGATCGGAGACCAGTTCTCGGTGCAACATGTCGGCCTCACGATGTTCGGCAACGAGTATATGGAGACGCCGATCGAGACGTGGGGTATCGATGATCTGTTCGTCGCGAGGGTTCGCGCCACGGCTCCCGGCACGGCTGTCCGAAAGGTCGCTTACGCAAGCGGAGCCTTCAGGCCGTACTATCATCCGGAAGCGAAACTGTTCCGCAATGACCGCGACGACCTGACGGCGCTGGTGCGGCAGATCGCCGGAGCTGCAAATTGCGAACGCTACGTCGTAGCCACGAAAGCCCGCGTTTCGGTGGATGGCACCAATCAATCAATCGAGGGCCTCGGGGTCTACAAGAATTGGGCGAGCCCTTCCGGGCGCGGCGTCGTGGTTTCCTATTTCCGCATAAACGTTTTCGACGGACGGACTTTCGACATCCATCGGGCGCCTACCCGCAGCTTCGGCGATGTGATTGCTTCGAGTTTCTCCAACAAGAACGACAATATGCAAATCCTCAACAATCTCGAATTTCCCAAGACCCCTGAACAGGTGACCAGCAGTGCATTGCTGCGTGACAGCACACGCAGCCTGCTCACGGCCCAGCTGGACAGGTATCTACCCGCGTATATCAAGGGCGAGTAAGCGCCTTTGCCGAGGGGACGCGACAAAGGCTATCGCTCGTCCGCTTCCTGCGGCTGCGCTGCATTTGACGTTTTGGCCCGGCTGGTCGTCCTTGCGGCTGTCGCGTGGTGCTTTTCGACATCTGCTTGGGCGCAGACCAAATTGGTACCACCAGGGGCGGAAACGGCAGGATCAGCCGTCAAGCAAAGCAACAACAAGACGACCACGCGGCGTGAAGCGACGGGCAAACCCGCTCCCGTGGTCGGCGGCCCGTGCGACTTCGGTGTCGTCGTCACCACCGGCGATGAGTTCACCGTGCTGACGACCGGCCTGACCGTATTTCAGCACAAGAAGACGGTCGTCCCGATCCCGGGCTGGGGACTCAATGATCTGATCTTCGCGCGGATTCGCGCCACGATCCCTGCCGGCGTGTCCGTTCTGAGAATCCCCTACAACCCGGCGAAATTTCCTCCCCGCGATGAGTCCAAGGACACATTGAAGGACAGGTTGTTCCGCGATCTCAATGCGGAGCTGGCCCAATACATGCGCGACGTCGTGAAAGGAACGAATTGCCGGCACTACATCCAGATCCTCAATTCAATCAGCCCTTTCGGGTCATCCAACTATACGGTCCGCGGCTTCGGCATCCTCAACCATGATGTGGTGCTCGGGCGTCGCATCTATCTCTACGCCCTGGCGTTTGTCCGCATCTTCGATGGGCGCGACTTCTCCGTTGTCAGACAGAGTTCTGCGCTGATCAACACGCATCATTCCCTTATGGTGCAGAGGCTCCTGGGCGTGCAAATCGGCGGCCCCTATCGCGAACTACCCGCAGAATCGTTTCCAACCCGCCCTGAAGATGCCGCCGACAATCCCGCACTGCGCGACGACGTGCGTGCCATGCTGACGGAAAGCCTCGACAAGACGCTGCCGCTGCTGATCGGGGTTCAACGAGCGGCGCGCAACAGCGACGCGCGCTGATCGACACGTCCTTCAGCAGGAACTGGTCTCTATTATTGAGAAATCGTGGGCACGTCGCTTGCGCGCCTTTGCCCACTCTACGAGAGCTAATCCTGCGCCTTCAAATCGTCCGGCCGCGGCATCAGGACGGTGTTGTAGCCGGAATCGACATAGTGGATCTCGCCGGTCACGCCGCCGGAGAGATCCGACAACAGATACAGCGCCGAGCCGCCGAGCTCGTCGAGCGTCACGCCCCGGCGGAGCGGCGAATGTTTTTGCATGAAGGCGAACATGGCGCGCGCCTCGCCGATGCCGGAGCCGGCGAGCGTGCGGATCGGGCCGGCGGAGATCGCGTTGACGCGGATGCCGCGCGGTCCGAAATCCGAGGCGAGATAGCGCACCGAGGCTTCCAGCGCCGCCTTGGCCACGCCCATCACGTTGTAGTTCGGCATCGCGCGTTCCGAGGCGCCGAAGGTCAGCGTGATCATGCTGCCGCCCTCCGTCATCAGCTCGGCGGCGCGTTTTGCCACTTCCGTGAAGGAGAAGCAGGAGATCACCATGGTGCGCGAAAAATTCTCGCGGCTGGTGTCGGCGTAGCGACCCTTGAGCTCGTTCTTGTCGGCGAAGCCGATCGCGTGGATCACGAAATCCAGCCGGCCCCACTTTTCGCGCAAGGCCGTGAATGTGGCGTCGACGCTGGCGATGTCCTCGACGTCGCAGGGCAGCACCATGTCGACGCCAAGCTGCTCCGCCAGCGGCTTAACACGCTTGCCCAGCGCCTCGCCCTGGAAGGTGAAGGCAAGCTCGGCGCCGTGGGCATGCAGCGTCTTCGCCATGCCCCAGGCGATCGAATGATCATTGGCGATGCCCATGATCAGACCGCGCTTGCCTTTCATTAAACCTTCCATTGCCTGATAGCTCCCATTATTCCGGCGTCATCGCCCGCCTTGTGCGCACTTGCGCACTGGGGCAGGCGATCCAGTATTTCGAGGCGATTACTGCAAATCGAGAAGTTGCGGCGTGCTGGATGCCCCGCCCCCCGTGCGCAATTGCGCACTAGGCGGGGCATGACAGCGTGCCAAAATTACGCATCCAGCCGGCTGAACACCAGCGTGGCGTTGGTGCCGCCGAAGCCGAAGGAGTTCGACAGCACGGTGCCGATTTTGACGTTGTCAATGCGCTTGCGCACGATCGGCATGTCGGCGAACACGGGGTCGAGCTCCTGGATGTGGGCGCTCTCGCAGATGAACCCATTGTTCATCATCAGCAGCGAATAGATCGCTTCCTGCACGCCGGTTGCGCCCAGGGAGTGACCGGTCAGCGCCTTGGTCGCCGAGATCGGCGGGCACTTCTCGCCGCTTCCGAACACCCTGCGGAGTGCGTCGATCTCCGGCGGATCGCCGGCCGGGGTCGATGTCGCGTGCGGATTGATGTAGTCGACCTTGGTCTTCACGGTCGACATCGCCATGCGCATGCAGCGTTCGGCGCCCTCGCCTGATGGTGCGACCATGTCGTAGCCGTCGGACGTCGCGCCATAGCCGACGATCTCGCCGTAAATGCGCGCGCCACGCGCCTTGGCATGCTCGAGCTCTTCCAGCACCAGCACGCCGGCTCCGCCGGCAATCACGAAGCCGTCGCGGTTGACGTCGTAGGGACGGGAGGCCGTCGCAGGCGTGTCGTTGTACTTCGAGGACATCGCGCCCATGGCGTCGAACAGCACCGACAGCGACCAGTCCAGCTCCTCGCAGCCGCCGGCGAAGATGACGTCCTGCTTGCCGATCTGGATCGTTTCATAGGCATTGCCGACGCAATGGTTCGACGTCGCGCAGGCCGACGAGATCGAATAGTTCACGCCCTTGATCTTGAACCAGGTCGCAAGCGTTGCGGAGGCCGTGGAGGACATCGCCTTCGGCACTGCAAACGGCCCGACACGCTTCGGTCCCTTGGTGCGGGTGATGTCGGCGGCTTCGACGATGGTGCGCGCCGACGGACCGCCGGAGCCCATGATGATGCCGGTGCGAATATTGGAAATTTCGTCGGGCGAAAGACCGGAATCCTGGATCGCCTGTTCCATCGCGACGTGATTCCACGCCGCGCCCTGACCGAGGAAACGCATGGCGCGGCGGTCGACTACCGTCGAAGGATCGAGCGTTGGCGCACCCTGCACCTGGGAGCGGAAGCCGAGCTCGGCATATTTCTCAGCCCGCGAAATGCCCGACTTCGCCTCGTGAAGGCTCGCAAGCACTTCCTGGGTGTTGTTTCCGATGGAGGAGACAATGCCCATCCCGGTGACCACAACCCGCCTCATGACAGCCTCGCCTCAATCGTTGTCTTCGTGGTGATGCGCTCAGCCCAGGCTCGTGCCCTGCTTGAACAGGCCGACCTTCAAATCCTTTGCGCGATAGATAATCTGGTCATCGACCGAAAGCCATCCGTCGGCGATACCGAGCACCAGCTTTGAACGCATCACGCGCTTGATATCGATGTTGTACACAACCTTGCGGGCCTCCGGCAGCACCTGGCCGCTGAACTTCAGCTCGTTCAGGCCAAGCGCGCGACCGCGACCTTCACCGCCGCTCCAGCCCAGATAAAAGCCGACCATTTGCCACAGCGCATCGAGCCCGAGGCAGCCGGGCATCACCGGATCGTTCTTGAAGTGGCAGCCGAAGAACCAGAGGTCGGGCTTCACGTCGAGCTCGGCGCGCACCACCCCCTTGCCGAATTCGCCGCCGGTCTCGCTGATGTCCGTGATGCGGTCGAACATCAGCATCGGCGGCAGCGGCAATTGCGCATTGCCAGGGCCGAACATCTCGCCGCGGGCACATGCCAGCAGATCTTCATATTCGTAACCGTTGCGCCTGTTCAGCATGCGGAAGCCTTTGTGTTCAAACCCCGATTGAGCGGCGTTTCCGGCGAAAATGGGCCCCATCCTGTTCGAAAGGCGACATCTGTTGCCATTGTCAGACGAGAATACCGAAGGACCCTGGATGGATAGCGAGCGGCCCTCAATGCCGGGTCGCGCCAAAATGGGTTAAGCGGAACCGCGGGCTCTCTAACACAGGCCATTTCGGGTAGCAAAGCGCTCTCATGAAGGTAAAATGACGGGCCGCCACCCCGGTTCCCTGCCTGATTAGAACCACTCTAGTTGCGAGAAACTTGCATCTGCATCTATCTCTCCATATATGTTGGGCAACGACAGTGTTCACGCGTGCCCGAAGCTGGAAATGAACGAAAATAACGCGCCCCATCGCGACGAAGAGGCCCATGCGGCGGCTCTTATGTCGGGCCGCCAGCCGGCGTTAACCGGCTGCCCGTGGCACGACGTCAACGAAATGCTCCAGTCCGCAGGGCTCCGCCCCACGCGCCAGCGCATGGCGCTCGGCTGGCTCCTGTTCGGCAAGGGTGCACGTCACCTCACGGCTGAAATGCTTTACGAGGAAGCGACGCTGGCCAAGGTGCCGGTCTCGCTGGCGACCGTCTACAACACGCTGAACCAGCTCACCGATGCCGGTCTGCTGCGTCAGGTCAGCGTCGACGGCACCAAGACCTATTTCGACACCAACGTCACGACCCACCATCACTACTACCTCGAGAACAGCCATGAGCTGGTCGACATCGAGGATCCGCATCTGGCGCTGTCCAAGATGCCTGAGGTGCCCGCGGGTTACGAGATCGCCCGCATCGACATGGTCGTACGGTTGCGCAAGAAGCGCTGAGATCTATCCTGAACTGCTGATTTGATCGTCATGGCCGGGCTTGTCCCGGCTATCCACGTTATTCGGTCAGGCGTCAAAAAATGCGTGGATGCCCGGGCATGACGGTGGAGCAACAGCTCCGCTCCCGCCCAGATCAGTTCACCTGCTCGTCCGAGTAGACGCCCCAGAGGCGCTCCTGCTGGATCCAGCCGTCAAAGCCGTTACCGCTGACGCGGCACCAGTTTGCAGTGCACTTCTTCACCTGGGTGACGACACCGGCCTGGAGCCTGGCCGCAACCGCGCTCTCGGGATCGGCGCGGTCGTAGATCGGCGCGAGCTCGTCCTTGTGCTTCATGGTGACGACAGCCGTACGGCGGCCCGACAGCAGCGAGTGATAGACCCAACCCTCGGCGCCCTCGGAATCTCGGACCCGGCGCCAGTTCTCGAACTCGGCGGTGATTTCGACCGGCAGGCCGGAACGGGTGTAGACCCAGGCGACGTCGTTGTCCTTGGTCGGGCCGGCGCGGACGTTGACGTGATCCGATTTCAGGCTGACGTAGCGCGGCACCGGGAGACCCGAGGCCGTCTGAGGGGTGTTGTCCTTTGCCGAATGCCCGGGACTGACCGAAGCGCTCAACCAGGTGCAAACGAGCGCCATCACCGAACAAAAACGCCCCAACGCCATCAACCCGTCTCCTGTCGAAGGTCCGGCCGAGCCGGTCCCTCGCCCCTAAATTCCCAAACCAGGCCGCTGTCGCCCCTGACCCCGCCCCACGCGGGTGTTCCCGAGCCCTTTACCCGTGGTTCTTGTCTTGGCCCGGCCTTCTGCTAGAGAGGACGGACATCTGAACAACCGGTTTGTCCCGATTTTCCGGCCGGAAATGTCGGGAGAGCTTTAAGGAAACGCCGGGGACGACACGGCAAGCGCAGTGTCGAACAACCGGGTTAATGAGGCCTCAACGGCCGGCCTTTGGCGACAGAGGCGGCTCGCAACGCCTCATGAGGGCAGGACATGTCGGTGAAGAAAAAGCCCCTCGTCGTGGTGACGCGCAAGCTTCCGGACTCGATCGAGACCCGGATGCGCGAGCTGTTCGACGCGCGGATCAATCTCGACGACACGCCGATGTCGCCCGAGCAGATTGCGGAAGCCGCCCGTACCGCCGACGTGCTGGTCCCAACCGTGACCGACCACATCTCCGCCGACATCGTCAACCAGCCCGACTGCAGGTTGAAACTGATCGCGAATTTCGGCAACGGCGTCGACAACATCGATGTCGAGGCCGCGCATGCCCGCGGCATCACCGTCACCAACACGCCGAAAGTTCTGACCGAAGACACCGCCGACATGACCATGGCGCTGATCCTCGCCGTGCCCAGGCGGATGATCGAAGGCGCCTCGATTCTGACGGAAGGAAAACCATGGCCGGGCTGGTCGCCGACCTGGATGCTCGGTCATCGCATCGGCGGAAAGCGCCTCGGCATCATCGGCATGGGCCGGATCGGCCAGGCGGTCGCGCGCCGCGCCCGCGCCTTCGGCTTGCAGATCCACTACCACAACCGCCGGCCGGTGGCGCCGAAGATCGCCGAAGAGCTGGGCGCGACCTATTGGGAAAGCCTCGACCAGATGCTGGCGCGGATGGACATCATCTCGGTGAACTGTCCGCACACGCCGGCGACCTACCATCTGCTGTCGGCGCGCCGGCTGAAGCTGATCCGCAAGGACGCCTACATCGTCAACACCGCGCGCGGCGGGGTCACCGACGAGGACACGCTGATCAAGCTGATCGAAGGCGGCGAGATCGGCGGCGCCGGCCTCGATGTCTATGAGCACGAGCCCGCGGTGAACCCGAAGCTGGTGCGGCTCGCCAAGGCCGGCAAGGTGACGTTGCTGCCGCATATGGGCTCGGCCACGATCGAGGGCCGCGTCGAGATGGGCGAGAAGGTGATCATCAACATCCGCACCTTCCTCGATGCGCACAAGCCGCCGGATCGCGTGCTGCCGAGCATGCTGTGAGGTCTATTTGCTGCGTGTTTCGCGCTTGCGCCAGTCGGCAACGAAATCGATAAAGGCCCGCAGCGCCGGCGGCGTTTGTCGCCGGCTTGGATAGTACAGGAACGGCCCGGGAAACGGCTCGCACCAATCCTGAATCAGACTGACCAGCGCGCCGGACTTCAGGGCTTCACCGACATAACCATCAAGCGTCGCCCAGATGCCGGCGCCGTCGAGCGCGGCGCGCATGGAAAGGCCCATGTTGGTCGAGATCAGCTTTGCCGGCGGATCGACCTTCACCAGCTGGCCGGCCTTCTCGAACTCCCAATCGTGCATGACACCGCTGGAGTAGCGGGCGCGGATGCAATCATGGTCGAGCAGATCCTTCGGATGCTCCGGCTTGCCGCGGCGCGCGAGGTAATCGGGCGAAGCGACCACGACATAGCTCTGCGGGCCGCTGAGCGTGATCGCGACCATGTCCTGCGCGAGATGCTCGCCATAGCGCACGCCGGCATCGAAGCCCGCGCTGACGATATCGACGAACCCGCTCTCGGAGACGATGTCGAGGTCGACCTGCGGATAGGCCTTGAGGAACGGCCCGATCATGGGGGCCAGCACGAGATCGACCGCGGGCGGCGGCGCGTTGATGCGCAGCCGGCCCGAGGCCATCTCGCGCAGGCCGCGGACCTGATCGAGGGCATCGCCGACATCGCGCAGCGCCGGCGCCAAGCGCGACAGCAGCAGCTCGCCCGCCTCGGTCAGGGCAACGCTGCGGGTGGTGCGGTTCATCAGGCGGACGCCGAGGCGCTCCTCGAGGTCGCGCAATCGTTGGCTAAGGCTCGACACCGACACGCGAATATCGATCGCCGCGCGCCGGAAATTGCGGGTGCGGGCGACCGCCATGAAGACGTCGAGATCACGCAGGTCGGGCTCAGCCATTGTTCGCCAGTGTGAACAAGGCATTCTCGATTGTCCAGCTTATCGGCGCAATCGATCAGGCGCATATCAGGCCCCGTCACGCGGCGCAGTCAGCGCCTTTTCGAGGAGAGCCATCATGGAACAGCGCAAACTCGGTTCGACCGGTCCCACCGTCTCCGCTCTCGGTCTCGGGTGCATGGGCATGTCCGAAGTCTACGGCCCCGCCGATCGCGGCGAGAGCATCGCCACGATCCACGCCGCACTGGATGCCGGCATCACCCTGGTCGACACCGGCGATTTCTACGCCATGGGCCACAATGAAATGCTGGTGCGCGAAGCGCTCAAGGAGGTGCCGCGCGACAAGGTGCAGATCAGTGTCAAGTTCGGTGCGCTGCGCGGTCCTGCTGGCGAATTCACCGGCATGGACACGAGGCCGGCCGCAACGAGGAACTTCCTCGCCTATTCGCTGCAGCGGCTCGGCACCGACTACATCGACGTCTACCGTCCGGCGCGGCTCGATCCCAACATTCCGATCGAGGAGACCATCGGCGGCATCGCCGATCTCGTGAAGGCCGGCTACATCAAACATATCGGCCTGTCCGAGGTCGGCTCCGCCACCATCCGCCGCGCGCATGCCGTGCACCCGATCGCCGATCTCCAGATCGAATATTCGCTGATCGAGCGTGGCATCGAACGCGACATCCTGACGACCTGCCGCGAGCTCGGCATCGGCATCACGGCTTACGGCGTGTTGGCGCGCGGCCTCATCAGCGGCCATTGGTCGAAGGACTCCGGCAAGACAGGCAAGGACTACCGGCTGATGACGCCGCGCTTCCAGGGATCGAATCTCGATGCCAATCTCGCATTGGTGGAGCAGCTGCGCGCCATCTCCGCTGAGATTGGCGCGACGCCGGCACAGGTCGCGATCGCCTGGGTGGCGGCGCAAGGCAAGCAGATCGTGCCGCTGGTCGGCGCCCGCACCCGCAACCGCCTCA
Organism: Bradyrhizobium sp. Kon56; assembly: GCF_055807635.1. Taxonomy (NCBI): domain Bacteria; kingdom Pseudomonadati; phylum Pseudomonadota; class Alphaproteobacteria; order Hyphomicrobiales; family Nitrobacteraceae; genus Bradyrhizobium; species Bradyrhizobium sp. Kon56. The sequence goes on along the minus strand of NZ_JBVVOU010000002.1, from coordinate 410,709 downwards.
CCGAAGCACTCGGCGCGGCCAAGGTCACGCTGACGCCGGCTCATCTCGCCGTGCTGGCAACGGCCTTCCCGCCCGATGTCGCTGCCGGCACGCGTTACGCCGCCGAGCAGATGGCGCATCTCGACAGCGAGAAGCCGGCCACAGCATAACGTCTGCAATCAAGTGCGATGGGCGCTGAGATCGGTGATCACAGGCCCATCGCCATTGAGCGGATTGGCGGGATCGCGCGCGTAACGCAGCGTCTCGAAGCGCATCGCGCGCGCATCGATCATCAGGAGGCGGCCGACGAGGCCGTCGCCAAAGCCGACGATCTCGCGGATCGCCTCCAGCGCCATCATCGAGCCCATCACGCCCGCGAGCGCGCCCATGACGCCGGCTTCCGCGCACGCCGGCACGGTCCCGGGCGGCGGCGCTTCCGGGAATAGGCAGCGATAGGTCGGATTGAATTCGCCCTGCTCGTTTGTCTCATGCGCGCGGATGGTGGTCAGCGAGCCATCGAAGGTGCCGAGCGCCGCCGTGATCAGCGGCCTCTTGGCGAAGAAGCAGGCGTCCGAGGCCAGATAGCGGGTCGAGAAATTGTCGGAGCCGTCGAGCACGAGGTCATAGTCCCCGATCAGCGACAGCGCATTGTGGGCATTGAGCCAGGTGGCGTGACCGACGAAGCGGACATGCGGGTTGAGCGCCGAGATCCGTTCGGCCGCGCTCTCGACCTTGTGCCGGCCGATATCGGGCGTGGTGTGAATGACCTGGCGCTGGAGGTTCGACAGCGACACCACGTCGTCATCGACCACGCCGAGCGTACCGATGCCGGCGGCCGCCAGATACATCAAAGCGGGCGCACCGAGCCCGCCGGCGCCGATCACCAGCACGGAGGCCCGCTTCAGCGCAGCCTGGCCGGGGCCACCGACATCGCGCAGCACGATATGGCGGGCATAACGTTCGAGTTCGTCCGGGCTCAGCATCGTTATCCTTCCAGATCCTCTCCTCATGGTGAGGAGGCGCGAAGCGCCGTCTCGAACCATGCAGGCCCCGCTGCGGCTGCACGGCCTTCATCCTTCGAGACGCCGCTTACGCGGCTCCTCAGGATGAGGAGCTAGACCTCTCCTGCCGGTCTGAACCACCGCAACATTGTTCGCGACCAACGAGATGTGCTTCAATGGCATTGCGTTCAATGGGCGGGCTGGATTTGTCATGAGATCGATGCTTGCGGCAACACTGATGTTTGCGGCTGCGACAGGCGCGAACGCCCAGATGACGACACCGCAGCTTCCCGGCACCAAGCCGAAGCCGGTCCAGACCGTTCCGATCCGGCCTCCTGCATTGCAGACGCCGGCTGCGACGGCCGATGCCATGGCGCAGGCGGAGCGGCTGTCGCTGCAGTCCGACCTCGCCTGGGTCGGCCAGTATAACGGCGCCATCACCGGCGACGTCAGCGCGCGCCTGGTCGAGGCCATCAAGGAGTATCAGAAGGCCAAGGGCGGCAAGGCGACCGGCGTGCTCAATCCGCAGGAACGCGCAGCGCTCGCCGAGACCGCGCGCCGCAAACAGGACAGCGTCGGCTGGAAGATCGTGACGGAAATGACCAGCGGCGCGCGGCTCGGCATTCCCTCAAAGCTGGTGCCGCAGCAGGCGACCGACGCCAACGGCTCGAAATGGACCTCGCCCACTGGCACGGTGCAGGTTCTGCTCAGCCGCCGCAAGGAGGCGAACCCGACCACAGCCAAGCTTGCCGAAGCGGAGAAGAAAGAGCCGGGTCGCAAGGTCGACTACACCGTGGTAAAGCCCGACTTCTTCGTGCTGTCGGGTCTGCAGGGCCTGAAGAAATTCTATTTGCGCGGCACCTCCAGGGGTGACGAGGTCCGCATCATGACGATCCTCTACGATCAGGCGACCGAGAACACGGTCGAACCGGTCGTGATCGCGATGTCGAGCGCCTTCAACGCGTTTCCGTCGGGGCCACAGGCGGGGCCGCCGCCACGCAAGACCGTCGAATATGGCACCGGCATTGTCGTCAGCGACGATGGCGCGATCCTCACGGACCGCCTCGTCACTGATAGCTGCCTCGCGATCACGATCGCCGGCTATGGCAGCGCCGACCGTCTCGCGGAGGACCGGGAACACGATCTCGCGCTGCTGCATATTTACGGCGCCCGCGGCCTGGAGCCCCTCAACCTCGCGGCCGGCGCAGCGAAGACGAGTGTCGATGTCATCGGTATCGCGGATCCGCAGAGCCAGGGCGGAGCCGCGGGTGTGTCGAGCCTCAAGGCTACGCTGGCATCCGTCGGTGGTGGCGATTCCCCACTCTCACCGCCACCGTCTGTCGGCTTCTCCGGCAGCCCCGCCATCGACGGCGACGGCAAGTTCGCCGGCATCGCACTATTGAAGCCGGCGATGGTTGCGGGCCCCGCGACGTCGGTGCCGGCGTCGCAGGCGGTGATGGTCTCCGCGGAGACGGTGCGCGATTTCCTGAAGGCGAACGGTGTCGCGGCGAACGGAACGTCCACAGATGCGAAAGCCGCTGTCGTGCGCGTGATCTGCGTGCGCAAGTAGCTCTCGTGTCCCGGGCGCGGTGCGGCGTGAAATGCGCGCCGCTGAAGAAGCGCTGCGCTGCGTCCGGGGCATGAGACCTAGCTCAGCCTGAACCTGATCCCGGCCTTCGCAAGACCACCCGAGATCCCGACCGGCGTGCCGTCCGCACGCCAGCAAGCGGCGCCACTCATGGTGCCGTCGTCGTGGAAGGCGATACCGTTCATGCCGCCGGCGACTGTCGCGACAGGCTGCACCTTGTGGCCGAGCTCCGCGAGCTTCACGCGCACGCTCTCCGGCACCCTCTGCTCGATCTCGAGTGCATTGCCTTCGGTCCAGACCCGCGGCGCCTCGACTGCTTCCTGCAAGCTCATACCGTGGTCGATCAGATTGAGCAGCGCCTGCATCGCGCTCGGGAAGATTCGTTTTCCGCCGGGCAAGCCCAGCGCATAGCGCAGCTTTCCGTCACGCAGCGCCATCATCGGCGACATCGAGGTCGTCACCCGCTTGCCTGGCGCCAGCGACAGGGCGTGGCCTGGACGCGGATCGAACAGGTTCATGTAGTTGTTGGCGATGGCGCCGAGGCCCGGGATCATGATCTTGGCGCCGAAAAGATTGTTGATGGTCTGCGTGGTCGCAACCACGTTGCCGAACGCATCCGCCGCCGTCATGTGCGTGGTGTGAGCGCCTTCAAGCTGCGACACGCCGGCGCCCCAGCTCTGCGCCCGTGCCGGATCGATCGCAGCGCGGCGCTCCTCGGCATAGGCCTTCGAGGTCAGCCGCTCCACGGGGACGCCGACATAATCAGGATCGCCGCTGGCCGCGGCGCGGTCGGCGAATGCGATCTTCAGGACCTCGGCAAGATAGTGGATGGTCTCGGGCGTACCGAAGCCGAGGCCTTGGATGTCGTAGTCTTCCAGGATGTTCAGCATCTGTGCGATGTGCACGCCGGAAGCCGCGGGCGGCGGCGGGCCAAAGATAGTCCAGCCGCGGTAATCGGCGCGGATCGGCTGCCGTTCGACGGTCTTGTAGCTGGTGAGATCGTTGCGCCGGATGAAGCCGCCGGCCTTTTCCATATAGTCGACCAGGATATCGCCAAGCGGCCCCTCATAGAGCGCCTTTTCGCCGTGGTCGGCGATATGCCGCAACGTCTCGGCATATTCGGCCTGTACCACGCGCTCGCCGACCTTGAGCGGCTCGCCGTCTGGCAGATAGATCGCCGCGATCGGCTTGTCCTTGCGCATCTCGGTGGCGCTCTCGGTGATGCATTCGTGCAGATAGGGTGTCGTCGCATAGCCGCGCGCGGCGTGCTTGATCGCGGGCTGCATGACGTCGGCAAGGCTCATGGTGCCGAAGCGGCGCAGCGTCTCGCACCAGGCTTTCAGCGAGCCCGGCGTAGCGACCGCCTTTGGTCCGTTGAGGTTTTCATTGCCGACGGTGTCGAACACGTCATGCGCGGAACCCGGCGTGGGGGTGTAGCTGGTGTCAAGCACCGCCGCGGGCACGGTGCTCTGCCCGTCGATGAAACGGTGGCTGCCGTCGGCGAGCCGGATGTGCGCCATGCCACCGCCGATGATGCCCACCATCATCGGCTCGACCACGGTCAGCGTGAACAGGGTCGCTATCGCGGCGTCGATGGCGTTGCCGCCGGCGGCCAGCATCTCCGCGCCGGCGCTGGAGGCCAGTGGATGGTTGCTGACCACCATGCCGCGGCTCGATACCGCGGGCATCTTCTGGCATTTGAAATTCGTCGTCGTCCGGTCGCGCCAGTTTCCGCCCATGCCGCTTGTCCTTATTATTCACGGCTGCAAGCACAGCACACGTACGAGTACGGGTCCAGTAATGGTACGGATCGTTGGCATTCCCGATTCCGACATCATCGTGACTGCTGATTCGGACCTCCGCGATCCCCTTTGGATTGGGCCGGCACGTCCTGAGCGAGAAGAGCTCAGCATCGAGATCGATGCACGTTCGCGTGGCGTTTCCCGAGACCCAAGCACTCCAAAGGATTGATCTTCAATGCACACGATCGCACTGGCCACCCAAAAGGGTGGCAGCGGCAAGAGCACGCTCGCCATCGGCCTCGCGCTGGCAGCCAAGCAGGCTGGCTTCACCGTTCGCCTGATCGAAACCGACCCGCAGGGCACACTGTCCAACTGGCAGCGCCGCCGCACCACCGATGATCTCGTCGTCGAGCCGATCTATCACGCCGCCGACATCGAACCGCGCCTGAAGATGCTGGCCGACAGCGGCCTCCAGCTCGCGATCGTCGATACCGCCGCCGGCCTCAGCGCAGCGACCACCGCCGCGATCCGCCATTCTGACCTCTGCCTGATCCCGGCCCGTCCGAGCGTCGCCGACATCGAAGCCACCGTTTCGACGCTGAGCGTCGCGCGCGCCTGGAAGCGGCCTTACAGCTTCGTGCTGAACCAAACCCCGATCCGCGGCCAGCGCATCGACAACGCCGCCAACACGCTCGCCGAGGAAGCAGCCCTCGACCTCGCCGAGGTGCTCGCGCGTCCCCTGATCGTGATGCGCAACGACCATCAGGACTCGCTCGCCAGCGGCCTTGCGGTGAGCGAATTCGCGCCGAACGGCAAGTCGGCAGATGAGATTCGCGGCCTCTGGCACTGGATCGAGACCCGGCTCGAGCTCGCCGCCACCAATGTCTTGATCGACCAGGTCATCGCGGCCGCGGACGGAATGTTGCACGTCGCCGCCGAGCTGGCCGCCGATGAAACTACGATACTGGCGTCCTGAGCGGGGGTATCGCTCGGATGGCAGCCGGACCTTCACCATCCGGAAGGGCGGCCTTAGCGACGAAGCAATCCGGCCACCAGCCCGGCCGGATTGCTTCGCTTCGCGTTTTTGGGAAACTCTATCTCCACTGTCATTGCGAGGAGCTTTGCGACGAAGCAATCCAGACTGCTTCGTTGGAAAGATTCTGGATTGCTTCGCTGCGCTCGCAATGACGGTCGTGGTGGGCTCGTCACCGCCGCTGAACTTACGACCTCTCGGATACGAGCCTGATTTTCACTTCTGACATTTCGGACACCAGAACGTCGATCGGCCGTTCTGCGTAAAACGCTTCACGGTGCCGCCGCAGCGCGGCGTGGTGCATTTCTCGCCTTCACGGTCGTAGACCTTGAAGGAGTGCTGGAAATAGCCGAGCTCGCCCGAGGTCTGGCGATGGTCGCGCAAGCTGGAGCCGCCGGCTTTGATGGCGTCGTTCAGCACGGTGTGGATCGCGCCGACCAGTCGCTTTGCATGGTCGGTCGGCTCGCCCCCGGCAACGCCCTTGCGTTGTCCGGCCTTGGTCGACAACGTCGCGGCGATCCGGCGCGGCGACAGATGCGAGCGATGCAGGGCTTCGCAGACATAGATATTGCCGAGCCCGGCGACCACGCGCTGATCGAGCAGCGCGGCTTTCAGGCTCGTGGTCTTGCCGGCGCAGGATCGCGCCAGCATCGCGGCGTCAAATTCGTTGCCAAGCGGCTCGGGCCCGAGCCCGCGCAGCAGCGGCTCCTCGTCGAGCGCGCTGCGCGCGATCACTTTCATGTAACCGAAGCGGCGCGGATCGTTGAAGATGATGTCGGCGCCGGAGGACATCCGAAACAGCACGTGATCGTGCGCGGAGTCCTTGGCTCGCGGATAGTGAAACTCACCCGGCGCCGCCTCGTTGTCCGGCTTGATGACGCGAAACGAACCCGACATGCCCAGATGCATCAACAGCACGTCGCCGGAGGCGAGATCGGCCATGAGATATTTTGCACGGCGGCCGAGCCCCGTGACGACCTGCCCCTTCAGTCGGGCCACGAAATCCGGCTGGAACGGAAAGCGCAAATCGGGCCTGCGGGCCTCTGCCACGAGGATTTTCGCACCCTCCATGACAGGCTGAAGGCCGCGGCGGACGGTCTCGACTTCGGGCAATTCGGGCATGGTCAGGCATTCACCTTATGAGGGCGGTGTGATAGCGCCATTGCGGCGGGCGCGCTATGGTCCGCCTCGTGGAGTAGAGTAATGGATCGGCCGGGCGAAACCACGCATTTTGGCTTCAGGGACGTCCCCCTGGGCGACAAGCAGACGCTGGTGAACGATGTGTTTCACAGCGTGGCGTCGCGCTATGATTTGATGAACGATTTGATGTCCGGTGGCCTGCATCGGGTCTGGAAGGACATCATGATCACCGCGCTCGACCCGCCGCGAGGCGACCGGCGGTTCGCGCTGCTCGACGTTGCGGGCGGCACCGGCGACATCTCGTTCCGCGCCGCCAAGGCCGCAGGCCCCGGCTTCCATGCCACCGTCTGCGACATCAATTCCGGGATGCTGGAGGTAGGCCGCGAGCGCGCCGCAAAGCGGCATCTCGAGACCCAGGTCGATTTCGTCGAAGGCAATGCGGAAGCGCTCGCCTTCGCCGATCGCAGCTTCGACGCATATACAATCGCTTTCGGCATTCGCAACGTGCCTCGGATCGATCTCGCGCTGGCCGAGGCCTATCGCGTGCTCAAGCCAGGCAGCCGCTTCCTCTGTCTGGAATTCTCCACCGTCGAGATGCCCGGACTCGATCGTCTTTATGACCTGTTCTCGTTCAAGGTCATCCCGCCGCTCGGGCGCATGATCACGGGTGACGCCGAGTCCTACCAATATTTGGTCGAGTCGATCCGCAAGTTCCCAAGACCCAACGCCTTCGCCGATATGATCCGTAATGCCGGCTTCGCCCGCGTGAACTGGCAGATATTGTCCGGCGGCATCGTCGCACTGCATTCGGGCTGGCGTTTGTGATCTCTGCCATAACCCATAGTGCGCGCCTGATGCGCGCCGCGTTCGTATTCGCGCGCGAGGGCGTGTTCGGCGCCGTCGATCCCAGCCTGGTGCCGCCGCCCGGACAGCTCGCGCTGAAGCTTGCGCGCATCGTCGAACGGGGCGGCCCTAAGGACGGGCCTCGGCTGTCGCGCGCGCTGACCCGGATGGGCCCGGCCTATCTCAAGCTCGGGCAATTTCTGGCGACGCGCCCCGATGTCGTCGGCGTTGCCATGGCGCGTGATCTGGAAAGCCTGCAGGATCGCCTGCCGCCGTTTTCGCAAGTCGAAGCGGAAGCCGTGATCGCGACGTCGCTGGAGCGTCCGCTGACGGACGTATTCGCGAGCCTCAGTGCGCCGGTCGCAGCGGCCTCGATCGCACAGGTGCATCGCGGCGAAGTCTTGCGCGATGGCATCCGCAAGGCAGTCGCCGTGAAAGTGCTGCGCCCCAACGTGGCCGCACGCTTCCGCCGCGACCTCTCCGACTTCTTCTTCGTCGCATACAAGGCCGAGTCCTATTCGTCCGAGGCGCGGCGCCTGCGTCTCATCGAGGTCATCAACACCATGTCGCGCTCGGTCGCGATGGAGATGGACCTGCGCCTCGAGGCCGCGGCGCTGTCGGAGATGGCGGAGAACACGCGCGACGATCCTGATTTCCGCGTACCGACCGTGGACTGGGACCGCACCACGCACAACGTGCTGACGATGGAGTGGATCGACGGCATCGCGCTGAACGATCACAAGCGCCTGGCCGAGTCGCAGGTCGACCTGCCCGATCTCGGCCGCAAGGTGATTCAGAGTTTCCTGCGCCACGCGCTGCGCGACGGCTTCTTCCACGCCGACATGCATCCGGGCAATCTGTTCCTGGATGACGCCGGTCGCCTCGTCGCGGTTGATTTCGGCATCATGGGCCGGCTCGGCATGAAGGAGCGGCGCTTCCTTGCCGAAATCCTGCTCGGCTTCATCACCCGCGACTATCGTCGTGTCGCGGAAGTGCATTTCGAGGCAGGCTACGTCCCGGCGCATCACTCGGTCGAGAACTTCGCGCAAGCGATCCGCGCCATCGGCGAGCCCATTCATAACCGCACGGCGGAAGAGATCTCGATGGCGCGGCTGCTGACGCTGCTGCTCGAGGTCACCGGCCTGTTCGACATGACCACGCGGCCCGAGCTGATCCTGCTCCAGAAAACAATGGTGGTGGTCGAGGGCGTGGCACGCGGCTTCGATCCCAAGCTCGACATCTGGAAGGTCGCCGACCCCGTGGTGCGGGAATGGATCGAGCGCAATCTCGGTCCGATCGGCCGGGTCCAGGGCGCGATCTCCGGCACCGGCGATCTCGCGCGCATCCTGATGCGCCTGCCTGATATTGCCGCGCGCTCGGTTACGGTGCTCGAACAGCTGGAGACCATGACCCGGGAGGGCATCCGGCTGTCGCCGGAGAGCATCGCGGCGATGGGCCGCAGCGAAGGCCGCAAGAACCGTTGGCGCACCGTGGCGCTCTGGATCATCGCCGCGACCTTCATCGGCATCCTGATCGCCGTCCGGAATCTTTGATTGCAGTGCAATCATGCGAATGATAGCATCGCCATCATTTGTGCTGGAGGGGCGTCATGGCGAGCCTGACCATTCGCAAGCTCGATGAAGGCATCAAAACTTACCTTAGGCTGCGCTCGGCCAGGAACCGCAGGTCGGTCGAGGAAGAGGTCCGGGTCATCCTCGGCGAGCTGATCGAGGGCCGCGAGGAGCCCCTGACGCCGTTCACGGCGCCGCCCGCGGCTTCCGCCACCCCCACGCCCCAGCGCAGCGGCGCCCTCCCCGAGGCCAACGTCACCCTGATCATCGGCGGCGGGATCGCGGCCTACAAATCGCTCGACCTGATCCGCAGGCTCAAGGAGCGGCGGATCGAGGTCCGCTGCGTGCTGACCAAGGCGGCGCAACAATTCGTCACCGCATTGGCCGTGAGCGCGCTCTCGCATGAGCGCGTCCACACCGACCTGTTCGATCCCGAGAGCGAGTTCGACGCCGGTCATATCCGGCTGGCGCGCGAGTGCGACCTGATCGTGGTGGCGCCTGCGACCGCGGATTTGATGGCCAAGATGGCCAACGGCCATGCCGACGATCTCGCCAGCGCCATCCTGCTTGCGACCAACCGCAAGGTCCTGCTCGCGCCGGCGATGAACCCGCTGATGTGGAACAACGCGGCGACGCGGCGCAACGTCGCGCAACTTCAACGCGACGGCGTGATGCTGATCGGGCCGAATTCCGGCGAGATGGCGGAAGCCGGTGAAGCCGGCATCGGTCGCATGTCCGAGGCGATCGAAATTGCGGCTGCCACCGAGCGACTGCTGCGGCCGCCGTTGCCGCGCCCCCTCGCCGGCAAGCGCGTGCTGATCACGGCTGGTCCGACCCACGAGCCGATCGATCCGGTGCGCTACATCGCCAACCGATCCTCCGGTAAGCAGGGCTTTGCGATCGCCGCCGCGGCACAGGCCGCGGGCGCCGAGGTAATCCTGGTCAGCGGCCCGGTCGATCTCAGCGATCCCCAGGGCGTGACAGTCAAGCATGTGGAATCGGCACGGCAGATGCTGGAGCAGGTGCAGGCCGCGCTCCCCGCTGACATCGCGATCTTCGCCGCCGCCGTCGCCGACTGGCGGGTCGCCAATGAAGGCGAGCAGAAGCTGAAGAAGACTTCGGCCGGCATGCCGCCGCTCCAGCTGGTCGAAAACCCCGACATCCTCGCGACGATCTCCAAGCTGACCGACCAGCGGCCGCCACTGGTGATCGGCTTTGCCGCCGAGACCGAGCACCTCATCGACAACGCCAAGTCGAAGCTTGCCCGCAAGGGCTGCGACTGGATTGTCGCCAACGACGTCTCCCCCGCAACCGGGGTGATGGGCGGAGACCGCAACACCGTGCACCTCATCAGCAAGAGCGGTGAGAAGAACGATGAGAAGGATGGCGAGATTGCAGTTGATTCCTGGCCGGCGATGACCAAGGAACAGGTCGCCATTCGATTGGTCGCGCATATCGCAAAGAGCGTGACCGGCAAATCCCGGGAGCCCGCATCTTGAGCACCAAAGTCACCGTCGAACTGCAACGCCTGCCCCATGCGGAGGGGCTGCCGCTGCCGGCCTATCAGACCAATGATGCCGCCGGTCTCGACCTGATGGCGGCGGTGCCTGAGAACGAGCCGCTGACGCTCGCGTCCGGCCAATACGCGCTGGTGCCGACGGGACTCGCGATCGCGTTGCCGCCCGGCTACGAGGCGCAGGTGCGGCCGCGCTCCGGGCTTGCGGCCAAGCACGGCGTCACCGTGCTGAACTCACCGGGCACGATCGACGCGGACTATCGCGGCGAGATCAAGGTGATCCTGATCAACCACGGCCAGACCGCCTTCGTGGTCAAGCGCGGCGAGCGCATCGCGCAGATGGTGATTGCGCCAATGGTGCAGGCCGCGCTGGTTCCCGTGTCGACATTGTCCGCGACCGATCGCGGGACCAGCGGATTCGGCTCGACCGGCCGCTAACACACCGAATCACCCGAGGAATTACGCGAATTGGAACACCGCCTTCGGCATTTTTTTGGGACCGCCGTTGCGTTCACGATCTGGACTCTTACCGGTGGAGTCACGGTGAGGGTATTGTCGTTTGATTCGCGCGCGACGGGGGTCGCCGCGCGCAAATTCGTGCGATCTTGGGGCAACTATGTCAGGCGTGATCGTGTCGATGCGTCGGACGCTGCTGTCGTGCACATCGCTGGTGCGCAACGGCTTGTTGGGAAGCGCTCTCGCGGCGCTGCTGCCGGCTGCGCCGGCTGAGGCCGCCGACCTCGTCGACACACTCTCAACGTTGCTGGATTTCAACCGGCAGGAGCTCGCGGTGCTGGCCACCGCGCTGGCCTTGCTCGGCTTCTCGGTGGTCGCCGCGATCCTCCTGATGCGCACGCGCGTGCGCACGGCGAAGAACGAGGCGCGGCTGCGCGCCCGGATCGGGGAACTCCAGCTCCAGGCCGACCGCTTCGGCGCATTGCTGTTCGCCGAGCCGCAGATCCTGATCTCTTGGCCGGCCGGCGACAATCGCGCGCAGATCTCCGGTGACATCTCCATGGTGCTGCCGCGCGACTCCTCTCCCCAGCGCGTGCTCGCGTTTGGAACCTGGTTGCCGCCGGAACCGGCGCTGCAGATGGATCACGCCGTCGATGCGCTGCGCGACCGCGGCGACGGGTTCCAGCTGACGCTCACCACCGCGCATGGCCACACGCTCGAGGCCATCGGCCGCGCCATCGGTGGCCAAGCCATCGTCAGGATTCGCGAACTCTCGGGGCTCCGCCGCGATCTGGCCGAGACCAATCTGCGTTACAAGGCACTTTCCGACGAGACGGAGATGTTGCGCGGCTTCGCGACCGCCGCCCCCTGGCCGATCTGGGCCAAGGGCGAGAACGGCGCGCTGGCTTATGCCAATCCCGCCTATGTCCGTGCGACCGAGGCGGCGAGCATCACCGACGCCCAGGAGCGCAAGCTCGAGCTGCTCGACAGCGCCGACCGCACCGCGATGGAGCGGGGACTGAAGGAAGCGGCCAATTTCACCTCGCGGCTGCCGATCGTGATCGGCGGCGAGCGGCGCATCTATGATGTGCGCGCCGTCAATGTCGGTGGCGGCAATGTCGGCGTTGCCATCGATGCCAGCGAGGCGGATGCCTTGAGCTCGGCGCTGGTGCGGATGGCGGAGGCGCATCGCCGTACGCTGGACCAGCTCTCCTCGGGCGTTGCCGTGTTCGACGGCCAGCGCCGGCTTGCCTTCTACAATGATTCCTACCGCCAGCTGTGGGACCTCGACCGCACCTTTCTCGACGCCAACCCCGATGATTCCAGCGTGCTCGACAAGCTTCGCGCCGCGCGCAAATTGCCGGAGCAGCCGGACTTCCGCGCCTGGAAGGCCAAGCTGCACGAGGCTTATCGGGCGGTCGAGGCCGCCAAGGACACCTGGTATCTGCCCGATGGGCGCGCGCTCTCCGTCGTCACCACGCCGAATCCCGAGGGCGGCGTCACCTATCTGTTCGACGACGTCACCGAGAGCCTGGAGCTCGCCCGCCGCTTCGACGGCATGATCCGGGTCCAGCGTGAGACGCTGGATAGCCTCGCCGAGGGCGTTGCGGTGTTCGGCAGCAATGGCAGGGCGCAGCTGTTCAACCCGGCGTTCGTCCGGATGTGGAAGCTGTCCGCTGACGCCATGCGCGACGAGCCGCACATCCAGACGGTCGAGGGCTGGTGCCATCAGCTGTTCGACGACGCGATCGTTTGGCGGCAGATCCGCGAGGCCGTCACCTCGATCGAGAGCCGCGCCGACATTCCGCTGAAGCTTGAGCGCAAGGACGGCAGCGTGCTCGACGGCATGATCCGGCCGCTGCACGACGGCGCCACGATGCTGACGTTCCAGGACATCACCGACACCGAGAACGTCGAGCGCGCTCTGCGCGAGCGCAACGAGGCGCTGGAGGCGGCCGACCAGATGAAGGTGGATTTCGTCCACCACGTCTCCTACGAGCTGCGCTCGCCGCTCACCACCATCATCGGCTTTGCGCATTTCCTCAGCGATCCCTCGACCGGGCCGCTGACCCCGAAACAGGCCGAATATCTCGACTACGTCACCAAATCGACCAATGCGCTGCTGGCGCTGACCAACAACATCCTGGATCTCGCCACCATCGACGCCGGTGCCATGAAGCTGGAACTCGGTCCGGTCGACGTCAGCAAGACCATCGAGCTCGCCGCCGAGGGTCTCCAGGACCGGCTCGCCACCGACCGCATCCGCCTCAAGGTCGAGATCGCGCCCGATGTCGGCAGCTTCACCGGCGACGAGAAGCGCGTGGTGCAGGTGCTCTATAACCTCCTCGCCAACGCCGTCGGGTTTTCTCCACCGGATTCCACCGTCGGCATCAGCGCCCGCCGCACCGAACGCAGTGTGGTCTTCACTGTGACAGATTCCGGGCCTGGAATACCTGCCGACATGAAGGACAAGGTGTTCAACTGGTTCGAAAGCCGCTCGCAGGGCTCGCGTCATCGCGGCGCCGGGCTCGGCCTGTCGCTGGTGCGCTCCTTCGTCGAGCTGCATGGCGGCAATATCCGGGTGGATTCGATCGTGGGCAGGGGCACGGTGGTGATCTGTGACTTCCCGACCGACCAGGCGGCGCATCGCGACGCCGCCGAATGACTGCGCCAACCACATTCGCCGTCGCGCTCCACAACGAGACAGCCACTGCGCAACTGATGGCCGACCTCGCGCTGCTGGTCGGCCCCGGCGATGTCATCACGCTCACCGGCGATCTCGGGGCCGGCAAGACCGCGGCGGCGCGGGCCATGATCCGCTACCTCGCCGGTGACGATGCACTGGAAGTGCCGAGCCCGACCTTCACGCTGGTGCAGGGCTACGAGCTGCCACCGTTCCCGGTGATGCATGCCGACCTCTACCGCGTCGAGGACGAGAGCGAGCTCGAAGAGATCGGGTTGGCGCCGCTGCCGGAAGCAACCCTCGTCCTGATCGAATGGCCGGAGCGCGCACCGTCGGCGATGCCTCAAGACCGCATCGACATCGCGCTGACGCACCGGCCGGCGCTGGGCTCGAATGCACGCGCCGCCGACATCACCGGCCATGGCAAGGCTGCCGCCATCGTCGCGCGGCTGCAGGCGCTGCGCGAATTCCTCGATTCATCCGGCTACATGGAGGCAACGCGCAAACGCATGGCGGGCGACGCCTCGACCCGCTCCTATGCGCGGCTGCTGCGCGACGACGAGATCGTCATCCTCATGAATTCGCCGCAGCGCCCCGATGGTGCTGCCATGTACAACGGAAAATCCTACAGCGCCGCGGTGCATCTCGCCGAAAACATCAAACCCTTCGTCGCCATCGATGAGGGCCTGCGCGCGCGAGGAATCTCTGCGCCCGCGATCCATCATTCCGACCTCGACCACGGATTCCTGATTAGCGAAGACTTCGGGACCGAAGGCGTGATCGAGGGCGATCCGCCGCGCCCGATCCCCGAACGCTACGAAGCCGCGGCCGATTTGCTGGCCGTGCTGCACGGCAAGACGCTGCCGGAAACGCTGCCGCTCGGGGGGCAGACCTACGCCATTCCCGTCTTCGATACCGAGGCGCTGCTGATCGAAATCGGCTTGATGCCGGAATGGTACCTGCCTGATCGCAACGCGCCGCTGGACGACGAGAAGCGCGCCGAATTTTTCGCGATGTGGCGCGAGCTGTTGCAGAAGGCGCAGGCGTCGCCGAAGACCTGGATCATCCGTGATTATCACTCGCCGAACCTGATCTGGCTCGGCAATCGCACCGGCATCGAACGCGTCGGCCTGATCGATTTCCAGGACACCGTGCTGGGGCCGCAATCCTACGACGTGGTGTCGCTGCTCCAGGACGCCCGCATCGACGTGCCCGAGGCGATCGAGCTGACGCTGCTGTCGCGCTACATCAAGGCGCGCCGCGCCAGCGAGGCGAGCTTCGATGCGGCCGGCTTCGCCGAGCTCTACGCCATCATGTCGGCGCAGCGGAACACGCGTCTGCTCGGCACCTTTGCCCGCCTCAACCGCCGCGACGGCAAGCCGCATTATCTGCGTCACCAGCCGCGGATCTGGACCTATCTCCAGCGCTCCCTGGCGCATCCCGCGCTCGCCCATCTGCGCGACTGGTATCTCGCCAACGTCCCGCCGCCCCAAAGGCAGGCCCAAGGCCCGGCCCAAGGCTGAGGCCCAAGGCGGAAAAGGCTAGTAGGGGCTGAAAAGGCTGATTCAGGGCTCGATTTACCGGCTGTTAGCCAAGACGCCGGTAATCTGGCGGCGGAGCAGCCGGATGATTACGGGGCTGGAGCAGGGCAGATGGCGGTGAAGACGGACCAGCGCGGCAACAGCCGGGTTGTTTTCGAGCGCGGGATCGCGGCCCAGATGATGGGTATCGACGGCACCTGGCGGCGCGATTGCACCATGGAGGACGTCTCCGACAGCGGCGCCAAATTGACCATCGACGGCTCAGTCGAAGGCCTGCATCTGAAGGAGTTTTTTCTGCTGCTGTCGTCCACCGGACTTGCGTACCGACGCTGCGAGCTCGCCTGGGTGAATGGTGACCAGATCGGCGTCAACTTTCTCAAGCTCGGTGACAAGAAGAAAAAGGCGCGGTCAACGTCCATCGGGGCGTAACGGCAACACCTGTCGTACAAGCGTCACGGCAGGTGGTTAAGGCGGTTAAGACGCGGTGCGGTCGGTCGAACCTCATGTTAGGATTGCTGCGAACGCGAGATCAGTAGGTCTGAGAAAGCGAAGGATGCCCGTCAAACCGACCAAAGCCATGGTGCTCGCCGCAGGGTTCGGCCTGCGCATGCGTCCGTTGACGGACAAGATGCCGAAACCGATGGTTCCGGTGGCCGGCCAGCCGCTGCTCGACCATGTGCTCGACAAGCTCGGTCGGGCCGGCGTGAGCGAGGCGGTGGTCAACGTGCATTACCTGCCGGACCAGATCATCGATCACACCGCATCCCGCCAGCATCCGCGCGTGACCATCTCGGACGAGCGCGACCAGGTGCTCGGCACCGGCGGCGGCGTGGTCAAGGCACTGCCGCTGCTCGGGGACGCACCGTTCTTTCACGTCAATTCCGACACGCTGTGGATCGACGGCGTACGCTCCAACCTGACGCGGCTCGCCGAAAACTTTGATCCCGCGCGGATGGACATTTTGCTGCTGATGGCGCCGACGGCGACCAGCATCGGCTATAGCGGCCGCGGCGATTACGGCATGCTGGCCGACGGTGCCCTGCGCAAGCGCAAGGAAAAAGAGGTCGTTCCGTTCGTCTATGCCGGCGCTGCGATTTTGTCGCCGTCGATCTTCGCCGATGCCCCCGCGGGCGAGTTCTCGCTGACCAAGATGTTCGATCGTGCCAACGAGCAGGAGCGGCTGTTCGGCCTTCGCCTCGACGGCGTCTGGATGCATGTCGGCACGCCTGATGCCGTGCACGCGGCGGAAGAGGCGTTTCTGGAGAGCGTGGCGTAGGGCTGCGCCATTGTCCCCTACGGCACCTGTTCTGGTCCGGCAAACAGCGGGGACTATCCCACCTCCGCCCATGACCATTTGACTCCGCCTCCCTATATTGGCGCCTGATTCCCGAATCAGGCAGCTCATGCGCGTTTTCAGCGTTCCCATCTCAGTTCCGTTCCTGCGCACCGTCGTCTCAGGCTTGCTCGACGGCCGGCTGGTCGAGGGCTTTGAGGCACGCAAGGAGCCGGCACGGCTGGCGGATGCCACGCTGTACCTGCCGACACGGCGCGCCATGCGCGTCGTCCGCGAGATCTTCCTCGACGAGATGAAGGCGGAGGCTGTCGTGCTGCCGCGGATCGTCGCGCTCGGCGACATCGACGAGGATGAGCTCGCTTTCGCCGATGAGGGCGAACAGTTTTCCGGCGCAACGCCGCTCGACATTCCGCCGCGGCTCGGCGAGCTCGAACGGCGGCTGACACTGGCGCAACTCGTCGCGGCCTGGGCCAAGGGTCCGGTGCTGTCTCCGCTGGTCGTCGGCGGCCCCGCGTCGACGCTGGCACTGGCGTCCGATCTCGCGCGGCTGATCGACGACATGGTCACGCGCGGCGTCGACTGGAGCGCGCTCGATGGCCTCGTGCCCGATATGCTCGACCGCTACTGGCAGCATTCGCTCGAATTCCTGCGCATCGCGCGCATCGCCTGGCCCGGTCATCTCGCCGAAATCAAACGCATCGAACCCGCTGCCCGCCGCGACCTCCTGATCAATGCCGAAGCCAGGCGGCTGACCGTGCATCGCCATGGCCCCGTGATCGCGGCCGGTTCGACCGGCTCGATGCCGGCCACGGCAAGATTTCTCCACGCAGTCGCTTCGCTGCCGCATGGCGCCGTGGTGCTGCCCGGCCTCGACACTGATCTCGATGACGATGCCTGGCGCAGCATCGGCGGCGTCCGCGATGCGCTCGGCAAGTTCGCGGAGCATCCGGTCTCGAACCATCCGCAATATGCCATGCACGCGCTGCTGGATCGCTTTGGCATCAAGCGCAGCGACGTCGATATCCTCAAGCCTCCGGCGGAAGGCGGTCGCGATCTGCTCGCCTCCGAATCGATGCGGCCATCGGCCAAGACCGAGATCTGGCACGATCGGTTGAAGCAGCCGGATGTGGCCTTAAAGATCACCGGCGGTATGAAGAACCTCGCGGTTGTCGAAGCTCCCAACCCTGAAATGGAAGCGCTCGCCATCGCCATTGCGATGCGCGAGGCGCGGCACCTCGACAAATCCGCCGCACTTGTCACGCCCGATCGCGCCCTGGCGCGGCGGGTGATGGCCGCGCTGACCCGGTGGGATCTCGCATTCGACGATTCCGGCGGCGACGTCCTGATGGAAACCTCCGCCGGCGTCTTTGCCCGACTGACAGCTGAGGCTGCGACCAAGGGACTGGAGCCGCCGACGCTGCTCGCAATGTTGAAGCATCCGCTATGCCGGCTCGGCCGGGCCCCTGGCGCATGGAAGGCTGCGATCGAAGGCCTGGAGCTCGCCTTGTTGCGCGGCACGCGCCCGCCTGCAGGCACCGCCGGCCTCTTGCGCGAATTCAATCGCTTTCGCGAGGAGCTGGCCAAGCTGTGGCGCAGCGAAGTCTCCGCGCTGCATAAGGCCGAGCCGCGCGCACGTCTCAAGGCGGAAGACCTCGATCGCATCCAGGCGCTGATCGATCCCTTACGACAAGCCTTGGCGCCGATCGAGAGTCTTGCGTCATCAAAACCGTATGACTTCGCCGAACTCGCGCATCGGCATCGCGAGATCATGATCGAGCTGTCGCGCGACGAGCAGGGCATTTCCGTGGCCTTCGAGGACCGCGAGGGCCTCGCGCTCGCGAGCGCCTTCGACGATCTCCTGCGCGGCGGCACGACCAGCGGACTGATGGTCACGCTGCCCGACTACGCAGACGTGTTCCAGACCGCGTTCAGCGATCGCGCGGTGCGGCGGCGGGACAGGCCAGGCGCGCGGCTCCAGATCTACGGACCGCTGGAATCACGCCTGATGCAGGCCGACCGCATCATCGTCGGCGGGCTGATCGAGGGGGTCTGGCCACCGGCGCCGCGCATCGATCCGTGGCTGAGCCGGCCGATGCGGCACCAGCTGGGCCTCGATCTGCCGGAACGCCGTATCGGCCTCTCCGCGCATGATTTTGCGCAACTGCTGGGCGGCGACGAGGTCATCCTCACCCACTCCGCCAAGGCTGGCGGTGCCCCGGCGGTTGCCTCGCGCTTCCTGCACCGGTTGAAGGCGGTCGCGGGCGATGCGCACTGGAAGGCCGCGATTCGCGCGGGCGAGAAATACGTGCAGTTCGCAGCCGCGCTGGACCAGCCCGACGAGGTGAGGCCGATCAAGCAGCCCGAGCCGCGACCGCCACGCGCGACCCGGCCGCTCAGGATGTCTGTGACTGGGATCGAGGACTGGCTGCGCGATCCCTATACGATCTACGCAAAACACATTTTGCGGCTCGACGCGCTCGATCCCGTCGACATGCCGCTGTCGGCCGCCGACCGCGGCTCGGCGATCCACGATGCGCTCGGAGAGTTCACGGAACGCTACGCCACCGATCTGCCCGACGATCCGGCGCGCGTGCTGCGCGCGATCGGCGAAAAATACTTTGAGCCGCTGATGGAGCGACCCGAGGCGCGGGCGCTGTGGTGGCCGCGCTTCCAGCGCATCGCACGCTGGTTCGGCGAATGGGAGACGGCGCGGCGCGACGCGATCGAGGCGATCGCCGCGGAAACTCGCGGCGAGATCTCGATCCCGCTCGACCATGGGCGCAGCTTCCGTCTCTCCGCGCGCGCCGACCGCATCGAACGGCGCCGGGGCGGCGGCTACGCCATCCTCGACTACAAGACCGGCCAGCCACCGACCGGCAAGCAGGTCCGCATGGGCCTGTCGCCGCAGCTCACGCTGGAAGCCGCGATCCTGCGCGAGGGTGGTTTTCCCGACATCGATGCCGGCGCGTCCGTGAGCCAGCTCGTCTATGTTCGCCTGAGCGGCAACAATCCGCCGGGCGAAGAACGCATTCTCGAACTCAAGTTCAAGCAGGGCGACGAGCCGCAGCCGCCGGACACCGCGGCTGCCGAGGCCAAGGCCAAGCTCGAGGCGCTGATCCGCGCCTTCGAGGACGAGAACCAGCCCTATACCTCGTTGAACCTGCCGATGTGGACCAATCGCTACGGCGCCTATGACGATCTCGCCCGGATCAAGGAATGGTCCGCGGCCGGTGGATTGGGGATCGAGGAATGGTGAAGGCACCGCGCCCCATCCCGGATGAGGTGCGCGCCAGGCAAGCGCGCGCATCGGACCCGTCCGCGTCGGCCTTCGTGTCGGCCAATGCCGGCTCGGGCAAGACGCATGTGCTGGTGCAGCGCGTGATCCGCC
This sequence comes from Bradyrhizobium sp. Kon56, assembly GCF_055807635.1. Lineage (NCBI taxonomy): Bacteria > Pseudomonadati > Pseudomonadota > Alphaproteobacteria > Hyphomicrobiales > Nitrobacteraceae > Bradyrhizobium > Bradyrhizobium sp. Kon56. The sequence continues at coordinate 390,934 of NZ_JBVVOU010000002.1, read as the reverse complement.
TGCTGCTCGCGGGCGTGCCGCCGGAAAAGATCCTCTGCATTACCTTCACCAAGGCGGCTGCCGCCAACATGGCCGAGCGCGTGTTCACCACGCTCGGGCATTGGGTGACGCTCGACGACACGGCACTCGATGCGGCGATCCGCGCGGTCGGCATCCCGCATCCCACTGCAAAATTGCGGCGCGACGCACGAAAGCTGTTCGCCTGTGCGCTGGAGACGCCGGGCGGGCTCAAGGTGCAGACCATCCACGCGCTGTGCACGCGTTTGCTCCAGCAGTTTCCGTTCGAGGCCAATGTCCCCGCGCGCTTCGCCGTGATCGACGAGCGCGACCAGACCGACATGATGGAACGCGCCAATCTGAAGGTGCTGCTGGAGGCCGCGCGCGACCCAGACAGCGTGACCGGCCGCGCGCTGCTGACCGCGATGGCGAGCGCCGCCGATGTCACCTTCAAGGAGGTGGTGCGCGAGGCTTGCCTGAGCCGCGATCACTTCATGGCCTGGACCGATGAAGCCGGCAGCGCGGAGCTGGCTGACGTGCAGATGGCAGCGGCGCTGGGGGTGGACGCGAACGATCGCATCGAGGACGTCGAGACGGAGATTGTCGACGGTCCGTTCCTGCCGCGATCGCGCTGGGACGAGATCGCCTTTGCGCTGGAGGACGGCAGCAAGTCCGACAACGACCAGGCCTGCCGGCTTCGCGAGGCAAAGGTCTTTTCCGGCGCCGCGCAGGTCGATGCCTATCTCAGCGTTTTCCTCACCGACGAAAAGCTGCCGCGCAAGGCGGTGCTGACCAAGAAGTTTTGCGATCACAACCCGTCCGTCGCCCGCCTGTTCGAGAACGAGGCGCAGCGCGTCGCCGGATTGGTCGAGACGCGCCGTGCGGTGACCATGCGCGACCGCACCGCGGCCCTGCTGCATATCGCGACCGCGGCTGCCGCAAACTACCGCCGCGAGAAGCAGGAGCGCGGGCTGCTTGACTATGACGACCTCATCGACAAGACGCTGGCGATGCTCGATCGCGTTTCCTCGGGCTGGGTGCATTACAAGCTCGACCGCGGCGTCGATCACGTGCTGATCGACGAAGCCCAGGACACAAGTCCGCGGCAGTGGGACATCGTCGCGCACATCATCTCGGAGTTCACCGCCGGCGAAGGTGCGCGCGAGGGCCTGAACCGCACCGTCTTCGCTGTCGGCGACGAGAAGCAGTCGATCTTCTCGTTCCAGGGCGCCCAGCCCCGGGAATTCGATGCACGCCGGCGCGAACTGCACCGCAAGTTCACGGCGGCCGGACTGAAATTCGATCCGGTCGCCTTCACCTATTCGTTCCGCTCCGGCGCCGCGATCCTGCATTCGGTCGACCACGTCTTCCGCGAGCCCGCGATCTACAAGAGCATCCATTCGCTCGAGACCGGTCATCCCCTGCACAATGCACTCGGCGATGCCGGCCCCAGCGTGATCGAGCTGTGGGACCTTGCGGAAGCCGACGACAGGCAGGAAATCGAGGGCTGGCGCGCGCCGTTCGACGGCGTCGCCGCCACCAGCCCCGAGGTGAAGCTCGCGCGCCGGATCCAAACCGAGATCAAGCGGCTGGTCGAGAGCGGCACGCTGACCGGGCACGAAGGCGAGCGGCGTCCCTTGCGCTATGGCGACATGCTGATCCTGGTGCGCCGGCGCGGCAATGCGTTCGATGCCGTGATCCAGGCGCTGAAGCATGCCAACGTTCCGGTCGCGGGCGCCGATCGGCTCAAGCTCACCGAGCACATCGGAATCATCGACCTGATGAACCTTGCCGATGCGCTGCTGCTACCGCAGGACGATCTCGCGCTCGCGGTCGCGCTGAAGAGCCCGCTGTTCGGGCTCGATGACGACGATCTGTTCCAGCTGGCCCATGACCGCAAGGGATCGCTGCGCCGCGCGCTTGGCGAGCATGCCACGACAAGCGAGACATTCGCTGCGGCGTTGCGAGGCCTCGAAGCCTGCGAAACGCGGGCGCGCGAGGAGACGCCGTTCGCCTTTTACGCCTGGTTGCTCGGGGGAGACGGCGGACGCGCGCGCATGCTGCGCCGGCTCGGTCATGAGGCCAATGACGCGCTCGATGAGTTCCTGGAGCTGGCGCTGAACTACGAGCGCAAGGCGCCCGCCTCGCTGCAGGGTTTCATGGCCTGGCTGCGCTCGGCCGATACGGAGGTGAAGCGCGACATGGAGATCTCGCGCGATGAGGTGCGGGTGATGACCGTGCACGGCGCCAAGGGCCTGGAGGCCTCGGTCGTGTTCATGGTCGACACTACATCGTCGCCAGCGGATTCGCAGCGGCTGCGGCTGATCCATGTCCCGCGCGGCAATGGCGGCGAGGTGGTGGTCTGGGCCGGACGCAAGGCGGATGATCCCAAACCCGTCGTCGAGGCGCGCAAGGCGATGCTCGAGGAGACCGAGGACGAATATCGCCGCCTGCTCTACGTCGCGATGACGCGCGCCGCCGACCGGCTCATCGTCGGCGGCTGCATGCCCGGCAACATGAAGACGGTTCGCAAGCTGAGCTGGTACGATCTGGTCGACACCGGGCTCGCCGGCTCGGGCCTGACGAAAGAGACGATCGAGACGCCGCTGGGAAAGGCGACGCGCTTCTCCCGACCGGAGGATGTCGTGGCGCTGGGCACGCCCGCGGCCTCGTTGGACCAGGCGACCGCGCTCCCGGACTGGCTGCGGACGCCGGCACCGCGCGACACCATCGACGACGATCCGGTGCGCCCCTCCGGCCAGCCGTCCGGGGACGGCCGCGCCGTGCAGTCGGGCGAATCAGTGCAGTCCCGCGCGCTCGCGCTGCAACGCGGCACGCTGGTGCACCGGCTATTGCAATCGCTCCCCGACATCGCCACTGAGCGCCGACGCGAGGCCGCGCTCGGCTTCATGGCGCGCAACGCGGCGGATTGGGCGGAGGCCGACCGGACCGCGCTGGCCGACAAGGTGCTCAGCTTGATCGCCGAGCCACGGTTTGCGCCCGTGTTTGCGGCCGGCAGCCGGGCGGAGGTCGCGATCGTCGGCCGGCTGGAACGGCCGGGCCACGCCCGGGCGCTGGTGTCGGGGCAGATCGACCGGTTGGTCGTTCGGCCGGATGAGGTCCTGATCGTCGATTTCAAGACCAATCAGGCGGCTCCCAGGAGCGCCAATGCGGCGCCCGCCGCCTATGTCCGGCAGCTTGCGCTCTATCGGGCGGTGCTATCGCGGCTTTATCCCCAAAAGCCTGTCCGCGCCGTCCTGCTTTGGACCGAGGCCCTTGAATATATGGAGATTTCGGCTCCCGCGCTGGACGCGGCGCTGGCATCTCTTCATCTCGGTGTGAGCGTCCTTGACCCGGCAAGGAGCCATTCATAGGTTGACGCCATGATCTTGGCGCGATTCCCGTCGCGCCGTTCTCTCAGGTACGAGGTACTCCCATGGCCGTTGGTAAGGTTTCTGACACCGATTTCGAAGCCGAAGTGCTCAAGGCAAACGGCCCCGTGGTCGTCGATTTCTGGGCTGAATGGTGCGGCCCCTGCCGCATGATCGCACCCGCGCTCGACGAGATCGCCGGCGCGATGGGCGACAAGGTCAAGATCGTGAAGCTCAACGTCGACGAGAGCCCGAAGACCGCGTCGAAATATGGCGTGATGTCGATCCCGACCCTGATGATCTTCAAGGGCGGCGAGATGGCCTCCCGCCAGGTCGGCGCGGCGCCGAAGGCGAAGCTGCAGCAGTGGATCACTTCCGCGGTCTGATCCGCCGCGCGCAAGATTATTTTTGGAAACGGCCGGCGAAAGCCGGCCGTTTCGCGTTGATGGGACATGTCCAGCGTATGATGAGTCCCGCCTGTTGCCTCCTCCTCCCGCAAAACGCGCGCGAAAGTCGGACCCCCTCGTGGCGATGGAGGCGCGCTCGGTCGACGCGATCCCGCGCGGCAAGGAGTGGCAATACGAGCCGAAATGGGATGGCTTCCGCTGCCTGCTGTCGCGCAACGGCAGCAACATTGATCTGCGCTCGAAATCCGGCGAAGACCTCGCGCGCTATTTCCCCGAGATCGTCGCCGCAGCGCTGAAGCTGAAGGCGGATCGCTTCACGCTCGACGGCGAGATCGTCGTGCCGCACGACAAGGGGTTTTCCTTCGACGCGCTGCTGCAGCGCATTCACCCTGCGGCGAGCCGCGTGAAGAAGCTCTCGGATGAGACGCCGGCGCTCTATCTCGCTTTCGATCTGCTTGCGACGGCCAGGGAGAAGCAGCTTGCCGAGCAGCCGCTGAGCGAACGACGACCGGCGCTGGAAGCGTTTGCCAAGGCCAATCTGAAAAGCAGCATCTTCCGCCTCTCACCGGCGACGACGAGCTACGCCATTGCGAAAAAATGGCTGGCGCAATCCGGCGGCGGCTCGGACGGCGTCATCGCCAAGCGCATCGACCTGCCCTACCAGGCGGGAAATCGCGACGGCATGCAGAAGATCAAGAAATTCCGCAGTGCCGATTGCGTGATTGGCGGTTTCCGCTATGCCACCAACAAGATCGCCGGCCGCAAGGTAGTGGGGTCGCTGCTGCTCGGACTCTATGATGACGGAGGTCTCCTGCACCATGTCGGCTTCACCTCGGCGATCAAGGCGACGGAAAAGCCCGATCTGACCGATCGGCTGGAGACGCTGATCGGCGAGCCCGGATTCACCGGCAACGCGCCGGGCGGGCCGAGCCGCTGGTCCACCGAGCGCTCGGCAAAATGGTGTCCGCTCAAGCCGAAGCTGGTGATCGAGGTCTGCTACGATCATTTCAGCGGCGACCGCTTTCGCCACGGCACCTCGATCCTGCGCTGGCGCCTCGACAAGGCCCCGCGGCAATGCAGCTTCGAGCAGCTGAAGCAGAAGGCGGTGGATCCGATGAAGCTGCTAAAACAGCCGTAGCCGTAGCCGCTAGGCAAGCCATCCCGTCGCCAGCGCGTTCGCCAACTCCGGCTGGCCGTTGCGGCGAGCGAGCGTGGCCATCGCCTCGTGATCATAGACCACATGGCGGAACGTGACCTGCCAGGCACCATCGGTTAGCTCAAGGATCGCATAGCGCGCGTGCGGCGTGCCGGCCTCGACGACATGCGGGAACGGATGCTTGTCACGGAAGCCCGGGCCGCCCACGCTGCCGGGATTGACGATCAGCCTTCCGTCGCGAAGTCGCACGGCACGGGCGAGATGGGTGTGGGCGCACAGGATCAGCGATTGCGTGATGCCTTGCGCAAATTTCTCGATGCGATCGAGCGGCGACAGCGCCACCGCGCCGTCGGGATGCACGGTATCGAGCCAATAGACTTCGTCATTGTCGGGCGTCGCGTGGCAGAGGAACACCTGATCGCGAAAGACGCGCGTCATCGGCTGCGCGCGCAGCCAGTCGAGTTGCGCGGCATCGAGTGCCGCATGGGCCGGACGATCCCACGAGCCCATCTTCTCCGGCGGACGATCGAGCAGATAGCGGTCATGATTGCCGAGCACGTGCACGGCATCAAGCTTCATCAGGATCTCGATGGTCCGTCGCGCATCGAGCGGGCCGCTCAGCATGTCGCCGAGATCGACGATCTCGGAGACGCCTTGCGCGCGGATGTCGGCGAGCACAGCTTCCAGCGCGAGGTAGTTTCCGTGAACGTCGGCGATCGCGGCAAAACGCATGGGTCTTCCCGTAGCTCGGATGGAGCGAAGACTATACAGGAGGCGTGCCGTTGATGGCGAGCACGTGGCCGGCGAGATAGAGCGAGCCGGTGATCAGAATGCGCGGCGGCACTTCGTAGGCGAGCTTCGCCAAGGTGCGCAGTGCGGCCTCCACGCCGGGCGCGGGCTCGACGCGCATGCCGAGGCTGCGCGCGGCATCCGTAAGGCGGTCGACCGGCATCGCGTTGTCGGTGTCGGGAATCGGCACCGCGATGATGTGACGGGTCAGACCGGCGAAATTGGCGAGAAAGCCTTTCGCGTCCTTGTTGGCCATCATGCCCGCGATCACGACCAGCGGCCGCGACACCCGCTCTTCGAGATCGCCGAGCGCGGCCGCCGCGACGCGGCCGCCTTCCGCATTGTGGCCGCCGTCGAGCCAGATCTCCGAGCCCTGCGGGCCGAGAGCGAGCAGCTCGCCCGAAGCGATGCGCTGCATCCGCGCCGGCCATTCCGCACCGACGATCCCCGCCTCGAACGCCGCCTGGTTGATCTTGAAGGCGTTGGTGGCCCGCAACGTCGCGATGGCGAGACCGGCATTGTCGAACTGGTGCCGGCCGAACAGGCGCGGCGCTGTGAGATCCATCAAGCCGCGCTCATCGGAATAAACCAGCCGCCCGTTCTCGACATTGACATGCCAGCTCTCGCCCGCGGCAAACAATGGCGCGCGCATGCGCCTGGCCTGCGCCTCGATCACGGCCATCGCCTCAGCCGGCTGCTCGGCGCAAACCACGGGCACGCCACGCTTGATGATCCCAGCCTTTTCGCCCGCGATCGACGTCAAGGTGTCACCGAGCAAATCCATGTGGTCCATGCTGACAGGCGTGATCACGCAGGCCGCCGGCGCGTCAACCACATTGGTTGAATCAAGTCGGCCGCCAAGGCCGACCTCCAGCAGAACCACATCGGCCGGGTTCTGCGCGAACAGATAAAATGCAGCGGCCGTCTTGAGCTCGAACACCGTGGCCGGCTCGCCGGCATTGACACGCTCGACCTCTTCCAGCGCCGCGCGCAGCTCGTCATCACCGACCAGCACGCCGCCACCGACCCGGCCGAGCCGGAAACATTCGTTGATGCGAACGAGATAGGGCGAAGTGTAGGCGTGGACGCGCAAGCCTGCGGCCTCCAGCGTCGCGCGCAGATAAGCGAGCGTCGAGCCCTTGCCATTGGTCCCGGCGATGTGGATCACCGGCGGCAGCTTGCGCTCGGGGTGACCGAGCCGCTCGAGGAGGCGGTGCATCCGCTCCAGCCCGAGATCGATGCGTTTATGGTGCAGGGCCGACAGCCGCCCGATCAATTCGTCGAGCGGCGGCTTTGCGCTGTCAGAGGAAGCGTTCACGCGTGCGGCGCGGCCGGCGCCGTTTCGGGAGCCGATACGATCTGCGCCGGACTGACGACCGGCTGTACCGGCTGTGATGCGGCCTCAAGCGCAGGTGCCCTGGTCAACAGTCGGCAGAGCCGCGCCAGGGTCGGGCGCAATTCGTGGCGGTGCACGACCATGTCGATCATGCCGTGCTCCTTGAGGTATTCGGCGCGCTGAAAACCCTCGGGGAGTTTTTCGCGGATGGTCTGCTCGATCACGCGCGCGCCGGCAAAGCCGATCAGCGCACCCGGTTCGGCGATCTGGACGTCGCCGAGCATCGCATAGGACGCGGTGACGCCGCCGGTGGTCGGGTTGGTCAGCACGACGATGTAGGGCTGTTTTGCTTCACGCAGCATCTGCACCGCGACCGTGGTGCGCGGCATCTGCATCAGCGACAAGATGCCTTCCTGCATGCGCGCGCCACCACTGGCGGCGAACACGATGAAGGGTGACTTCTTCTCGACCGCGAGCTCGAGCCCGCGCACGATGGCTTCGCCCGCGGCCATGCCGAGCGAGCCGCCCATGAAGTCGAAATCCTGCACCGCGACGACGACGGCGGCACCTTCGAGCTTGCCGTAGCCGACCTTGATCGCGTCGTTCAGATTGGTCCGCGCGCGGGCATCCTTGATGCGATCGACGTACTTCTTCTCGTCACGGAACTTGAGCGGATCGGGCGTGACGTCAGGCAGCGCGACGTCGTACCAGGTCTCATTGTCGAAAATCGACTTCAGACGCGCCACCGCATTCATGCGCATATGATAGTTCGAGCCGGGGATGACGAACTGGTTGGCCTCGACGTCCTTGTAGAACACGAGCTGTCCGGAATCCGGGCACTTGATCCACAGATTCTCCGGCGTCTCCCGCCGCAGCATGTTGCGGATCTTCGGCCGGACCACATTGGTAAGCCAGTTCATGGTTTGCTCCGATGTGCGATCCCGCCTGGGGACCACCTGAAGGGATATATGGCGGCCGGGACCCGGCCCGGCAAGCCGCCGTATCGTCCGCCTTGCTCGTCGGACTTGGCAGCGGAATTAAGGCCTATTCCGCCGCCTGTTGCGCGCCCTTGACGCCCTGGGCCAGTGCCGCCGTCAGCTCGGCGACGGCGTTGACGGTTTTGGCCGTCGCGCGCCCTTCCGCATCGAGGCTGTTCTTGAGCGCATCGACCAGCGCGGTGCCGACTACCGAGCCATTGGCCTTTTCGGCAATGGCGCGCGCCGCCTCCGGCGTGCGGATGCCGAAACCGACGCATATCGGGAGCTTGGTATGCCGCTTGATGCGCGCGACCGCGTCGCCAACGGCATTGGCGTCCGCCGCCGCTGCGCCGGTGATGCCGGCGATAGAGACATAGTAGACAAAACCTGACGTGTTCGCGAGCACCGCGGGCAGGCGCTTGTCGTCGGTGGTCGGGGTCGCCAGGCGAATGAAGTTCAGGCCCGCCTTCAGCGCGGGAATGCAGAGCTCCTCGTCTTCCTCGGGTGGCAGATCGACGATGATCAGGCCGTCGACCCCGGCCGTCTTGGCATCAACCAAAAACTTGTCGACGCCGTAGATGTAGATCGGATTGTAATAGCCCATCAGCACCAGCGGCGTGACGTTGTCGTCCTTGCGGAAATCACGCACCAGTTCCAGCGTCTTCTTCAACGTCATCCCGTTCTTGAGCGCGCGCAGACCGGCAGCCTGAATCGAGGGACCATCCGCCATCGGATCGGTGAAGGGAATACCGAGTTCGATCACGTCGGCGCCTGCCTTGGGCAACGCCTTGACGATATTGAGCGACGTCGTGAGATCGGGATCGCCGGCCATCACATAAGTCACGAAGGCCGAGCGGCCGGCTTTCTTCAGCTCGGCGAAACGGGTGTCGATACGCGTGGTCACTTGCTCTTGCCCCTCAGGATGTCGCCGACCTGCGGGACGTCCTTGTCGCCGCGGCCGGAGAGGTTGACGACCATCAGGTGATCTTTGGTCCGCTTCGGCGCGAGCTCCATCACCTTGGCGATGGCATGTGCCGGTTCGAGCGCGGGGATGATGCCTTCCAGCTTTGACAGCAGCTGGAACGCTGCGAGCGCCTCGTCGTCGGTCGCGGAGAGATAGTTCACGCGGCCGATCTCGTGCAGCCAGGAATGCTCGGGGCCGATGCCGGGATAGTCGAGGCCGGCGGAGATCGAATGCGCGTCCTGGATCTGGCCGTCGGCGTCCATCAGCAGATAAGTGCGGTTGCCGTGCAGCACGCCCGGACGGCCGCCGGCGATCGATGCCGCATGCAGTTGCGTCAGTCCGTGGCCCGCAGCTTCGACGCCGAAGATCTCGACGGTGGAATCGTCGAGGAACGGATGAAACAGGCCCATCGCGTTGGAGCCGCCGCCGATGCAGGCGACCAGCGAATCCGGCAGGCGGCCTTCGATCTCCTGCATCTGCACCTTGGTCTCGTTGCCGATGATCGACTGGAAGTCGCGCACCAGCGTCGGATAGGGATGGGGCCCTGCGACGGTGCCGATGCAGTAGAAGGTGTTGTGCACGTTGGTGACCCAGTCGCGCAGCGCCTCGTTCATGGCATCCTTCAGCGTGCGCGTGCCCGACTGCACTGGAATGACCGTTGCGCCCAACATCTCCATGCGGATGACGTTGGGCTGCTGCCGCTCGACGTCGACGGCGCCCATATAGACGATGCATTCGAGGCCAAAGCGCGCACACAGCGTCGCGGTGGCGACACCGTGCTGGCCGGCGCCGGTCTCGGCGATGATGCGCTTCTTGCCCATGCGTCGCGCCAGCATGATCTGGCCGAGCACGTTGTTCACCTTGTGCGAGCCGGTGTGGTTGAGCTCTTCGCGCTTGAGGTAGATCTTGGCGCCGCCCAGATGCTCGGTCAGACGCTCGGCGAAATAGAGCGGCGAGGGCCGGCCGACATAATTCTTGAGATAGCCGTTCATCTCGATCTGGAAGGCCGGATCGACCTTGGCCTCGGTGTAGGCTTTCTCCAGATCGAGGATCAGCGGCATCAGGGTTTCGGCAACGAAGCGTCCGCCGAAAATGCCGAAATGGCCGCGCTCGTCGGGGCCGCTGCGATAGGAATTGGGTTTTGCAACATTCATCGGACGCTCAACTCTTGACTTGCATCTTGGCTTGCGCGCGCGGCGCGAATGAAGGCCTTGATCATCTCGGGGTCCTTCACGCCCGGGGCGCTCTCGACACCGGAGGAGACGTCGACGCCACCGGCCCGGGTGACGCGAACGGCTTCGGCGACGTTGTCGGCGCTGAGGCCGCCCGAGACCATATACGGCAACGCGAGCTCCAGGTTTCCGAGCAGATGCCAATCGAATGGTGCGCCGAGGCCGCCTGGCCGCGTTGCGTCCTTCGGTGCGCGCGCATCGAACAGGATGCGTTCGGCTATCTCGGCGTAACCGGGCAGCACGGCGAGATCGGCTGACGTTGCGACCGGCACGACCTTCATCACCGGACGACCGACCCGTTGCCTGATGTCGCGCAGCCGGGCCACGCTCTCCGTGCCATGAAGCTGGAAAATGTCCGGCGACAGCGCGTCCATGATGTTGTCGAGCGTGGCATCGTCGGCATCGACGGTGAGCGCGACCTTGAGCGCGCGCCGCTTCACCTGCCGGCCGAGCTCCCGGCCGGCTTCCAGCGACAAATGCCGCGGCGACGGCGGGAAGAACACAAAGCCCACCATGTCGGCACCCGCCTCGAGCGCCGTTTCGAGCGTCTCGGGCGTGGACAGGCCGCAGATTTTGACGAGCAAGGACATGTTCTCGACGGATATGGGCTCAAAGCAAATGGAGGGCCGCGGGTCCGCGGCCGGAAAACGGGCTTTTCGGTTGCGGCCGCTTCTACAACGTCGCGCGCTGCTTGTCTCGCCCGACGGGCCCGTAAAGCCCCACACCGGAGGGAACGGGGAGGCGCTGGGACTCAGGCCTTGCTGCGGCAGACTGGGCCCGCAGATCAGCCAGCTCGCCTCGCGCGGCCCGGGCATCCGCGTCATGCCGGCGCGCCGCACGCCGCCAGTGCCGCTGGCCGAACCAGACGGCACACCCGCCCACGAGGACCCCGAGCGCAGCCACCACGATCAGGAGCAGGAACAGCGGCAGCGTTGCCGAGAATGACGGGTCGTTGGAAACGAAGGGATCGAACGAGACCGTGACGAAATGCCGGTTGGCGACGGCAAAGACCATCAGGACCAGGCCCAGCGGAATCACGACCAGCGCGCTCAGGAATTTTCGCATCTCGGCTCGCTCGCCTTGAATCAAGGTTGCGGCCGCATCACTGGCGACCGCGGGAAACCCTGAGGTGGACCTCAGTCTGGCGCGCCTGGATCCGGATGGTCGCGATTCAGCCGTTCGCGCATTTCCTTGCCGGTCTTGAAGAACGGAACGCTCTTCTGATCGACAGGCACATGGGCGCCGGTGCGCGGATTGCGCCCTGCGCGCGCAGGGCGATGCTTGACCGAGAAGGCACCGAAGCCGCGCAACTCGACGCGATCACCGCGCGCGAGAGCCGCTACGATCTCTTCGAGAATCGCATTCACAATGTTCTCGACATCCCGCTGGTACAGATGCGGGTTGTGCTCGGCGATACGCTGAACAAGTTCGGATTTGATCATCGAGAGATAGGACCCGGGAGCGTGCGGACGACCATTTCCGTGAAAATACCGTGATCTGTCAAGACGCTAAATGAGGGTTGAGCGTCGTGAAAACACGTGACAAATGCCGAAAAAGCGGGCTGGACCTACACGCGCCGAACGGGAAAAACCTCTGTGGCTCGCCCGGTTCCGGTCAGTTCGACGCCGCCGGCTGCCACAAGGCGAGCATTCCATCCATTCCGAGCCGATCGACCGCCTGTGCGACGCCGGTTTGTCCGATTTGATGCGCAATCGAGCCTAAACCCAGTGCTTCCAGCGTTACTGCGGCCGCCGTCTTGAGGAACGGCAGATCGCTGAAGCGCGGCTGCAGCTTGTAATCGCGCACGGAGAGCCCCTTCTTGACGCCCTTCTGCTCGACCAGCCAGGTCACGGCGGTCTTCTCGTCGCCGATCTGATCGATCAGCTTGAGATCGATGGCCTGGCGTCCGGTGAAGACACGGCCATCAACCACTTTCTCGAGCTGCGTGTCATCCATGCCACGCCGTTCCTTCACCAATCCCTTGAACCAGGCATAGGAATCCTTCACCAACGCATCGAGCGCCGCCCGTGCCTCAGGGCTGGTTGGCTCGAAACCGTTGGGCGCGGCCTTCAGCGGCGTGGACTTTACCTCCTCGACCTTGACGCCGACGGTCTTCAACAGCTCCGAGACGTTCGGAAACTGGAACAGCACGCCGATCGAGCCGACCAGCGAGCTCTGCTGGGCGATGATGTGATCGCTGGCGATCGCGGTGATGTAGCCGCCGGAGGCGGCGAGGCCTTCGACGACGACAACGAGCGGCTTCTTTGCCTTCAACCGTACAAGCGAATCATAGAGCTGCTCGGAGCCGGCGGTGGTGCCGCCCGGCGAATTGATGTGAACGATGACGGCGGCGGCCTGCGAATTCTCCAGCCGCTCGAGCGCCTGGGTGCGATCGGAATCGCTGCGGATCAGGCCCTCGATCTGGACCCGCGCGATCGAGCCGGCGGACGCGAACGTGCCGCGCGCACCAGGCGTCGCGACCAGCGCGAAGCCTGCGATCGCCGCGATCGCGATCAGCGCGGCCAATACGCGCCAGAACGTCAGCTTGCGGCGGATCCTGCGGCGATCGACGATGATGTCCGAATCGAGTGACATCTCAATATCTCCAAATGAAAGGCCAGGCGCGTTGTGCCGTCGCAGCGTCGCCATTGGCTTATCTGGATACATCAATTGCGGCGCAATTAGAAGAAAACAAGGCCGGCTGCCGCGTAGCCCGGATGGAGCGCAAGCGTAATCCGGGGTTCTCGCCTCACGGAGAGGCTTTCCCGGATTTCACTTCGCCCCATCCGGGCGACGACCTCACTACAAAAAAGCCCCGGCTCGCGCCGGGGCTTTGATGCAGTGAAACCTGCGTTTCGCTTACTTGGTGTCGCGGTTCTTGAGCGCGGTGCCGAGGATGTCGCCGAGCGTTGCTCCCGAATCGGAAGAGCCGTACTGCGCGATGGCTTCCTTCTCTTCGGCGACTTCGAGCGCCTTGATCGACACCTGGACCTTGCGGGCCTTCTTGTCGAACTGGATCACGCGGGCATCGACCTTCTCGCCGACGGCGAAGCGTTCGGCGCGCTGATCGTTGCGGTCACGAGCGAGCTCCGAGCGCTTCACGAACGTGGTGAAGTCGGTACCGGTGATCTTCACCTCGATGCCGCTCTCCTTCACTTCGATCACTTCGCAGGTCACGACCGCGCCCTTCTTGACATCGCCCGGCTCGGCGAAGGGGTCGCCTTCAAGCTGTTTGATTCCAAGAGAAATGCGCTCCTTCTCGACGTCCACATCGAGCACCACGGCCTTCACCATGTCGCCCTTCTTGTAGTTGTCGATCACCTGCTCGCCCGGCTGCTTCCAGTCGAGGTCGGAGAGATGGACCATGCCGTCGACGTCGCCCTCGAGGCCCAGGAACAAACCGAATTCGGTCTTGTTCTTGACCTCGCCCTCGACCGTCGAACCGGTCGGGTGACCTTCGACGAAGACCTCCCACGGGTTGCGCATGGTCTGCTTGAGGCCGAGCGAGATGCGGCGCTTGACGGAATCGACTTCCAGCACCTGCACTTCGACTTCCTGCGAGGTCGAAACGATCTTGCCGGGGTGCATGTTCTTCTTGGTCCACGACATCTCGGAGACGTGGATCAGGCCTTCGATGCCCGGCTCGAGCTCGACGAACGCGCCGTAGTCGGTGATGTTGGTGACGCGACCGGTGAAGCGGGCACCCAGCGGGTACTTGGCTTCGATGCCCTGCCACGGATCGTCCAACAGCTGCTTCATGCCCAGCGAGATGCGGTGCGTCTCGTGGTTGATCTTGATGATCTTGACCTTCACGGTCTGGCCGATCGAGAGCACCTCGGTCGGGTGGTTGACGCGGCGCCACGCGATGTCGGTGACGTGCAGCAGACCGTCGATGCCGCCGAGATCAACGAACGCACCGTAATCGGTGATGTTCTTGACCACGCCGTCGATGACCTGACCCTCTTCGAGGTTCTGCACCAGCTCCTGACGCTGCTCGGCGCGGGTCTCTTCGAGAACCGTGCGGCGGGACACGACGATGTTGCCGCGGCGGCGGTCCATCTTGAGGATCTGGAACGGCTGCGAGTTGTTCATCAGCGGCGCAACGTCGCGGATCGGACGGATGTCGACCTGCGAACGCGGCAGGAAGGCCACGGCACCGTCGAGGTCGACGGTGAAGCCGCCCTTGACCTGGTTGAAGATGACGCCGTTGACCTTCTCGTTGTTCTGGAAGGCCTTCTCGAGCTTGCCCCAGCTCTCTTCGCGGCGCGCCTTGTCACGCGACAGCACGGCTTCGCCGAGGGCGTTCTCGATCCGATCGAGGAACACTTCCACCTCGTCGCCGACCTTGAGCTCGCTGTCACGGCCGGGGCCGGAAAATTCGCGCAGGGCAACGCGGCCCTCCGTCTTCAGGCCGACGTCGATGACGGCCATGTCCTTTTCGATTGCAACAACCTTGCCCTTGATGACTGAGCTTTCCTGCAGGTTGCCGCCTGCGAAGGACTCGTCGAGCATCGCGGCGAAATCGTCGCGCGACGGGCTATAGGTATCAGCAGAAGTCGAAGCCATTTGTTCTCCAGTTGCGGATGTCATGCCGGCCGTTGGGTTCTTGGGCGCACCGTACGCGCAGTGTCGGAAGGTCCGCAGAACCTTCGAGCGACCGCTCGCTGCTCCGACCTGGAGGGCGGAACAGCGGAAGCGGGCCGGCTGAGGCCCGCGCGTTCGATACGTGGAAATCTTTTGTCCGGAACCTGGATCGCGTCGGCCCCGAGCAGGGACCGAGAGTATCGACCTCAAAGAGCGGGAGCGGGCGCTTCCTCCAATGACGGCAGCGGCTTAACCCCGCGACCGGCCCGCTCGGACGGCCTCGATAATGTCGATGGCGGCCCGGACGCCGCCTTCTATATCCAGTTGGGAGTTATCTAGCAAGTAAGCATCCGGAGCCGGCTTCAGGGGGGCGATCGCCCGGTTCTTGTCGCGCTCGTCGCGCTGGATGATATCGGCGAGCACGGCCGCCTCGTCCGCCTCCTCGCCCCGCGCCTTGGCCTCCATGGTCCGGCGGCGGGCACGGACCTTGGGGTCGGCGACGACGAAGATCTTCACGTCGGCATGGGGGCAGATCACGGTTCCAATATCGCGCCCATCGAGCACGGCGCCGGGCGGATCGGCGGCGAATTGCCGCTGAAAGTTGATGAGGGCCTCGCGCACCTTGGGGATCGCCGAGACGATCGAGGCGCCCTCGCCGGCCTTCTGGGTCTTCAGGGCGGGATTGCCGAACTTTTCGGGATCGAGTTCCAGCGCCGCAGCGACCGCCGCCGCCTCGTCCCGGAGATCATGACCGGACTGCATCAGGGAATAGGCCACCGCGCGATAGATCACGCCGGTATCAAGGTGACGGTAGCCGTAATGGTGGGCAAGGCGCTTGCCGAGGGTGCCCTTGCCCGACGCCGCGGGCCCGTCGATGGCAATGATCATGAAAAATCGGCCCCAAGCGAACGCATCATCGGGATGAAATCCGGAAAACTGGTGGCGATGAAGGCGGTGTCATCGACGGTTACCGGCTGATCGGAGGCGCAGCCCATCACCAGCGCGGACATCGCGATGCGATGATCCATGTGGGTGGCCACCACGCCGCCGCCGGGAACGTGGCCGCGGCCTTCGACGATCAAATCGTCGCCGCAGACCTCGACCTTGACACCGTTGACGCGGAGCATGGCGGCGGTGGCCTCCAAACGGTCGGATTCCTTCACGCGCAGCTCCTGGAGGCCGCGCATGATGGTCGTGCCCTCGGCAAAGGCGGCCGCCACCGCCAGCACCAGATATTCGTCGATCATCGACGGTGCACGCTCCGGCGGCACCTCGACACCGCGCAATTTCGAGGCGCGTACCCGCAGCTTTGCCATCGGCTCGCCAGCGTCGCCACGAACTTCGCTTTCCTCGATCGAGGCACCCATTTCGCGCAGCGTGGTGAAAAGACCGGTGCGCAGCGGATTGGTCATGACGTCGGACAGGACGATTTCGGAGCCTTCGACGATCAGCGCAGCAACGATAGGGAACGCCGCCGACGAGGGATCGGCGGGCACGACGACATTGGCGCCATGCAGCTCCGGCTGCCCCACGAGCGTGATACGGCGGCCGTGCTGACCTTCTTGCACTGAGGTGATCTCGGCGCCGAAATGCTTGAGCATCAGTTCGGTGTGGTCGCGACTGGCCTCGGTCTCGATGACGGTCGTGGCGCCCGGCGCGGCCAGGCCCGCGAGCAGCACGGCGGATTTGATCTGGGCCGAGGCCACAGGCGTCTTGTAGGTGATCGGCAGCGGATCGCGCGCACCCTGGACGGTCAGCGGCAGACGGCCGCCCGCGCCGCCGGAGACGACCTTCGCGCCCATCTTTTCCAGGGGATCCAGGATCCGGCGCATGGGCCGGCTGCGCAGTGAGGCATCGCCGTCGAAAACCGCGGAGATCGGACAGCCGGCGACGGCGCCCATGACGAGCCGGCAGCCGGTGCCGGAGTTGCCGAAATCCAGCGGCGCTTTGGGCTCCGCGAAGCCTGCGACACCCACGCCGTTCACCTTCCAGGCGAAATCTCCGGTACGCTCGACCCCGGCGCCGAGCGCCTGCATGGATTTGGCGGTGTTAAGGACGTCCTCGCCCTCCAGGAGGCCCGAAATCCGCGTCTCTCCGACCGCGAGCGCGCCGAGGATGAGGGCACGGTGGGAGATCGACTTGTCTCCGGGCACCCTTACTTTCCCGGTCAGGGGACCGCTGGCGCGCGACTGGAGCGGCGTCGGCTTGTCGGAATCGGTCAAGTTTGTGTCCTTGGGTAGGCCCGAAACGTCCCTGTGGGACTCGCGGGGCAGGTACCACATGGTCTCCCCGCCGTCACGGGCATGTCGTTCTCCCGCAATGCGCTATTGACAGCGGGCCGCCAACTAGCCAAGTGAGGCACCGCTTTTCAGACATTTCCAGGATTCCTCTGCCGTGGCCAAGTCCGAACTCGGAACTAAACGTATTTGCCCGACCACGGGCAAAAAGTTCTATGACCTCAACAAGAATCCGGTGATCTCGCCCTATACCGGTGAAGTCGTGCCGATCGCGCCCATCGCGCCGGCTCGCGCACCCCGCGGTGCCGAAGCCCGTCACGCAGCCGCTGCCGCCGACGCCACGCCAGAGCCGGCGGAGGTCGAGGAGGTCTCGCTCGAGGAGGCCGATGCCGAGGAGAACACCGGCAAGGTCAAGGCCGTCGTGCCCGAATCCGAGGACGACATCGAAGTCGATGAAACTATCGAGGACGATGACGACGATGATTCGACCTTTATCGCCGACGACGAAGAAGGCGATGAGGACGTCACCGACATCATTGGTGATGTCGGCGGTGACGAAGAGACTTGAGATAATTCCAGAACTGTGGTTCTGGGTCTTTCCCGACGCGTCGCCCAAGGCGCGTCGGACGGTTAAGGGGCCATAGCTCAGCTGGGAGAGCGCTTGCATGGCATGCAAGAGGTCGGCGGTTCGATCCCGCCTGGCTCCACCACGCTTCGCCCTTCGGGCTACGCGTGGCGCAGCCGCGCGGAGCTCGAAGGGCGAAGCGTGGTGTCCGGCGAAGCCCGAAGGGCGAAGACGGACTGGTGAGACTCCCACGCAGCGGCTGCCCGGGCGATAATCGTCAATGTGGTACGTCTACATCCTCCGCAGCATCGAATTTCCCGAGCAGGAATACGTTGGGGCTACGGAAGATCTGAAGCGCCGGTTTCCAGAGCACAATGCTGGCAAATCCACCCACACTGCCAAGTTCAAGCCTTGGAAGCTGATCTGGTACTGCGCCTTCCCTGACAAGCACAAAGCGCTCGCTTTTGAACCTACCTGAAGTCTCACTCCGGCCGAGCCTTCACAAAGAAGCGGCTGTCCTAAGAGCGCACCTCTAACCCTACTCCCCGATCACCGCATTCAACCGATCGCGCAACGCCACAATCTCGTCCTTCATCGCGACAAGCTCCGAGACCGAGCAGTCCGATGCCGCCAGAATCGATTGCGGCACGGCCCGCGCCTTGTCCTTCAAGGCCTGGCCCTGCGGCGTCAACGCGATCAGCACCTGACGCTCGTCCTCGCTCGAGCGCGTGCGCTTGACGAGGTGGGCCGCCTCGAGCCGCTTGAGCAGCGGTGTCAGCGTGCCCGAATCCAGGTGCAGCTTTTCGCCGATGCTCTTGACCGGCACGTCGTCGCGCTCCCACAGCACCAGCATCACCAGATATTGCGGATAGGTCAGGCCGAGCCGGTCCAGCAGCGGCTTGTAGACGCGGTTGAACGCATGCGCGGCGGAATAGACCGCGAAGCAGATCTGGTTGTCGAGGCGCAGCGGCGCGTCCGCTGCCGAATGTTTCCGGGGCATCGAGAATCTCACAGGACTTGCTCCATTCTGGGGCCGGCCGTCGCTACATTCAATTGCGAACAATTAAATGTGAGACGCTATAATTTCAATTGCGCGCAATCTAATTGCCTGCGATAAAGATGGCGCCCCCACCCCGAAAACACAGGGAGACAAAAATGTCAGTGAACGTCCTCTACAAGACCAGCGCAAAGGCCACCGGCGGCCGCGACGGCCATGCCGCGACCCTGGACGGCGCGCTCGACGTCAAGCTCACCACGCCGAAGGAGCTCGGCGGCGGAGGCGGCGCCGGCAACAATCCCGAGCAGCTGTTTGCTGCGGGCTATGCCGCCTGCTTCATCGGCGCGATGAAGTTCGTGTCCTCGCAGGGCGGCCCCAAGGTTCCGGCCGACGCCTCCGTGACTTCGACCGTCGGCATCGGCCCGCGCGCGGCCGGCGGCTTCGGTCTCGACATCGACCTTGCCGTCTCGCTGCCAGGCCTCGCCCGCGCGGAAGCCGAGGCGCTGGTCGAGAAGGCGCACCAGGTGTGCCCGTATTCCAACGCGACGCGCGGCAATGTCGACGTCCGCCTGACGGTGGTCTGACCGGTTTCGGTGAAGCGGCTGGCCCGGGATACCCCCGGGCCGGCCGCTTCCCTTTATTTGCCATCTCGCGGGATTGCGGCGAGCGGCCTGCATGACGCCCTACGCGCGAAGCCATTGCCGGCTCGGACGAACCTCGTTAGGCCTGTGATCACATCGACACAGGGGACGCGAAGGCATGACTGAAGCCGCCAGTTCTGGAGCTGCCATGGGTGCAATGAGCGGCCTGCGCGTCATCGATCTGACGCGCGTGCTCGGCGGCCCCTATTGCACCCAGATCCTCGCCGACCATGGCGCCGACGTGATCAAGGTCGAGCCGCCCGCAGGCGACGAGGTACGCGACTGGGGCCCTCCCTTCCACGAGGAAGACGCGGCCTATTTCATCGGCATCAACCGCAACAAGCGCTCGATCGGCCTCGACCTCGCCTCCGAGGGCGGCCGGACCGTGCTGCTCAAGATGCTGGAGAGCGCCGACGTCCTGATCGAGAACTTCAAGCCGGGCACGCTGGAGAAATGGGGCATCGGCAACGAGGTGTTACGCGAGAAATTTCCGCGCCTCGTGCATTGCCGGATCTGCGGCTTCGGCGCCGACGGCCCGCGCGGCGGCAATCCCGGCTATGACGCCATCATCCAGGCCATGACCGGCATGATCGCGGCGACCGGCTCGCCCGAGAGCGGACCGATGCGGATCGGCGTGCCGCTGGTCGACATCGGCACCGGCCTCTATGCGGCGATCGGCATCTTGATGGCGCTGTCGGAGCGGCAGCGCTCGGGCCAGGGCCAGTTCCTGGAGACCACGCTGTACGAGACCGGTCTCGCCATCATGCATCCGCACACCGCGAATTATTTCATGCATGGCAAGCCGCCGTCGCTCACCGGCAACGAGCATCCCAACCTCGTGCCCTATGCGATCTTCCCGACCAAGACCGACGACATCTTCATCGGCGTCGGCAATGACGGCACCTTCCGCAAGCTCGCCAAGGAGATCGGCAAGCCCGAGCTCGGCACCGATCCGCGCTTTGCGCGCAACAAGGATCGCATCGGCAATCGCGAGGCGCTGCGGGCCGAGCTTGCCGCCGTGTTCAGCCAGCACGAGGCCGAGCCGCTGTGCAATCGCCTGCTCGCCGCGGGCCTGCCCGCCGGCCCCGTGCAGAAGATCGACCAGGCATTGACCAACCCGCACACGATCGCGCGCGGCGATATTATCGAGAAGGATTGGTACAAAGGCGTGGCGTCGCCGATCCGGCTCGACCGCAGCAAGCCGAGCCTGCGGCGCCTGCCGCCGAAATTCAGCGAGCACGCCGCCGAGGTCCTGGGCGAATTCGGCTACTCCAGGTCCGAGATCGACGCGATGGTCGAGCAGGGCACTGTCTGCGGCCCCGAGCGCAAGCGCTAGCGCCCTCGCCTTCCACATCCCACGGCAATGCCGCAGTGCGGTGCGGGCGCTCTGTGCACCGCGAACGGAGGACGCTGCGCGCGCGGCATTCGCCTATTTGACGGCTTCCCTTTTCCAGCGCTTGCCGCTTTCGTTTCGGCCGCTTACACAGTCATGTGAACGTCATATGGCGCTGCTAGCGCAAGCGATCATTTTTGACGGCCCAAGGGAGGTTTACTTGATGGCTCTTCGACATTTTGGAGCGGCTGCCGCTATTGCACTCACGATTGGACTGTCGGCCTCGCCGGCCTTGGCCGTGACCGAAATCCAGTGGTGGCACGCGATGACCGGCGCCAACAACGACGTCATCGTCAAGCTCGCCACCGACTTCAACGCGTCGCAGAGCGACTACAAGGTGATCCCGACCTACAAGGGCAACTATCCCGATACGATGAACGCCGGCATCGCGGCGTTCCGCGCCGGCAACGCCCCGCACATCATGCAGGTGTTCGAAGTCGGCACCGCGACCATGATGGCCGCGACCGGCGCCGTGAAGCCCGTCTACAAGCTGATGGCCGACGCCGGCGAGAAGTTCGACCCCAAGATCTACCTGCCCGCCATCACCGGCTATTATTCGACGTCGAAGGGCGAGATGCTGTCCTTCCCTTTCAACTCGTCCTCGACCGTGATGTGGGTGAACCTCGACGAGCTGAAGAAGGCGAACGTAGAGATCCCGAAGACCTGGCCCGAAACGTTCGAGGCCGCCAAGAAGCTGAAGGCTGCCGGTCATGACACCTGCGGCTTCTCGGGCTCCTGGATCACCTGGGTCAATCTCGAGCAGCTCTCGGCGTGGCACAACGTGCCGCTCGCCAGCAAGGCCAACGGCCTCGACGGCTTCGACACCGTGCTCGAGTTCAACGGACCGCTTCAGGTCAAGCATCTCGAAACCCTGGTCGAGCTGCAGAAGACCAAGACCTATGACTACGCCGGCCGCACCAACACCGGCGAGGGTCGCTTCACCTCCGGCGAATGCCCGATCTACCTGACCTCGTCGGCGTTCTTCGGCAACGTCAAGGCACAGGCCAAGTTCAACTTCACCGCCGTGCCGATGCCGTATTATCCGGACGTCAAGGGCGCGCCGCAGAACTCGATCATCGGCGGCGCTTCGCTGTGGGTGATGGGCGGCAAGTCGGCCGAGGAATACAAGGGCGTCGCGAAATTCCTGACCTTCCTCTCCGACACCGATCGCCAGGTCTACATCCACAAGGCCTCCGGCTACCTGCCGATCACCAAGGCGGCCTACGCCAAGGCGAAGGAAGAAGGCTTCTACAAGGATCAGCCCTATCTCGAGACCCCGCTGCTCGAGCTGACCAACAAGGAGCCGACCGAGAATTCGCGCGGTCTGCGCCTCGGCAACATGGTGCAGCTGCGTGACGTCTGGTCGGAAGAGATTGAGCAGGCGCTGGCCGGCAAGAAGACCGCCAAGCAGGCGCTCGATGCCGCCGTCGAGCGCGGCAACACGATGCTGCGGCAGTTCGAAAAGACCGCCGTCAAGTGAGGCAATGAGCGGCAGGCCGCGACCCGGCCTGCCGCTCTGCTGGCATCATGCAAAAGCAAGCCATCTTCCAGTCAAGACTGTTACCGTACGCGCTGGTTGCGCCGCAGCTCGCGATCGTCCTGATTTTCTTCTATTGGCCGGCCCTGCAGGCGGTGATCCAGTCCTTCCTGCTCCAGGATGCGTTCGGTCTGTCGACCACCTTTGTCTGGTTCGAGAATTACGTCGAGCTGTTCAAGGACGCAGCCTATTTCGAGGCGATCGTCCGGACCTTCTTGTTCTCGTTCGCCATTGCCGTCTCGTCGCTGTCCTTTGCGCTGCTGCTCGCCGTGATGGCGGACAAGCCGCTGCGTGGCTCGATGCTCTACCGCACGCTCCTGATCTGGCCCTATGCGGTGGCACCGCCCGTGGTCGGCGTGCTCTGGATCTTCATGCTGCATCCCTCGCTCGGCGTGCTCTCGCGCTATCTGCGCAATATGGGCGTCGACTGGAATCCGCTGCTCGACGGCGATCAGGCCGCGGCGCTGATCATCCTCGCCGCCGCGTGGAAGCAGATCTCCTATAATTTCCTGTTCTTCCTCGCCGGCCTGCAAGCGATCCCAAAGAGCGTGTTCGAGGCCGCCGCGATCGACGGCGCCCGTCCGATGCGGCGGTTCTGGACCGTGACCTTCCCGTTGCTGTCGCCGACCATCTTCTTCCTGCTGGTGGTCAACATCGTCTACGCCTTCTTCGACACGTTCGGCATCATCGACACGATGACCCGCGGCGGCCCCGGAACGTCGACGGTCACGCTGGTCTACAAGGTCTATTCCGACGGCCTGCTCGGCGGCAATCTCGGCAGCTCGGCGGCGCAGTCGGTGATCCTGATGGTCATGGTCATCGTGCTCACCGGAATCCAGTTCCGGTTCGTCGAACGCAAGGTGACCTACTGATGGTCGAGGAAGAGGGCTTCCGGCGCTACATCGCCCACATCATCCTCTGGATCGGGATCGCGGTCGTCGCCTTCCCCGTCTACATCGCGTTCGTCGCCTCGACCCAGGACAACGCGCTGATCGCCAACGGGCAGATGTCGCTGCTGCCGGGCGGCCATTTCTTCGAGGTCTACTACCAGACCATTTTCGTCGGCACGAGCGGATCGACCCGCGAGCCCGTCGGCAACATGATGCTGAACTCGCTGGTGATGGCGCTGCTGATCGCGGTCGGCAAGATCGCGATCTCGATCATCTCGGCCTACGCGATCGTCTATTTCCGCTTTCCCTTCCGGATGCCGATCTTCTGGATCATCTTCATCACGCTGATGCTGCCGGTCGAGGTGCGCATCTATCCGACCTACAAGATCGTCGCCGATCTGCACATGCTCGACAGCTATGCGGGCCTGTCACTGCCGCTGATCGCCTCCGCCACCGCGACGCTGCTGTTTCGCCAGTTCTTCATGACTGTGCCGGACGAGCTGCTGGAGGCCTCGCGCATCGACGGCGCCGGTCCCCTGCGCTTCTTCTGGGATACGCTGCTGCCGCTGTCGCGCACCAACATGGCGGCGCTGTTCGTGATCCTCTTCATCCTCGGCTGGAATCAATATCTCTGGCCGCTGCTGATCACCACCCGCGACGACATGCAGACCATCCAGGTCGGCATCCGCAAGATGATCACCACCACCGACGCGCTGACCGAATGGCCGATCGTGATGGCGACGGCCGTGCTCGCGATGCTGCCGCCGGTGTTCGTCGTCGTCGTGATGCAGAAACTGTTCGTGCGCGGACTCGTGGAGACGGAAAAGTAAATCCCATGGCTAACGTCACCCTGCGCAACGTCCGCAAAACCTATCCCGGCGGCTTCGAGGCCATCAAGGGCGTCAACGTCGATGTCGGCGACGGCCAGTTCTGCGTGCTGGTCGGGCCCTCCGGCTGCGGCAAGTCGACATTGCTGCGCATGGTCGCAGGCCTCGAAACCGTCACCGGCGGCGAGATCGACATCGGCGGCCGCATCGTCAACCAGATCGAGCCCGCCGACCGCGACATCGCGATGGTGTTCCAGAACTACGCGCTCTATCCGCATATGAGCGTCTTCAACAACATGGCTTACGGCCTGCGCAACCGCGGCATGAAGGAGGCCGAGGTCAAGACCCGCGTCGACGAAGCCGCCCGCGTGCTCGAGCTCACCTCGATGCTGGAGCGCAAGCCGCGCCAGCTCTCCGGCGGCCAGCGCCAGCGCGTCGCCATGGGCCGCGCCATCGTGCGCCAGCCGAAGGTGTTTCTGTTCGACGAGCCGCTGTCCAACCTCGACGCAAAGCTCCGCATCGCGATGCGGGTCGAGATCCGCAAATTGCAGCGCCGGCTCAACACCACCTCGGTCTACGTCACCCACGACCAGCTGGAGGCGATGACGCTCGCCGACATTCTCGTGGTGATGAATGGCGGCCAGGTCGAGCAGGTCGGCAATCCCTTGGCGATCTACGAGAAGCCGGCGACGACTTTCGTCGCCTCCTTCATCGGCGCGCCACCGATGAATCTGATGTCCATTCGCGCCGACGAGATCAAGTCGCAGCTCGGCAGCACCGACGCCGGCATCCTCGGCATTCGCCCGGAGGATTTCGTCATCACCGACCAGACCCCGGCCGGCGGCGTCGCCCTTCCGCTCACCGTGGAAGCGATCGAGCGCGTCGGCGCCGAAACCTTCGTTTACGGCACGCGGGCCCAGGACGAGCAGCGCATCGCCGCCAACCCCGGCGAACTGCCGCCCGGCGAGGTCATCGTCCGCATTCCCGGCTCAGAGGCGCCGCCGATCGGCGAGAAGATCCGCGTCGCAGCAATGCGCCAAAAGCTGCATCTGTTCAGCGGCGATGGGCGGACGCGGATCGAGGCCTGACCGGGTTCCGCTGGGCCGTCGATTAAAAAACGCGAAAACAACCCCATGCACAGTAGAAGGGGGTTTGTTTTTGTTGAGAAAAATCACACCGCAATTTCGTCGGGCCGGCTTGTGGCAGGCGTTTCGCGCCATGGCGACAAGTCAGCTTTTGTGCATGGCAGAGCGGGTGAGCTGCCAGTCCACAGCCCCGGCTACGTCCTTGAACCCACACGCGGATATGCCCATATTGCTGATCAAGGGGTGCCTGTACGGGCCCTGATGCACCAAAGTCGCTTCGAGAGGACTTTGTAAACTATGTCTCGTGTTCCCACGCTTTCCAGTCCCTTCCTTCTGGGCTTCGACGAGATCGAGCGCGTGCTCGATCGGGTCGTCAAAGGCGCCGACGGTTACCCTCCCTACAATATCGAGAGGTGCGACCGGTCGGAGGGCCAGCCCGAGCGTCTGCGGATCACGCTGGCGGTCGCCGGATTCACCCGCGACCAACTCGATGTAACCATTGAGGAAAACCAGCTCGTCATTCGCGGGCGGCAGCAGGACGACAAGACCCGGCAATACATCCATCGCGGCATCGCCGCGCGCCACTTCCAGCGCACTTTCGTGCTGGCGGAGGGGATGCTGGTGCTGGGTGCGGATCTGAAGAACGGATTGCTGGCGATCGATCTTGCCCGGCCGGAACCGGAGAGGATCGTTAAGACAATCGCTATCAATGAGCACGAATAATGGAACGAGTAGCGGACTCGACCGCTTAGTTTCGAGAGAGGAGTCGAGACCATGAGTGAAGGTCACGTTGCGTTCGAATACGAAGCCAAGAACGTCTCGCCGGAGACGCTGGCAACCCTCGGCGAAGGCCATATCGCCTATGTGAAGCAGATCCGCTCTGAGGATGTGCCGGGCCTGTTTCCCGAAGCGCCGAAGATCGCGCCGGGCCTCAAGCTCTTCGCGCTCCACGCCGCCGACGGCACGCCGATCATGCTGACCGACAGCCGCGAAGCCGCGATCGCCAACGCCTGGAGCCACGAGCTGCAAGCGGTGAGCGTGCACTGAGCACGCGCGCGTCGCACGAATAGGGTTTCAAGCGGGCATGCCTTCGCAGGAAGGCCTGCCCGTTTGCTTTGGGGGATCCAGAATCTTTCCGTGGCAAGATTTTGGATTGCTTCGCTCGCTCGCAATGACGCAGTGTGCGGCGATGGCTCGCGTCCCGGATGCACCTCAACGCCCGGCCGGAAGCAGTGCCCGCAGGATGTCCGGCTTCCAGGCTTGACGCGCGCTGTCGAAGGCCGCGAAATCATGATCGAACTGCCAATAGGCCCAAGCCCAGCCAAGCCGCTCTGCGCTCCGCGCCACGAATGACAGATATCTGGTCCGTGCTTCGGCTGGAGCGGCCTCGTACACGCCGAACTCGCCGAGATAGATCGGGCGCTTTTCTCTTTGGGACCAGGACCGAATCTTCTCGAAATCGGCGCGGGCCTTCTGTTTATCCTCCGGGGTACCCCAGTCGAGCGGGCCGATTCGCGAGAATGTGGGCGACCACGGTGCGCCCTGATGGGTGAAACGGATCGGCGCGTAATAGTGAAACGTGACGATCAGATTCCGGTCATCCGACGGCAGGACCAGGTCCTCGACCGGCATCTCGTCGACGTTGAGAACCGAAGCGATGACCGTCCGCCGGGGATTGGTGGCGCGGATGATGCTGAGGCACTCGTTCAGAAGGCCGTTCCAGCCGGTGGACGACATCTGCCCGCCCGGCTCGTTGAGGACCTCGAAGACAAGTGCTGGATATTTCCCGGCATAGCGCGCGGCGATTTGGGTCCAGAACGATTTCAGCTTGTCTGTGCACTCGGAGATGTCGCGCTGACAAACATGGGTATCGTGCTCGTCCAGGATGGGGATGAGATTTCGGGCGAGCACTTCCTCGATGACGCCATCGAGCCGCCTCAAGACGACTTCATCCATTACCTTCTCCGGATTCATGAATTTAAAGCCGAAGAAATTGATCCGAACGTGCGAGAACCCGGCGCGTCTGATCGCAGTGAGGTTGTCCAGACGAAATGGCGCGTTTCGGCCTCCCTCCCAGACGCCGTCGTAGCCGAGGATGTTGATGCCGCGCCCCA
The DNA here is from genome assembly GCF_055807635.1 of Bradyrhizobium sp. Kon56. Taxonomy (NCBI): domain Bacteria; kingdom Pseudomonadati; phylum Pseudomonadota; class Alphaproteobacteria; order Hyphomicrobiales; family Nitrobacteraceae; genus Bradyrhizobium; species Bradyrhizobium sp. Kon56. Next base: position 363,835 of record NZ_JBVVOU010000002.1, on the reverse strand, counting down.
ATTTTGGAGCAGGGGGCGTGTTGGCCTGTCCGGCTGCCTCGGTCCGGAAGCAGATCGGAAGCACGGATAGTGCCAAGACAAGACGAAAGGCTATCGTCCAGCGGACGCGGATGGCATTCATCCTGTTTGCCCCGTCATTGCTGCAGGCCCCTGCTGGGGCACCGGCCTGCACACTGCGAAGAAGAATGCGACGAGCAGCACCGACGTGAACATTGTCGAGCGAAGAAACATCGTCTCCGTGAAGTTCGATTGAAAGCTCAGGACGACGAAGCCGATGATCAGCGCGCAGTGATACCGATCGATCGACCGGGTGGCGATTAAATAGAGGACCTTTTCCGAGAACAGATAAACGCTCGTGACGAACAGCAAATATCCCAGAAATCCAGTTTCAATCGCGACCGCGATGTAACCGCTATGATAATTGTCGAGCACCCAGCCATGATTCTGGTTGAAATAGTCGTAGATCGCGGGGCGCGTCCAGAATCCGTTGATGCCGAAGCCCAGCAGCGGCGCATCGTTGAAATGGCCGATGGCGTACTGCCAAATGAAGGTCCGCTCGGTCAAATCGACGGTCGCCTCGCCGAGACGGATGGAATCGTACCCCGTCACGTAAAAATACAGCATCAGCAGAGCGGCCAGGATGCACATGATGAATGGCAACACCGCATAGATTTTCATGCAGCGGATCGACCACATGGAAGTCACGAGCAGCCCGCCCGCCGCGAATGCGACAGCGCCGGCACCACGCGACTCCGAGGCGATGACGCAGGTCGATGCCAGAACAAGCGACACGAGGAATGCAATCCATCCCGGCCCCGTGATCTTCTGATAACAGGCAAAGAACATCAGATATGCGCTGATAAAGCCGAGCGTCTGCTTCGATTCGTAGATTCCTTGCCACTGGCCGTTGTGCATCCAGCTCTGGTCGACGCCGATCTCGGGCACGAAGACGGCGCACAACGCCGAGGCGGCGACCAGAACGAACAGCCCGAGCGCCGTGGATCCGACGATCTCGTCGATGTCGATACGACGTGATGAGGCAATACGCACCGAAAGTCGTCACCACAAGTGCAACGCTCTTCATGATCGCTGCGATGGAAAGCGTGGTCCAGAGAACGGAAACGGCCGCGAGGGCATAAAATGTGACCAACGCGATGAGATCTGGATTGGGCTGGATCCGGACGCGCGGCCGTACGAAGACACTGGCATAGATCGAGACGATCCACATCAGCAGCGCGACCGCCTGCTGCACATAGCTCCACTCTGAAGGTAGTAATGCGGGGTGAAGAACACCCATTGATGCGATCACGTTCACGGTGATCGAGCTGCGGATCACGTTTCTGGCCAGCCGTTCCACGCCGGCGCTTGGCGCTTTCCAGATCGCGCTTTCATATGCATCGGAGTCCGCTGCGGTATGCAGTCCGGCGCCAAGCTGACCGCCCTGAAGCACGGCCGCGGGCCGCTCTTCCGCCCCGGCACCGATGTGCAGCGGCGCCCTTCCATTCCCAGTCACGTGCACTCAGTCCATAACGGCGAACGGCCCTTAACGATGTGAGGGCCGCCCCATATGCCCTACGTCTCAAACGGGAAGATATTCGCGTCTTCTACCTTCGAGATCAAGATGAGCATGACGAGATTGCTGCGCGCCGCGCAATCCAGGTGCCAGAATCGATCGGGCCTTATCCTGCAAGAAGGAGGGGAGTTACGCCGCGGTCGCCGGCGGCAGCGCGAGCACCGAATAGATCGCCTGGGCATCGCGCGAGGCGCGGAGCTTCTTGGCGATGTCCTGGTCGCGGAGCAGGCGGGCGATGCGGGCCAGCGCCTTGAGGTGATCGGCACCGGCGCCTTCGGGGGCGAGCAGCAGGAAGACGAGATCGACCGGCTGGCCGTCCATCGATTCGAAATCGATCGGGCGATCGAGGCGGGCGAACATGCCGAAGATCTTTTCCAGCTTGGGCAGCTTGCCGTGGGGAATGGCGACGCCGTAGCCGACCGCAGTGGTGCCGAGCTTCTCGCGTTGCAGGAGTACCTCGAACACGGAACGCTCGTTCTGCCCGGTCAACTCGGCGGCCTTGGCCGCGAGTTCCTGAAGCGCCTGCTTCTTGCTGTTGACCTTCAATGCCGGGAGAATCGCCTCGGGCGCGACCAGATCGGTAATCGGCATGGAAGTTTTCCGAGGTGAATGAAAACGTCAGGTTCCGAATTGGCCAGCCTGGACAAAGAACCTGGGCGGGCCGACGTCAAGAAGATGAAGCAGGAGGCGGACTTAGCTCGCCCCTGATGTGGGGGGCTTCTACTCCAACGCAATCCCGGTGCCAACTCCCGCGTGCAGCTTTGCCCCGGTCATTGTTAAGGCGGAAAGGGGCCCCGGTGCGGGGCCCCCAGAGCGTCGCCCGACGGCCTCACGCCTTGCCACCCACCTTGCCGTCCGTCTTGACCCCCGGGGGGTCTATCCAGCCGACATTGCCGTCGGCCCGGCGGTAAATGATGTTCACCCGGCCGGAGGAGCCGTGCTGAAACACCAGGCAGGGCGCCCCGCTGAGGTCGAGTTCCATGACCGCTTCGCTCACGGACAGCGGCTTCAGCGAGGTGGTGGCCTCGGCGATGATGACGGGGCTGTAGCCGGTGATCTCGTCCTCATCCTCACCCTCGCCCGGTGCCTCCAGCACGTAGCTGGTGGCATCCATCGCGGCCAGCGCCGCGGAGGCGACATGGGCCTTGCGGGCGGAGCGATCCTTGAGCCGGCTCTTGTAGCGCTTGAGCCGCTTCTCGATCATCACCAGCGCCTGGTCGGCACTGGCATAGGCGTCCGGTGCGTTGGAATCGGCCTCGAGCGTGATTCCCGAATCAAGATGCAGCGCACAGTCGGTGCGGAAGCCGAAGCCGTCCTTGCTCAGCGTGATGTGACCAGAGTAATTGCCGTCGAAATATTTGCGCAGGACCTCTTCAGTCCGGTCGTTGACGCGGCCGCGCAGGGCCTCGCCGACGTTGACGCTCTTTCCCGAGATGCGGAGAGTCATGTGAACCTCACTTGGTTCGTGCCTGGCCTGGATTTGGGCCCGATAGCAGATCGAGAGTAGCGCGATTTGGCGCCGGCGCAATCAGGCCGGTTCGGGATTGCGGGAGCGATCGGCCATGGCGGTGGAGACGACGTTACCAAGAGCGCTCTGCTTGTCGCGACGGCGTTGCACCGAGGAAGGAATGCGCATGGCTTCGCGGTACTTCGCGACCGTGCGGCGGGCGATATCAATGCCCGAGCCGCGCAAGCGTTCCACGATGGTGTCGTCGGACAGGATCGCGGAGGGCGCCTCCGCATCGATCAGCTGCTTGATGTGGTGGCGCACGGCTTCGGCCGAATGAGCCTCGCCGCCATCGGCCGAGGCAATCGAGGCCGTGAAGAAATATTTCAGCTCAAACGTGCCGCGATTGGTCGCCATGTATTTGTTGGCGGTGACGCGCGACACCGTGGATTCATGCATCTGAATGGCGTCGGCGACGGCCTTCAGATTCAGCGGTCGCAGATGCGCCACACCATGGGTGAAGAAGCCGTCCTGCTGGCGCACGATTTCGGTTGCGACTTTCAGGATGGTGCGGGCGCGCTGGTCGAGCGCACGCACCAGCCAGGTCGCGTTCTGAAGCGCATCGGTGAAATACGATTTGTCGCCGTCCTTGCCGATCTTCTTCGAGAGCTGCGAATAGTAGGTCTGGTTGACCAGCACGCGCGGCAAGGTGTCGCTGTTGAGCTCGACATGCCAGCCGCCATCGGGTCCCGGGCGGACATAGACATCGGGCACCATGGTTTGGAGCCGGGCCGTGCCGAACTTCATGCCGGGCTTGGGATTGAGCCGGCGGATCTCGCCGATCATGTCGGCGATGTCCTCATCGTCGACGCCGCAGACCTTGCGCAAGGCTCCGATGTCGCGCTTGGCGAGGAGGTCGAGATGCTCGACCAGGGCCTGCATCGCGGGATCGTAGCGGTCGAGCTCGCGGAGCTGGATCGCCAGGCATTCGCTCAAATTGCGCGCGCAGACGCCGGGCGGATCGAATTTCTGCAGTACGGCAAGAACGTTCTCGACGTCCTGTTGCGATGCGCCCAGCCGTTCGGCGGCCTGGCCGAGATCCGGCGGCAGATAGCCGGCTTCGTCGACGAGGTCGATCAGATACTGGCCGATCATGCGCTGCGCGGCCCCGGTGAAGGCAACCGAGAGCTGCTCGGCGAGATGGTCGCCGAGCGTGGTCTCCGCGGCGACAAAGGCTTCGAGATTGTAGTCCTCGTCACCGGAGGCGCCGCCGCCCCATTCGGTATAGGTGGTCGGCGCCGCATCCTGGGCGTTGCGCGCGGCCGCCTCGGCCGGTTCCTCGGAGAAGACGTTGTCCAGCCCGGTGTCCATGGTCTGCTCGATCTCGGCGCGGGTGCCGAGATCCTTGCTCATCCACTCTTCCTGGCCGGGCTCGAAGGCTTCGCCCGGGCCGCCGCCCGGCTCGTCGTTGTGGCCGCCGTCGCTGTCATTGAACTGGCCGGTCTCGGCCGGGCCCTCGCCCGCGGGCGGCTCGTCATTGGCCCGTTCCAGCAGGGGATTACGCTCGAGTTCCTCTTCGACGAACGTCGTGAGATCGAGATTGGACAATTGCAGCAGCTTGATCGCCTGCATCAACTGCGGCGTCATGACCAGCGACTGCGATTGCCGGAACTCTAATCTCTGCGAAAGCGCCATGAAGCAAGAACCGATCCCAAAAGTTGGTCCGATTTTTGCTTATCCTAGTCCAAGCCCGATGTACACGTCTTGACGAATTGGAAAAACGGGCTAGAGGCGGAATTCCTCGCCAAGGTAAAGGCGGCGCACGTCCGGATCGGCGACGATCTCATCCGGGCTCCCCTCGGTCAGGATCTCACCGGCATAGACGATGTAGGCGCGATCGGTGAGGCCGAGCGTCTCGCGCACATTGTGGTCGGTGATCAGCACGCCGATGCCGCGGTTGGTGAGATGGCGGACGAGGTCCTGGATGTCGCCGACCGCGATCGGATCGATGCCGGCAAAGGGCTCGTCGAGCAGCATGTAGTTCGGACGCGTCGCCAGTGCGCGCGCGATCTCGACGCGGCGCCGCTCACCGCCGGACAACGCAATCGACGGCGATTTCCTTAGGCGCGTGATGTTGAATTCGTCGAGCAGCGAGTCGAGCTGCTGCTCGCGCTTCTTGCGCGACGGCTCGACCACTTCGAGCACCGCGCGGATGTTCTGCTCGACGGTGAGACCGCGGAAGATCGAGGCCTCCTGCGGCAGATAGCCGATCCCGAGCCGCGCGCGCTGATACATCGGCAGCTTGGTGACGTCGTGGCCGTCGAGCTCGATCGCGCCGCGATCGGCCTTGATCAGGCCGGTGATCATGTAGAACACGGTGGTCTTGCCGGCGCCGTTGGGGCCGAGCAGGCCGACCGCTTCGCCACGGCGCACATAGATGCTGACGCCGCGCACGACCTGGCGGCTGCCAAAACTCTTTTCCACGCTATGCACAGCCAGGAAGCCCGGCCGCTTCAAGAGCTGAGGCCCGCCGGAACCGTTGGGCCTGCCGGCAGCCCTCACGGGATGAACCGCCTGGGCCCGGGGCTGCTCGGCTTGATAGTCCCCTTGGAACTGATCGGGTGCGTGCATCGGCTGGTTACGGGCGATCGGCGGCGCGTCCCTGACAGGGCTGGCCACGAGGCCGCCGACGCTGTCAGCGAGCGCGGTGATGTCCTGGCGCGCAAATCCTGGCCGGCCGCGTTTGGCGGGGCGCCGACGGAACATGCTGAAGAGATCGACCATCCCCGCCTTCTAGCCTTTCGCGACGATCCTGCGCGGTCTTCGCGCGATCTGCCGCGCCGGCTTCAGGATTCGCCGACGCAGCATGAATGAAGGGATGTCTCATGCCCAGTGAAACACGCCCGAAAAGCGGCGAAGCCCGCTTCGAAAGCCCTTCGCGCTAGATACAGTCTCGGCACGCAAGCTTCAACCTCGGATCGGCGATGATCGACCCAAGCGTCTGAAATCATTCTTCAAATTTACTTTGACGGGCTTGGGTCTACGCTGACTTATTTGGGTTTAGTTGCGCCAGGCAATTGCAGAGGTCCCGCGCCGGGCTTGCCCGCGCCTCCGGATCCGCAATCATTGCCGCCGCCCTGCGGCAGCAGCGCCTGCACCCGGCCGCTATCGGATTCCACACGCGACACGCCCGTGGTCATGTCGACCGCCAGCCGGTCGCCGCGCAGCACGTTCTTGCACTGCGTCAAGACGACGCCCCCGAGCATGGTGATGAGGTTGGTGCGGGTGTCGAACACGGCGGTCTCGCCCGTGACCACCTGGTCCTTCTGGGTGACGACGACATTGCCGCGCGCCTCCAGTCGCTTGATCGAGGAGTTGCCGCCCGGTCCCGGCGTCGCCGACTGCATCGGCGCCCCCTTTGCCGCCTTTGCCGCAGGCTGTGGCGTGGCCGGCTTGTCGCCGCCCGAATCGTAAAACACCACCAGCGTCTTCGAGGTCATGGTGGTGTCGCCCTGAATGACCTTCACATTGCCGGAGAAGGTCGCTTCCTTTTTCTTGTCACGCATCTCGAGCGAGGCGGCTTCGATCTGGATCGGCTGATCGCGGTTCTGGGAGAAGCCCTGCATCGCGTTGGGCACGCCTTGCATCGTGCTCTGCGCGATGGCCGCACCCGTTGCGGCCAGTGCGATGCCGACGGCGAGCACGGCCGCACCTGGGATGACGCGCCGCTTGTCATTGTTGCGCGGAAAAAACCTGATCATAAAAATCACTTTGAATTGGCGGACTTGTTTTGGGGCGTACGTGTCTTCGCAGCCGGCGCGGGTTCAGTCGGCGCGGGCTGAGCGGCGGCAGGATCGTCCAGCTTGTCGAGGTGCATCACCACATTGCCCTCGAAGCGGATGACGTCGCCGCCCTCCGTGATCCGCAGCCGATCGGCGGTCAGCGTTCCGTTGGTCAGCTTGACGTCGACATGCTCGTCCGAGGAGACCGTGCCCTTGCCCATGTCGACGAAGGCCGAGTTCAGCCGCGCCTCGTAGCCGGTCGAGGTGCGCAGGAAGATGTCCTTGTGCAGGTCGAGCTGCTGCTGCTTGTTGTCGAACCGTCCAGTGCGGGCATCGAGGAACAGCGTCGATTGGTCTTCCATCAGCACCTTCGCGCGCAAATCATGGAGATCGACATGATCGGGATCGGTGATGTCCTGGGTCGCGGTCTTGGCCCAGAGCTCGTAGGGCCGCTGGTCCGGCGTGAAGCCGGACATGTGCGGCGATTCCATCGTGATCTTCGTGCCAGTGACCACGAGATTTCCGGAGTCGAGCTTCACGGGGATCTGGAACGGGTTGAAAATGGTCGAGATGAGGACGAGCAGACCCATGGCCGCGGCCACTGTCGTCGGCACCGCGATGCGCAGAATCCGCACCAGGCGGCTGTGGCGCGCCGCGCTGGCGAACTTCGCCGCAAGTGCGGCGTCGTAGGTGGGATTATGGGCCGAATTCACCTGGGCTCCTGAGGTGTCGCTCGCCTGGTCCGGCTGGCGGGCGCCCCATTGTAGCCGGCAACGCCAAAATATGCAGCCCGCGACAGGCCGTTACGAAAGTGTCTGAAACGGGGCGACCGCCCAGCTTGCCGCCGCGCTAAACTCTAGGAATGCGCGAAAATGTCCTCTTCGGCCCAGCCCTGGAGATCGAGCAAAGCGCGGGTCGGCAGGAAGTCGAAACAGGCTTTGGCCAGCGCCGTGCGGCCTTCCCGCGCCAGCATGGCATCGAGCCGCTCGCGCAAGCCGTGCAGATGCAGCACATCGGAGGCGGCGTAGGCGAGCTGCGGCTCGGTCAGGCTGTCGGAACCCCAATCGCTCGATTGCTGCTGCTTGGAGAGGTCGACATTGAGTACCTCGCGCACGAGGTCCTTGAGGCCATGGCGGTCGGTATAGGTGCGGATCAGGCGGGAGGCGATCTTGGTGCAGTAGATCGGCCCGGTCATGACACCAAACGTCTGGTACAGCACCGCGACGTCGAACCGCGCAAAATGGAAGATTTTCGTGTTCGCGGGATTGGCCAAAAGCGCCTTCAAGTTCGGCGCGTCGGTATGACCTTTGGGGATCTGCACCACGTCCGCGCTGCCGTCGCCGGGCGAGAGCTGCACCACGCAGAGCCGGTCGCGATGCGGGTTCAGGCCCATGGTCTCGGTGTCGATCGCCACCGCTCCGGTATAGCGGGACAGATCGGGCAGGTCGCCGCGGTGCAGGCGTACGGTCATGGCGTTTCAAACCTCAATCGAATCGGTGCGCTTTGCAGGCTAATCCCCGGGACAGATGCTGGCGAGGGCCGGCCGCGATGTATCCGCTGGCAGCCGCCGGCGCAAGCATCAGGCGCGGCTGGTCATACAGAGCCGCGGCGCCAGTCGTCATTGTCTTTTGGCTTCGCCGGCCAAACCGGATTGCGGCCTGACGTAAACGGTCTCGTAAGCGCCGGTGTATTGCTCGCGCCAGCCTCGCCGCTCCACCAGAAATCGCCGCAGCTGTTCGTGCGCCTTCACCCACAGCACGGCGTCGATCCGGTATTTGTCGAGCACCATGTCCCACGCGGCTTCGTCGATCTCCCAGCTCACCAGCTTGAAATAGTCGCGCAGCAAATCGTCCGGATAGGCGGTCGCGGCGCGACCATCGACGAATGGGGGGACGGTGCCGTGCGTCGCGAAGATCAGGTAGCCACCGACGTTCCAATTGTTCAGGACCCGCCGACCTGCGAGATGCTTTTGCAGATAGCCGGCATCTTCGCTCGACAGCATCGGCGGAAGTGCGAGCGCCGGCGCAACGTTCAAATAGGCCATCGGCAGGGTGCCGAGACCGACGATGCCGGCGGCCAGCAACGCTCCCCTCACGTCCCGACCGGTGAGACGCTCAGGCAGCAAGCGGCTGAGGTGAAGCGCCATCGGCGCGGTCGAGAAGATGAAGAAAAAAGCGATGTACCTGAACTGATACAGCCCCAGAATCAGGAACAGCCAGGACATCAATCTCGGCTCGAGCGGGATCGGTCTGGAGTTTCTGTAGCGAAGCTCGAGCGCGACGAAGGCCAACATGTACAGTATGCCGGGAATGCTGCCCGGCATTTCCATGTTGTGATAGTAGGACAGCCATTCGCCGATATTGCCCTGGACGAAGTGCCCCATAGTCGCGGCGGCACCGGCATAGATATTCCAGCCAAGCGGATTGACGAAGGTCGCGGCAAGGCACCCGATCCCCGCGAGAGCAAGAATCCTGAGGTCGGCCCAGGCCGCTCTGAGCACGGCGCCGCCGCAGAAGACGCCGATCACGAAAAAGCCGAGCAGAAAACCGCCGTGCAGATTGGCCCAGAGCACCATCAACACGGGAAGCACGAACCATCGCGTTCGTCGCAGGCATTCGCGATAGAAGACGACGCAGAACAACATCGTGCAAGCATTCGGCGAGACCGCGAGATACATGTTCGGCGAAGCTTCGTAAGCGGGATAGAGCAGGCAGGCCAAGAAGACCGAGACGCAGACCGCGATCGCCGACGCGCCGTAGCCGAGAGAGATCGCGGTCAGGATGCCGACGATCGCTGCGCCGCAGGCCACCGTCAGCAGGACGAGGCCGCCAAAGCCTGCGTATTGAAACGTCGCACTGGCAAGCGCGTCCCAGACCCAGGACAGGTTGAGCCATGGCTTGTCGCCGTGGGTGAACGACCAGGGGTCGCGGAGCGGGATGGCGTTGCGTTCCCGGATGATATCTCCGGCCGCCAGATGCCAGCCCAGATCGTAATGGCCGAGCAGAAGCGGCGCGTTCAAGACGTAGAACAGGCAGATGAACGAGATCAGGAACAGATAAATTCCCGATCTCAGGAGAAACGGGCTGATCGCGTTCGCAGCCTTGTCGAATGCCGGCTCGTGCCAGACCTGATGCTGATCCACCGCTTCCCCCACGACAAAGCGAGCCCGATGGCTCCGCGCTCGCCGACGGCCGGATGCGAGCCTGCCCGCTGACTTAGAGCTAGTTTGTCTAAAGCGGGGTAAATTCGGACGATGCAACCGAGGGGGGATTGGCGGAATGAAATTCCGCTCAACGGCGGGCTTCCGAGGCCTCCCAAGCAGCTGTTTACACTTGGAAATCTTCGAAGCGAACCTGCATCGTCTCATCCCCGAGCTGTTATTAATCGCATTGCCGGAAAATGCCCGAAATCGCTTCAGCTACCGGTTTCGGCGGCGGCGGCGGCCGCAGTCACCGGCTTCGGGGGCGGAGGTGGTGTCACCGGCGGGAGCGATTCAACGACTTGGGTTGGGTGTGGTGCCCAGGAAAAGACTCGATCGTCACCTTCAGTTGTCCAAATGGAGGCCCCCGCGAGACCGCGACCGCGCAGCGTGGAGATCGCCAGTGCGTGCCTTAAGCGGTCCCGCCGTCATTATTCGTCAGCGTAGCTCCTGTTCCACATTCAGGTGAACCAACGCTGGGCCTTCGATGACCAAAGTTGCATGTATCACCTATTGGTCGAAAATCCCGTAAGTCAGGTCAAGGCACATCAAAGGCATTGATTGGAGAGGGCGTAGCCGAAGCCGCATACCCCCTCGTTTTCCCTTCGCACTCGCCGTCCGGCCCTTCCGCCACATCCGCCGGTCTACCGTCTCGCTGAGCTTCATGCGCTCGCAGTGGTGTTCTGTTCCATATTTTCGATGCGTCGAACGGAGATCTCCAATGAAGCTCAAACTTGCCGTCGCGATGCTCGCCGCAAGCCTCCCGATCGCATCGATGGCTTTCGCCCAAGGCATCGCGCCAGCCGAACTTGCGGTGATCGATGGCTGCCTGAAGACCGCGGAGAAAACCGGCGGTTTCGGCGGCGCGTGCGTTGGGCTCGTCGCCGACCCCTGCATCAAAGCGGCAGAGGGCGCGAATGACGATGTCGCCAAATGGAAAGCCTGCGCGGCGCGCGAACTCGCCATTTGGACGCTGAAAACCAATGAGGCGCTAAAGAAGGTTCAGGCCGGCGGGTTCGCCGACGTGATCAAGGCGGTCAATGACTCGCAGAAAACTTTCGCCGCGTCGCGTGATGGCTTCTGCGCGGTCTTCGACAAGGTCGATCCCGGCATGTACCGGGGCAGCGCGAGCTACTGCCGCCTGCGCGAGACCGCGAACCGCTCGCTGAGCCTGATCAAGCTCGGCGCCGCGGTCAACGAGCACTGAGAGCTCTTAGGCGCTTGGGGTCATCAGCTTTGCCGACCTTTTCCCACATAGCGATGACGGCTTCGGCCGCGAGCGCGGTGGACGTCGTTCATAGCTCACCTGGTATCCGGGCAACGGCTGTCGGCGCGTAGCGCTTCCCTGAGCGACTGAAGCCAGCCGCCTCCAGATCGCCTGCGATCCGAGCCGACCCGACGAGCGATGTAGGCCATTCGGTACGCCATGAGCGCCGTGCCTCGGTTTTGAGTACCGGTCAGCAGCTCAAATTCCCTGCAAAAGCGATTTCAATCGCTTGAGTAGGAGATGGTGCCCAGGAAAGGACTCGAACCTTCACGGCCGTTAAGCCACTGGCACCTGAAGCCAGCGCGTCTACCAATTCCACCACCTGGGCATGCCGGTTAGGCACGGAGGCGGTTACTACGGTTCGGTGACGCGGTTGTCAATTCATGCTTGAACCCCGCTTCGGGATGCGGATTGCGCATCGCAAACCGGCCCGATACAAGCCTGACGAGACGCACTCTTCCCGCAGGATATGGACCCCAGGAATGGATCCCATGGCATCGAATCTGGACACGCTCGTCACGGTTTTCGGCGGATCGGGGTTTTTGGGCCGGAATGTCGTCCGCGCGCTGTGCCGGCGCGACTACCGGGTCCGGGTCGCGGTGCGGCGGCCGGAGCTGGCCGGGTACCTCCAGCCCTCCGGCAAGGTCGGGCAGGTCCACACCGTGCAGGCGAATGTCCGTTATCCGGCCTCGATTGAGGCGGCACTGCGTGATTCGCAGATCGTGATCAATCTGGTCGGCATCCTCGCCGAGGGTGGCGCGCAGAGTTTTGACGCCGTCCAGGCCAAGGGCGCCGAGACCATCGCCAAGGCGGCCGCGGCCGCGGGGGCACAGCTGATCCATGTCTCGGCGATCGGCGCCGACGCGGAATCGCCCTCGCGCTATGCCAGGGCCAAGGCGGCCGGAGAAGCCGCGGTCCTGGCCGCGGTGCCGTCGGCGACGATCTTCCGCCCCTCCGTGATGTTCGGCCCCGAGGACCAATTCACCAACCGCTTCGCGGCGCTGGCGCGGATGTCGCCGGTGCTGCCGCTGATCGGCGGCGACACGAAGATGCAGCCGGTCTATGTCGGCGACGTCGCCACCGCGGTCGCGGATGCCGTCGACGGCAAGGCCAAGGCGGGCGCGACCTACGAGCTCGGCGGCCCGGAAGTCCTGACCATGCGCGAGATCATCGAGGCCATTCTCGCGATTGCCGATCGCAAGCCGATGCTGATGCCGCTGCCGTTTGGCCTCGCCCGCTTCAAGGCCAACTTCCTGCAATTCGCGCCGGGCGCGCTGAAGCTGACGCCGGACCAGGTCACGCTGCTCGCGCGCGACAATGTCGTGTCGGACGCGGCGAAGGCCGCTGGGCTAACGCTGGAAGGCCTCGGCATCGCGCCCGACTCGCTTGAAGCGATCGCCCCGCAATATCTCTGGCGTTTCCGCGCCGCCGGGCAATTCCAGCGCAAGAGCGCGTAACCATCCCCGCAGTCAATTGTTTGAAGTTCGGGGTTACCGCCCCAGTGCCAGCACGATCAGGCCGAGGGTGCCGACGATCACGCGCCACCAGGCGAACACCACGAAGCCGTGGCGGGTGACGTATTCCAGGAACGTCTTCACCACGATGATGGCGGTGACGAACGACACCACGAAGCCGATCGCGACGATGCCCATGTGGTCCATCGTCATCTCGGAGCGGTTCTTGTAGAAATCGTAGGCGAACGCGCCGATCATGGTGGGAATGGCGAGGAAGAACGAGAACTCCGCCGCCGCGCGCTTATCGGCCCCGAGCAGCATGGCGGAGACAATGGTTGCGCCGGAGCGCGACACGCCCGGGATCATCGCCAGACACTGCGCGATACCGATGTAAAGATACATCAGCAGCGGAAACCGGGTGGCGTCATGCTCGCGCGCCTTGAGATCGAGCTTGTCGACCCAGAGCAGGATGGCGCCGCCGACGATCAGCGAGAAGCACACCACCCAGGGATTGAACAGCAGACTCTTGATGTATTTGCCGCCGACGAGACCGACGATGACGGCGGGAAGGAACGCCACCAGCACGCCGATCACGAAGCGGCGTGCATAGACGTCACCCGTGAACATCCCGATCGCGACGTCCCACAATTTCTTGAAGTACAACACGACGATCGCGAGGATCGCGCCGAGCTGGATCAGGACCGTAAACGAATCCCAGAACGCGCCTTCGCCGAGATGGAAAAAGCGCTCAGCAAGCAGCAAATGGCCGGTCGAGGACACGGGAAGGAACTCGGTCACACCCTCGATGATGCCGAGGATCACTGCCCGTATTGCATCTGACATATTTACGGTCCATTTCGGCTGGAAAAGCGGGGCTCTTCTCGCCCATCCGCTCCCTTGCTGCAATCGCAAAATGCGGCGTCGCGCCCTTGCTTCGCGGTTTTGAATGACTAGTGTGGCGCCGCACAAAACATTGATGGATTCTTAAGCACCATCACATAGTCAAAGGCTTCATGTTTACGCTGTTTCATCATCCGTTCTGTCCGCATTCGCGGTTCATCCGCCTGATCGCGGGAGAATACGGGCTTGAGCTGAAGCTGATCGAAGAGCGCAGCTGGGAGCGGCGCGAAGCATTTCTGCTGCTCAATGCGGCGGGCACGACGCCCGTCCTGGTGGACGACGAGCAGCCGCCGATCCCGGGCGCGGCGATCATCGCCGAATATGTCGACGAGGCCTATGGCTCCGAGATGGGACTGAAGCGCCTGATGCCGGACACGATCGGCGAGCGCGTCGAGGTCCGCCGGCTGATGGCCTGGTTCAACGAAAAGTTTTTCGAGGAAGTCTCCCACCCGCTCGTCACCGAGCGCATCTACAAGCGCTTCATGAGCGAGGACAACGGCGGGGGCCCGCCCTCGGCCGACGTGATGCGCGCCGCCAAGGCAAACGTGCGCTATCATCTGGCCTATATCGGCTGGCTGGCGCAGACGCGTAATTTCCTCGCCGGCGACCGGCTCACCTACGCGGATCTCGCCGCCGCGGCGCACCTCTCGGCGATCGACTATCTGGGCGACGTGCCATGGAGCGAGGACGACGCGGCAAAGGCCTGGTACGCACGGGTGAAATCCCGCCCGTCGTTCCGTCCGCTGTTGAGCGAATGGCTGGCGGGCGTGCCGGCGTCGCGGACCTACGTGGACCTGGACTTCTGAACTCCGATCCGACCGAACTGAAGACGGCGCTGGCAAACGAAGCACGTGCGCTCGGCTTCGACTGCATCGGCATTACGGAGCCCGGCACGATCGAAAGCGCCGGAAAACACTTTCTCGAATTCATCGCATCCGGCGGCCATGGCGACATGGACTGGCTCGCCGCGCAGCCGGAGCGCCGGGTCGATCCCCGCGGGCTGTGGCAGGACGTGCGCAGCGTCATCATGCTCGGCGTCAATTACGGCCCCGACCAGGATCCGCTCGCGATCCTGCAACAGCGCACGCGCGCGGCGATCTCGGTCTATGCGCAGGGCGACGACTATCACGACCTCATCAAGAAGCGCCTGAAGGCACTGGCGCGATGGCTGGTCGCGACCGCAACTTGTGAGGTGAAGCCTTGCGAAGTGAAAGTATTCGTCGACACTGCGGCCGTGATGGAGAAACCGCTGGCGCAAGCCGCGCATCTGGGCTGGCAGGGCAAGCATACCAATCTGGTCTCGCGCGAATTCGGCTCATGGCTGTTTCTCGGCGCGATCTACACCACGCTGGAACTGCCGCGCGACGACGCCGAGATCGATCATTGCGGCTCGTGCCGGGCGTGCCTCGACATCTGCCCGACCGCGGCCTTTCCCGCGCCCTACAGGCTCGATGCGCGGCGCTGCATCTCGTATCTCACCATCGAGAACAAGGGCCCGATCCCGCGCGAATTTCGTAAAAGCATCGGCAACCGCATCTATGGTTGCGACGATTGCCTCGCCGCCTGTCCCTGGAACAAGTTCGCGCAGGAGGGCCGTGAGGCCAAGCTCGCCGCACGTGACGCTTTGCGCGCGCCAGGTCTTGCCGAGCTCGCACGGCTCGACGACGCTGCGTTTCGCGCGCTGTTCACCAAATCGCCGGTGAAACGCATCGGCCGCGACCGCTTTTTGCGCAACGTGCTGATCGCGATCGGCAACTCCGGTGATGCGGCACTGGCGGACGAGGCGCGGCGATTGCTGGAGGATGAGAGCGCGCTGGTACGCGGGGCTGCGGTATGGGCGCTGGGGCAGTTGGTGCCGCGGGATGAGTTCGAAACGATGAGAGCAACCGCCATAACGCGCGAGCGTGATGACGGCGTGCGCGAGGAGTGGGAGCTCGCTTCCTAATCCTCGGTGTCATGCCCCGGCTTGACCGGGGCATCCAGTACGCCGCGGCCTATCGATTCAATCACGAGCGCCGCGGAGTACTGGATCGCCCGGTCAAGCCGGACGATGACACCGTTGTTGTGGTAAGAGCGCTTCGCGCCTCCTCACCACGAGGATTGAGCATCTTGATTTCCCCGCACGTTCCTCCAAGCTCGCGCGTCATGACAAACATGCCTTTCTTCACCCGCGACGGCGACACATTCCACCCGACGGAAGTCGCCAATGGGCCGTGGGATCCGACATCGCTGCACGGACGCGTCATCGTCGGCCTGCTCGGCTTCGCCATCGAGGAGCGCCATTCCGGTCCTGAATTCGTGCCGGCGCGGCTGACCGTCGATATGTTTCGGCTGCCCACCATCGACAAGCCGATCGAGGTGACGACACGGCTGGTGCGCGACGGGATGCGCATCCGCGTCGTGGAAGCAGAGTTCTTTTCCGGCGGCATCGGCATGGCGCGCGCCTCGTGCCAGCTGTTACGGCGAACGCAGAATCCCGACGGCAATGTCTGGTCGCCGCCGAACTGGGACGTGCCGAAGCCGGCCGACATTCCCAAGCCGACCGATCCCAGGCTCGGCATGAACGGCAAATGGACCACGCGACCGATCGTCGGTCACATGGGCTCGCTCGGGCCACGAAAGCTCTGGATGAGCGAGGTGCGCGAGCTGGTCGCGGGCGTGCCGATGACGCCGTTCGTCCATGTCGCCATCGGCGCGGACTTCGCCAGTCCGTTCGCGAACGCCGGCGACAAGGGGCTCGGCTACATCAACAGCGACGTCACGATCTATCTGCACCGCCTGCCGGTGACGAACTGGATCGGCTTCGAGGTGGTGAACCACCAGGCCACCGACGGTGTGGCGATCGGCGAATGCTGGCTCTATGACGAGCAGGGCCCGATCGGCACCGCCACTGTCGCGGCGCTGGCGCAGCGCAAGCCGATGGTAAATCCGTCGAAGCGGTAGGTGCGCAAGAACGACGGCTAACCCAAATGTCGCTTCATCTCCGGCCGCGCCTTGAGCTCCGCGCCCTGTCTGGCGACGATCTTCGCAATCCGTTCCGGCGCAAACTTCAAATCGACAAACGCCGGCGCGGTGTTGGCGACCTCGTGATAGCTGACGATCCTTCCGTCCCGGAGCGTCATGATCGCCACGCCCTCGAACATCGCCCGCGCGCCATCAGCCTCCGGCAAGATCGAGCGATAGCTGAACGTGTAGCGCGCATAGAGCGTGGTGCCGTTCGACACCGGGTCGTGCATGTCCCAGCGAAAGTCGGTCGCCGTGCGATAGAACCAGTCGTCGATCATCGCGGCGATCTTCTCGCGGCCGGCGAAGGCGCCATAGAACACGTCGTGATAGACGCCGTCCTCGGTGAAGAGATCCGCAAAGGCTTTTCCGTTGCGTTGTTCGACGGCGTCGCAGAAGGCGCGCAGCATGGCGGTGGTGGTCATCGGCGATTCTCCCCTCCCATTCTCAGTCATGCCCCGACCGGGGCATCCAGTACGCCGCGGCTTCTCGGCTTGAGCACGAGCGCCTCTGGAATACTGCATCGCCCGATCAAGTCGGGCGATGACACCGAGTGCTAGGTGACGATTTCACCCGATCTCGGCCACGGCGGCAAGAATGCGGGCGATGTCCTGCGGGCGCGAGAGGCGGTGATCGCCGTCCTGGATCATGGTCAGCACGACGTCGTCGGCCGGCAGGCGATGGGTCAGGGCGAACGCGTGCTGCCAGGGCACGTCAGGATCCTGCGCACCTTGCAGGATGCGGACGGGACAGCCGAGATCGATGGCGCTGCCGAGCAGGAGGTGGTTGCGTCCCTCCTCGATTAGATTCCGCGTGATCGGATAGGGCAAGCCGTCGCCATAGTTCGACGGTCTCAGCCAGACGCCTTTGGTCTCGATTTCTTTCTTCACCGCGGCCGGAAAATTCTTCCACATCAGCTCCTCGGTGAAATCGGGCGCCGGCGCGATCAGCACCAGGCCCGCCAGCGAGGCTTTGGCTTGCAGTTTCTTTTGCCGCTTTTTGATCTCGCGCGCGAGCAGCAGCGCCATCCAGCCGCCCATGGACGAGCCGATCAGGATTTGCGGGCCGTCGCAGAACCGCTCGAATACCGCGACGCTTTCCTCGAGCCAGCGCCCGATGGTTCCGTCGACGAAATCGCCACCGGATTCGCCGTGGCCGGAATAATCGAACCGGACCACGGCGCGGCCGTGATCCCGGGCCCATTCGTCCAGCGCCACGGCCTTGCTGCCCTGCATGTCCGACTTGAAACCGCCGAGCCAGACCAGCCCAGGTCCTTGACTTGATTCTTGGGCCGCGCGGCGGCGCGCCGCGATCCGGCGTGCGGACGGGCCTTCGCCCACATCGATGAAGTCGAGCACGGCATCGGGAATTGGGTGATTCATGGAACGTTTACTCTGGCTGTGCGGTTTGAGCTGTCCGGACGTGCTCCGCAGCGCAGCCGGACGTCGTCATTGGCCCTTTGGGACGCTTGCGGAACAGAAGCAAGGTGTCTATGTCCCTCTGCGTGCCCCGCCGTGGCCAAAATGCCTCGCATTTGAGGCTTTTTCGACCGCCGCACGAGCGATTGCTTGCCGGCAACCGTATCTTCCTGCAAAATAGCCGCCTCTTTTCATAACTTTGGAGAACCACCCATTCGCCGTCCAAATAAAGCCCCGCCCACTGCCGCCAAAGACGGGCCGCGCATCAATGACGATATTCGCAATGCGCAGATCCAGCTGATCGATCAGACCGGTGACAACAAGGGCACCATCGAGACCGTCGCGGCTATCCGCTTGGCCCAGGAAGCCGGCATGGATTTGGTCGAGATCTCGCCGAACGTCAGCCCTCCCGTCTGCAAGATCATGGACTACGGGAAGTATAAGTATTCCGCGCAGAAAAAAGCCGCCGAAGCCCGCAAGCGGCAGAAGATCGTCGAGATCAAGGAGATCAAGCTCCGCCCGATGATCGACGACCACGATTACGAAGTGAAGATGCGCGCCATGCAGCGGTTCTTCGAAGAAGGCGACAAGGTCAAGATCACCCTGCGCTATCGTGGCCGCGAAATGGCGCACCAGGAGATCGGCACCAAGCTGCTCGACAAGATCAAGACCGACGTCGCCGAGCTCGCCAAGGTGGAGCAGGACGCGCGGTTCGAGGGCCGTCAGGTCGTCATGGTGCTGGCGCCGCGCTGACGCTGGTTCTTTAGGCTGAAGAATTCAACGGCCCGTCCGGATCTCCGGCGGGCCGTTTTGTTTTTTTGCCTCTCCCGCTTGCGCAAGAGAGAGCGCACCGTCCTCTGGAGGCGATAATTACGTCCTCGTCGCATGCCAGGTGCCGCTGCACTGATCGCCGGAGATGATACCCCTCCACGAACCGGCGCCGTTCACGCCAGCGAGGCGGCCGCCGCCGCTGGCATGGGAGGCCCCGACCGAGACCTGGACCGCGACGGTACCGCTGCGATTGACCTTGCCGGAGACCCGACCGCCGCCGGCGGACGACACCCGGCTGCCGGTGACGGTGAAGGGGACGCTGTAGCCCGAGCTGCAATTGCCGCGGGTGGTGGCGAAGGTGACGTTCCAGACGCCGTCATAGCCGCGGATGCGCGCATTGGCACTCGACGGACACGCGGCCATGGCGAGCACGGCCAACAGCGCCAGGCAGCGCGGGCGAGCGACATCAGTCAAGGACGACAGCGTTTGGGAAAAAGGGGGCATTCTGGTCCTGCTCCGGGTCACACGGCTCGGACATGAGGTTAGCAATTCCGGATAGTCGCCGGCTAGGTTCCACCGGTTCATCGTTGCCAATTCGCCCGTCCTCTGTCATAAGCCCAGCCTTCATTGCCCGGCTGATTAAGGGCTGCCGTGGCGGTGTCCGTGCGGGTTTCGCGCTTGTTCGTAAAACCTGAGCACAATCAACGCTCTAACGAGCATTTTGACGGCCAGCCGCCTTTGCGGGCGGATTGCTATGGCCATTAGGAGAGCCAAATGCCCAAGCTGAAGACCAAATCGGGCGCTAAAAAGCGCTTCAAGGTGACTGCCACCGGCAAAGTGATGTTCGCGCATCGTAGCAAGCGTCACGGCATGATCAAGCGGACGAAGAAGCAGATCCGGCAGCTGCGCGGCACCGCCGTGCTGTTCAAGACCGACGGCGACAACGTCAAGAAGTACTTCTTGCCGAACGCCTGATCGCGTCCACGATCATTGCCACCCGCGCCGCGGCTTTCGCGGCGATCCGAACATCAAGTCATCTTTCGAAGGATTTTTGTCATGGCTCGCGTCAAACGCGGTGTGACCGCCCACGCCAAGCACAAGAAAGTCTACAAGGCCGCCAAGGGTTTCCGCGGCCGCCGCAAGAACACGATCCGCACCGCCAAGCCGGCGGTCGAGAAGGCTCTCGTCTATGCCTTCCGTGATCGCAAGCGCAAGAAGCGGACGTTCCGCGCGCTCTGGATCCAGCGCATCAACGCCGCCGTGCGTCCGTTCGGCCTGACCTACAGCCGCTTTATCGATGGCATGGCCAAGTCCGGGATCACCGTGGACCGCAAGGTGCTGTCGGATCTCGCGATCAACGAGCCCGCGTCGTTCCAGGCGATCGCCGAGAAGGCCAAGGCCGCTCTGGCGGCCTGAGCTAGCGGCCGGCTCCGCCGGCCTTCAGCGCGCGTTGCGAGTAGCGCCGGGCGACCTCCGCCCGGCAGAATGCCGTGAACGACAGATACATGGTGCCGGATTTATTCCGGTACTTCCGGTCACACACGCGCATCTCGCGTTGGTAAGCCTGTTTCCGCGCCATGTTGAGGCCGGGCATGAAGTCCGCCTCGCATTTCTTCTCGACGGCGGCGCCGAGCTGGACATCGCCGCTCGCGGTCAATTGGCAATCCTGAAACACCTTGATCGCGCTTTCGCAGCCCTTCTGAGCAGCGATGGTGTCGACGACCTCGTCCAGCGTCATGGATTTCTCCATGCACACCATGGCGCGCGCCGGGTTGCCGGCGACCAAGAGAACGGCGGCGACAGCAGCCAGACCGGATCTTGAGAGCATCGCGAAAGCCTCCTCGTATCCCCCTTGGTGCCAGGCCCCCGCGCGAGGTTCAACCCAGCCGCTCGTCAGCCCGAAATGACCGGCTTTTCGCTTGACGTTACAGCCTTCGGGCGGCGACAACCCAGCCGAATTTGGCAGCAGGGATTTGACCGTGTCCGACCTCGCAATGCTCGAAACATCCATCCTCGACCACATCGCCGCAGCCGGCGATGAGGCCGCCCTCGAAGCGGTGCGCGTCGCAGCCCTCGGCAAGAAGGGTTCGATCTCGGCGCTTCTTGCCACGCTCGGAAAAATGTCCCCGGACGAGCGCAAGACGCAAGGCGCCGCGATCAACCAGGCCAAGGACAAGGTCACTGAGGCGCTCGCGGCGCGGCGCGACGTCTTGAAATCGGCGGCGCTCGACGCGCGGCTTGCGTCGGAAACCATCGACGTCACCCTGCCGCTGCGCGATGCGCCCGCCGAGGCCGGCCGCATCCATCCGCTGAGCCAGGTCTGGGACGAGCTGACCACGATCTTCGCCGACATGGGATTCTCGGTTGCCGAAGGCCCCGATATCGAAACCGACGACTACAACTTCACCAAGCTGAATTTTCCGGAAGGCCATCCCGCGCGCGAGATGCACGACACCTTCTTCTTCCACCCGAAGGAGGACGGCTCCCGCATGCTGTTGCGCACCCACACCTCGCCGGTGCAGGTGCGCACCATGCTGAGCCAGAAGCCGCCGATCCGCGTGATCTGCCCGGGCCGCACCTATCGCATCGATTCGGACGCGACCCACACGCCGCAATTCCACCAGGTCGAAGGCCTCGTCATCGACAAGCACTCCCATCTCGGCCATCTCAAATGGATCCTGCACGAGTTCTGCAAGGCGTTCTTCGAGGTGGACCACATCAACATGCGCTTTCGGCCCTCGTTCTTCCCGTTCACGGAGCCGTCGCTGGAAGTCGACATCCAGTGCCGCCGCGACAAGGGCGAGATCCGCTTCGGCGAGGGCGAGGACTGGCTCGAGATTCTCGGCTGCGGCATGGTGCATCCGAACGTGCTGCGCGCCTGCGGCATCGATCCCGACGAGTACCAGGGCTTTGCCTGGGGCATGGGCATCGACCGCATCGCCATGCTGAAATACGGCATCGCCGATTTGCGCCAGCTGTTCGACAGCGACGTCCGCTGGCTGTCCCATTACGGCTTCAAGCCGCTCGAAGTACCGACCCTCGCGGGAGGGCTGAGCTCGTGAAATTCACTTTCTCCTGGCTGAAGGAACATCTCGACACCGACGAGCCGCTGGACAAGCTCGCCGAGAAGCTCACCATGATCGGGCTCGAGGTCGAGAACATCGAGGACAAGGCGAAGGCGCTGAAGCCGTTCACTATCGCGAAGGTGATTTCCGCCGAGCAGCATCCGAACGCGGATCGGCTGCGCGTCTGCATGGTCGACACCGGCGACGGTGGCGCGCCCGTGCAGGTGGTGTGCGGCGCGCCGAATGCGCGGACGGGTCTCGTCAGCGTGTTCTCGCCCCCTGGCACCTACATTCCCGGCAAGGACATCACGCTCGGTGTCGGCACCATCCGCGGCGTCGAGAGCCGCGGCATGCTGTGCTCGGCGGCTGAATTGCAGATTTCCAACGACCACGATGGCATCATGGAATTGCCCGCGGATGCGCCGATCGGCGCTGCTTACGCCGCATGGGCCGGCCTCGGCGATCCCGTGGTCGAGATCAATCTGACCCCGAACCGGCAGGACTGCACCGGCGTGCATGGTATCGCGCGCGATCTTGCCGCCGCCGACATGGGCAAGTTCAAGGATCCCACCATCAAGCCGATCAAGGGCGAATTCCCCTGCCCGGTGAAGGTCACGGTCGAGGACGCGGCGCTGTGCCCAGGCTTCGCGCTGCGGCTCGTGCGTGGCGTGAAGAACGGGCCGTCGCCGGAATGGCTGCAGAAGCGACTGACCGCCATCGGGCTGCGCCCGATCAACGCGCTGGTCGACATCACCAACTTCATGACCTACGACCGCGCACGGCCATTGCACGTGTTCGACGCGAAGAAAGTGAAGGGCAATCTCGTGGTGCGCCGCGCCCGCGACGGCGAGACGCTGCTCGCGCTTGACGGCCGCAGCTACAATCTCGATCCCGCGATTTGCGTCATCGCGGACGAGCACGGCGTCGAATCGCTCGCCGGCATCATGGGCGGCGAGGCCTCGGGCTGCGACGAGACTACCACCGACGTGCTGATCGAATCGGCGCTTTGGAACGAGATCAACATCGCCCAGACCGGCCGCAAGCTCGGCATCAATTCGGACGCGCGCTACCGCTTCGAGCGCGGTGTCGATCCGGCTTTCATGGTGCCGGGGCTGGAGCTCGCGACAAAACTCGTGATGGAGATGTGCGGCGGCACGCCGTCCGAGAACGTCGTGGTCGGCAAGAGCTTCGGCGACGACCGCGTGATCGATTTTCCGGTGACCGAGGTCAAGCGCCTCTCGGGCATCGAGGTGCCGATGCCGGGGATGAAGCGCATCCTGACCCATCTCGGCTTCATGATGGCGGGCCCCGGCCCCGTCGTGAAGGTCGCGGTGCCGTCGTGGCGTACCGACGTGCACGGCAAGGCCGACATCGTCGAGGAAGTCGTCCGCATCTACGGCGTCGACAAGGTGCCGATGACACCGTTCGAGCGCGGCGAGGACGCACGCAAATCCGTGCTGACCCCGCTCCAGCTCCGCACCCGCCGCGCCAGGCGCGCGCTGGCGAGCCGCGGCATCATCGAAGCGGTGACCTGGTCCTTCATCACCAAGTCTGCCGCAAAGCTGTTCGGCGGTGGCCAGCGCGAACTCGAGGTCGCCAACCCGATCGCGTCGGATTTGTCCGACATGCGCCCGACCCTGTTGGCCGGCCTGATCGCGGCGGCGCAGGCCAATGCCGATCGCGGCTTGAGCGATGTCGCGCTATTCGAGGTCGGGCAGGTGTTCAAGGGCGATCGCCCGCAGGATCAGTTCATGGCAGCAAGCGGCCTCCGCCGCGGCTTTGCGTCGTCGCAAGGTCTGGGACGACACTGGTCGGGTTCGGCGCAGGCTGACGTGTTCGATGCCAAGGCCGATGCGCTCGCGGTACTCGCCGCCGCCGGCGCACCAATGCAGGCCCTTCAGATCGTCGCGGGCGGCCCGTCCTGGCTGCATCCCGGGCGCTCCGGTACGATCCAGATCGGGCCGCAAAACGTGCTCGGCTATTTCGGCGAGATGAATCCGCGCGCGCTCGAGGCGCTCGGTGCCGGCGGCCCGCTGATGGTGTTCGAGGTGATCCTCGACCGCATCCCCGAGGCGAAGAAAAAGCCGACCCGTGCCAAGCCCGTGATCGAGCTGTCGGCATTCCAGCCTGTGTCGCGTGACTTCGCCTTCATCGTCGACCGCACCGTGAAGGGCGGCGACATCGTGCGCGCGGCTCAGAGCGTCGACAAGAAGCTGATCACCGCTGTGAACGTGTTCGACGTCTACGAAGGTAAGGGCATCGACGACGGCAAGAAGTCGATCGCGATCGCGGTGACGATTCAGCCGCGCGAAAAGACCCTGACCGACCAGGAGATCGAGGCCGTCGCCGCGAAAATCGTGGCGGAGGTGACGAAGAAGACCGGCGGCACTTTGAGAGCATGATCATGCTCGAGAATCATAGAGCATGAATCTCACTGACTTTCTTCCAAAAGACGTCAGCCTCACCATTGCGATGGCGCTCTGCGCCGTCGCTTTCGTTTCGGGCACCGCGCGCGGCTTCTCCGGCTTCGGCTCGGCGCTGATCTTCATGCCGTTGGCGAGCAGCATCGCGGCGCCGCGTCTGGTTGCCGCGCTGCTCCTCGTGATCGATTTCGTCGCGGCCGCGCCGCTGCTGCCTGACGCCTGGCGCAAGGCCGACCGCAAGGCCACCGCCGTGATCGTGCTGGGCGCGCTGGTCGGCGTGCCCGTCGGCACCTATTTCCTCAACGTGCTCGAACCCGTTACGACGCGGTGGATCATCTCCTGCTTCGTCGCCGCGCTGTTGCTCTTGCTGCTGTCGGGCTGGCGCTATCGCGGCAAGGACCACGCGTGGCTCTCGGTCGGCATCGGCAGCCTCTCCGGCTTCTGTAGCGGCCTCGCCCAGACCGGCGGCCCGCCGATCGTCGGCTATTGGCTCGGCCGCCCGGTCGCATCGATCGTCGCGCGCGCCAACATCTTGCTGTTCTTCGGCGCGTCTGATTTCTTCTCGATGATCAGTTACGCGACCACCGGCCTGATCTCGCGCGAATCGCTTGTGCTCTCGCTCATCGTCGGTCCGGTCTATGCGATCGGCGTCGCCTTCGGCGCGTCGCTGTTCGGCCGTGCCAGCGAGAAAGTGTTTCGCGCCATCTGCTACGCGCTGATCGCGCTCGCGGTGATCGCGGGACTGCCGCTGCTGGACGGGGTGTTACGGTAAGTCTCTCCGCGAGTCGTCCTGGCGAAAGCCAGGACCCATTACCCCAGCGTTTGTACCGCGAGCTGGCCACCAAAAGTCTTCGCCAAACGACTTCTGGGGTCATGGGTCCTGGATCTGCGCTGCGCTTGTCCAGGTCAATTGCCTATTGCCGCGGCGCTCGCCGCTTCTTCGTGGACTGCGTCGGGACATCGGCCGGCTCGTCCTTGAGCGCGCCGATCTTGCGCAAGGCCGCGTCCGCGGCGCGCTCGCCGCTTTCCCAGGCGCCGTCGACGGTGCCCCAGAGCGTCTCGTGCGTGGCTTCGCCGGCGAGGAACATGTTGCCGATCGGCTCGGTCAGGATTTTTCGCGAGAACTGACCGCCGGGCGAGGCCGCCGACATCGCACCCATCACGAACGGCGAGGCATTCCAGCGCGTCACGCTGACTTTCTGCACGGCTGCGGCGACTTCGCTGCCGAACAGCTTCGTGATCCATTCTCTGGCGAAGGCCGTCATCGCCTTCTCGCCTTGCTGGGTGAGATCACGGCCGAACGAGCCGCCGACATCGATCGAGCACAGCGAGGAGCCGCCGATATTGGCGAACATCAGCGCCGTGCGCGTCGAGTTGCTCTGCTCGATCAGGATGTCGTCGCGCGACAGGCCGAGCGGATTGCCCGGTAGCTGCAGCACGATGTGATCGTAGCTCCCGAGCGTGAGCTTTGATGCGGCATCGAGCGTGCGCTTCGGAATGTCAGGCCCGAACTTGATCGCGCCCGAGGTCAGGACATTAGTCGAGACCGTAATGATGGCCGCGCGGGCGGCGATCCTGCCGGCCTGTGTCTCCACGCTGACGTCGCGATTGCTCCAGACGATCCGGCTCGCCGGTGTCGACAGTGCGACCGGCGCCTGCTCACCCAGTTTGGTGATCAGGGTCCCCAGGCCCTGGCGGCAGGCGATCGCGGCGTTGCGATCCTGTGCACGCGCCTTGTCGATCACAGACAGCTCCTTCAGGTCCTTGCTGGCGAAGCTCACACCCAGCATGAACTCGGCCGCCCCGGCCCAGTCGCCGAGATCCTTCGGCAGCACCGAGGCGCAGGCGGTATCGAGCTTGCCGCGCGCGGCCTCGTCGATGGCGCGGTTGGCCCGGACCAACGCCGCCAGGAACTCCTCGGTCTCGCCGGCCCGTGCGTTGCGGCGGCCGATGCGCATCTTCTGGCCTGAGGGCGCCGGCAGAACGTCGAGCCCGGCACTGCGCGCCAGCCGGATCATCGGATTGGTGTCGGGATTGTGCATCCAGCGCGCGCCGCGATCGAACGGCGTGTCTAAGGTGGTCGTATCCGTGATGCAGCGGCCGCCGATCTGCGACGCAGCCTCCACCACCACGACCTTGCGATTGGCCGCCATGATACGCCGCGCCGCGGCAATTCCCGCCGCGCCCGCGCCGATCACGACAATGTCAGCCTCGCGCGGCAGGGTCGCGGCGGTTGCGCGCAGGACCGGCATCGCGGCAAGGCCCGCCGACGCCGATAGGAAGCTGCGGCGCGTGATTGTCATGTCATGGTTTCCGGAGACTTGCGGCAAACGGGAACAGCTAGCGAACCTTGCCGTATCTAATGTTGCGCGGCAACCATCATGGTGAATCAATCGTGCTTGATGTCACAAATCGATGAACCGAATTGCAAGACGTTCCGACCATGGTAGAGAAGAGAAAAAGACGGCCGGAAAAGGCCGTGGGGGAGTTTTGAAATGGGGACGGTCCTGGACTCAGTCGGCAAGCTGATTGCCGCGTACCTCTCGAAGGAGGTGCCGGGCTATGAGCCGTTCACGCCGAGCGACCCGGAGCACCTCCGCGGCGTCATTGAGCCCGGCGACGTGCTGCTGGTCGAGGGCAACAACCGCATCTCGGGCATCATCAAATATCTGACGCAGTCGACCTGGTCCCACGGCGCACTCTATGTCGGCCCGATCGAGGGTGCGGAAGAGCCCGACGGCGAGCCGCACGTGCTGATCGAGGCCAATATCGGCGAAGGCGTCACCTCCGCGCCGCTGTCGAAATATTTCCCCTATCACACCCGCGTCTGCCGGCCGGTCGGGCTGTCCTATGAGGACCGCACCACGGTCTGCCGCTATGCAATCAACCGCATCGGCTTCGGCTACGACACCAAGAACATCGTCGACCTGATGCGCTTTCTGTTTCCGCTGCCGATCCCGCAGCGCTGGCGGCGGCGCATGATCTCGATCGGCTCGGGCGATCCCACCAAGATCATCTGCTCGGCCCTGATCGCGCAAGCGTTCGACGCCGTGCGTTACCCGATCCTGCCCAAGATCACCAAGGCCGGCAGCCGTGCTGCCCGCCGCGAGATCCTGCACATCCGCGATTCCTCGCTCTACATGCCCCGCGACTTCGACATCTCGCCCTATTTCGAAGTCGTCAAACCCACCATCGTGCACGGCTTCGACTACACCGCCTTGCACTGGGCCGACAAGCAGAAGCCGCTCGAGGAGGTAGCCGGCACCTTCGGTGTGTTTCCAGAAACGTTCCGTGCGCCGCCGCTCGTTCCTGAAACGATTGACGAAGAGGCGCCGATTCCGGCTGAAGAAGTGAGCGCGCACCCAGCGGAGATGGTCGAGCGCGTCACCGTCTCGGAGCGCTTCCGGCGGCTGAAGAAGCTGGCCATGGACCGCCCAAGGCGGCGCGGTCGGGCGCGCGAAAGGGCGGCGTAGCCGTCACTCCACTATCGTCATTGCGAGCGCAGCGAAGCAATCCAGACTGTCTCTGCCTGAGCAGTCCGGATTGCTTCGTCGCCACGCTCCTCGCAATGACGGCGATCTACCGCTCCGCCCGCCCGATCACCGCCATCAGCTCCGCGATCTTCTCGCGCTGGTCCGCCTTGTCGCCGCTCGCGATCGCATGCTCGACGCAATGGGCGACGTGATCTTTCAGAACCTCTTCCTCGACCCGGCGCAAGGCGGCGCGCACCGCCGAGATCTGCGTGACGATGTCGATGCAATAGCGGTCCTCCTCGACCATTTTCGAGAGGCCGCGAACCTGTCCCTCGATCCGGCCGAGACGTTTTCCGACAGATGCCTTGATGTCCTTGCGCATGCGGACTATATACCCCCCCAGGGTATGACTTGCAAGGCCGGAGCGTGGCAATGAACGACGCCGAACTCGAGCACCGTCACAACGCGGAAACACGTTCCGGATGCGGCTGTGGCAGCAAAGCTCCGCCGCTCGCCAAGCCCGCGGCCTCCTCCTGCTGCGGCGGGCACGGCGATCACGCGCATGACCACGGCGCCGCGGCAACAGTCCGCGATCCCGTCTGCGGCATGACGGTCGATCCTGCGACCTCAAAACACCGGTTCGACCATCACGGCGAGACCTTCCATTTCTGCTCGGCCGGCTGCCGCACCAAATTCGCTGCCGACCCCGCAAAATATCTCGCCAAGGAGAAGACACCCCAACCCGAGATGCCCGCAGGCACGATCTACACCTGCCCGATGCATCCGCAGATCCGCCAGGCCGGACCCGGCACCTGCCCGATCTGCGGCATGGCGCTGGAGCCGGAAGTGGCGAGCCTGGAGACCGGTCCCAATCCCGAGCTTGCCGACATGACGCGGCGGTTCTGGATCGGCGGCGCGCTGGCTTTGCCGGCCGTCGTGCTGGAGATGGGCGGCCATCTCGCGGGCCCGCACAATTGGATCGATGCGACGCTGTCGAATCGGATCCAGCTCGTCTTTGCAACGCCAGTGGTGCTGTGGGCCGGCTGGCCGTTCTTCGTCCGCGGCTGGCAGTCGCTGCTGACGCGCAACCTCAACATGTTCACGCTGATCGCGATGGGCACGGGCGTCGCCTATGTCTACAGCCTGATCGGCACCATCACGCCGCAGATTTTCCCTGCCACCTTCCGCGGCCACGAAGGCGCGGTCGCGGTTTATTTCGAGGCAGCGGCCGTCATCACCGTGCTGGTGCTGCTCGGTCAGGTGCTGGAGCTGCGCGCCCGCGATGCGACGTCGGGTGCGATCAAGGCGCTGCTGCAGCTCGCCCCGAAGACCGCGCGCCGCATCGATACCGACGGCGGCGAGCACGAGGTCGAGATCGACGCCCTTCATGCCGGTGACCGCTTGCGCGTGCGTCCGGGCGAAAAAGTGCCGGTCGACGGCGTCATTCTGGAGGGCCGTTCCTCGCTCGACGAGTCGCTGGTAACAGGCGAGTCCATGCCGGTCACCAAGGAGACGGGCGCGAAGGTCATCGCGGGCACGCTCAACCAGTCCGGCAGCTTCATCATGCGCGCCGACAAGGTCGGGCGTGAGACGCTGCTGTCGCAGATCGTGCAGATGGTCGCGGACGCGCAGCGCTCGCGCGCGCCGATCCAGCGTCTCGCCGACCAGGTCGCGGGCTGGTTCGTGCCGGCGGTGATCGCCGTTGCCGTCATCGCGTTCGCAGCCTGGGCCTGGTTCGGACCGGAGCCGCGGCTGGCCTTCGGCCTCGTCGCCGCCGTCAGCGTGCTGATCATCGCCTGCCCCTGCGCGCTTGGCCTGGCGACTCCGATGTCGATCATGGTCGGCGTCGGCCGCGGCGCGCAGGCAGGCGTGCTGATCAAGAACGCCGAGGCGTTGGAACGGATGGAGAAGATCGACACCCTGGTGGTCGACAAGACCGGCACGCTGACCGAGGGCAAGCCGAAGGTGGTCGCGATCGTGCCGGCGGCCGGCTTTGCGGAAGATGACATCCTCCGCTTGGCCGCCAGCGTGGAGCGCGCCAGCGAGCATCCTCTGGCCGACGCGATCATGCGCGCGGCGAAGGAGAAGCAGCTCGCGCTGGGCCAGGTCGAGCAATTCGATTCGCCGACAGGCAAGGGCGCCACCGGCAAGGTCGACGCCAAAACCATCGTGCTCGGCAATGCCAAATATCTGATGTCGATCGGCATCGACACCAAAACGCTCGATGGCGAGGCCGAACGGCTGCGCGGCGATGGCGCGACAGTGATCAACATGGCCGTCGACGGCCGGCTCGCCGGCCTGTTCGCGATCGCCGATCCGGTCAAGGCTTCCACGCCGGAGGCGCTGAAGGCACTCGCGGCCGAAGGCATCAAGGTCATCATGCTGACCGGCGACAACCGCACGACGGCGGAGGCTGTCGCGCGCAGGCTCGGCATCGCCGATGTCGAGGCCGAGGTGCTGCCGGATCAGAAGAGCGCGGTGGTGACAAAGCTGCAGAAGGCCGGCCGCAGCGTCGCGATGGCTGGCGACGGCGTCAACGACGCGCCAGCGCTGGCCGCAGCCGAAGTCGGCATCGCCATGGGCACCGGCACGGACGTGGCGATGGAGAGCGCCGGCGTCACCTTGCTGAAGGGCGATCTGACCGGCATCGTGCGTGCGCGAAAATTGTCGCAGGCGACGATGAGCAACATCCGGCAAAACCTGTTCTTTGCCTTCATCTACAACGCCGCAGGCATTCCGATCGCGGCCGGAACCCTTTATCCAACGTTCGGCGTGCTGCTGTCGCCGATCATCGCCGCGGCCGCGATGGCGCTGTCCTCGGTCAGCGTCGTTGGAAACGCGCTGCGGCTACGGGCAACGCGGCTGTGAGCGAGCGCCTTCTCTCTCGCACCGTTCACGAAACGCGGTAAGATGCGCGTAGCCTGGACGAAGCGGAGCCGACGAAGGCACGCCAGCACGCGCACCGGCATGAGTAGATTTGCCGCGCAGGCGGTGCGTTCCCCTCTTCCCCTTGTGGGAAAGGGTGGCTCGCCGCGAAGCGGCGAGACGGGTGAGGGGTATGTCTCCGCGACTACTTTCCTTCGAGCTTGCGGAGAGAGACCCCTCATCCGGCGCTTCGCGCCACCTTCTCCCGCAAGGGAGAGAAGGGAAGGGCGTTCCGCTTGCGGATTTAAGCCGCCTTCGCCGCGCTCCCACCCGGCAATCCCGCCCGAGCGAGGCCGCCGTAGAGCTGCTCGTTCGGCATCTCCTCGCGCAGGATCCTGCGCACCATGATCAGCTTCTCCAAATCGATGCCGGTCGCAAAGCCCTTGCTCTCGCACAGGAACACGAGATCCTCGAACACGACATTGCCGGTCGCACCGGGGGCGAAGGGGCAGCCACCGAGGCCGCCGAGCGAGCCGTCGAGGATCCGCGCGCCTTCGTCGAGCGCCGCGGCCGCGTTCGCGATGCCCATGCCGCGGGTATCGTGGAGATGGATGCAGATCGGCTTCGACCCTGCGAGCTTCACCGCGGCGCGCGTCAGCTCCGCCACCTGCTTCGGCCCGGCATAGCCCACGGTGTCGGCGATGCCGACGAAATCGACACCGGCTTCGAGGCATTTGTCGACCAGCCGCAGCACTTCTGCAGGGTCGACCGCCCCGGTGATCGAGCAGCCCAGCGCCATCGAGATCGCCGCGTTGACGAGCGGCTTGTGGCTGGTGGCATCGCGCATCTCGCACAGGCGTTTCAGATTGACGATGGCGGACTCGCGCGAACGGTGCGCATTGGCCTGGCTGTGCTCTTCCGTCGCCGAGATCACGGAGGCGATTTCGCCGACGCCGGATTCCAGCGCCTCGTTCACGCCGCGTTCGTTGAGCGCAAGCGCGATGCCATGCGCGCCGGACAATGAAGCGACGGTCGCGACGACATCACGAACATCGACGAATTGCGGAAAAGTCTTCGCCGGCAGGAACGAGCCGACCTCGAAATGCCGCACGCCGGCGGCATATTCCTCGCGCACCCAGCGTTGCTTGGCGTCGGTCGACGGAATTTTCTTCACGAGCTGGAGCCCGTCGCGCAGGCCGACTTCGCGCAGGCTGACGCGCCCTGAGGGGTAAATCTCCTGAATCCGGCTCATCCGCGCCTCCCTGTTGTTTTTGACGTGGCATCTTCATTTTCATTGTCGATCTCGGCGCGAACGGCCGCAGTGTCGGCGCCGAGCGGCGCGACCTTCAGGCCTTCGCCGATATGGCTGCCGTTCCATTCGATCGGCAGCGCCGGCACCCGGAACGGCCTGCCGTCGGCGGTGACATTGTTGACGAGCCCGCCCGGCCGCAGCACATGCGGATCGGTGAAGAGATCCTCGGGCCGGTTGATCGGCGAAAAGCAGATGTTGAGCGCATCCAGCCTCTGCGACAGTTTTGCCACGTCCCACTGCCTGATGATCCCGGCCGCGCGCGGAATGATCCGCCCGCGCGCCAGGATGCGATCGGTCGTGGTGCGCAAGGCGGGATCATCGAGGAATTTAGTCAGCCCGAACTCGCGGCAAAAGCTCTGCCAATGGCCTTCGGTGACGACGCCGATGAAGATGCGCTCGCCGCCGGCGGTCTCGAAGATGTCATAGATTGGCCAGGCATGCTCGCGCTCCGGCATCGAGCGCGGCTTGTTGCCGGTCATCTCGTATTCGACCATGTGCTGGGCAACCAGAAACAGGCAGTTCTCGAACAGGCCGATGCGGATGTCGGCGCCGTCGCGTTTTCCTCCGCGCTTCTGATAGAGCGCCGCGAGGATCGCGATCACACCGAACATGCCGCCCATGATGTCGTTGGCGGACGAGCCGACGCGCTGGGGCTTTTCGCTGGTGCCGGTCATGGCGGCGAGGCCCGCCATCATCTGCACCACCTCGTCGAGCGCGGGGCGGTGCTCGTAGGGACCGGAGAGGAATCCCTTGTGGCCGGCAATGATCAGACCCGGATGCCGGCGGCGCAATTCGTCCGCGCCAAGCCCCTGCTTACCGAGCTGGCCGTCGCGAAAATTCTCAAGGAACACGTCGGCGGTCGCCAGCAGCCGGTGCATGGTGTCGCGATCCTCAGTCTTCTCGAAATCCAGCACCACGCTGCGCTTGCCGCGGTTGAACAATGGGAAAAAGGCGGTCCCCATGCCCCCCAAGCTCCGGGTCTTGTCGCCCGCAGGCGGCTCGACCTTGATCACGTCGGCTCCGAGCTGCGCCAGGATCATGCCGCAGGTCGGGCCCATGACCATGTGGGTCATCTCGACCACGCGCACGCCTGCAAGCGGCAATCCGTCCGCCGATTCTTCCATCGCCATATGCGCCTGTTCCTTTGCCGCGCTGGTTCCGCTTGTTGTCAAGCGGGTTGGTGGAGCAACGGTCTTGCCGAATTCATCGTGGCTTCGTTGATGCCAGCGGTCAATCCGGCCATAAGCGGTGCCGCCGATCTCCCTTGCCGAAGTGGCCCGGGGTGTCTACCTCTCGCGGGTGATTTCGTGAGAGGAACTCCCATGCTGGATGCCGCCGTCAAGGCGCTGTCACAAATGATCTCGCCGCCGATGCGCTCGATCCTGTGGCGGTCGATCGGCGTCGCACTGGTGCTGATCATCGTGCTGGCGATCGGCTTGCAGCGGCTGCTGAGCTGGTTTGCGACCTATGGCGAGGCGTGGCTGGAAGGCCTGCTCGGTCCGGGTTGGCACTCATCGCTCGAGGTGTTGTCCTGGATCATTTCGATCGCCGCGGGCCTCGGCGTCGTGTTCGGGGCTGTGTTCCTGATGCCCGCGATCACCTCCCTGGTTGCGAGCGTGTTCGTCGACGACGTCGCCGACATCGTCGAGCGCGAGCACTATCCGGCGGAGCGGCCGGGGATCGCGCTGCCGTTCAGCCAGGCGATCTACGAGGGCGTCAAGACCGCGCTGCTGACGATCCTGGTCTATCTGGTCGCATTACCGCTGGTGCTTTTCGCCGGCGCCGGTTTCCTGGTCTTCTTCCTCGCCACGGCCTGGCTGCTCGGCCGCGAATATTTCGAGCTCGCGGCGATGCGGTTTCGCTCGCCGGAGGAAGCCAAGGCGATGCGGCGCGACAACGCCGCCACCATCTTCACCGCGGGCCTGTTCATCGCAGCCTTCGTCTCGATCCCGATCGTCAATCTGGCGACGCCGATCTTCGCCATGGCCTTCATGGTTCACATGCACAAGCGGCTGTCAGGTCCGCGGCCCGAGCTGATCGAGCCGGCGCGGCAGATGCGGTAGGTCAAGCGGACTTGGCGGCGCGCTCGTACGACGCCCCCTCGTAGAGGCGCTCTGCGTCCCGCTTGTCTTGATTTTGCTCTCCGCCGCCGTAAGGTACGCAGCATGATTTTCATGTCCACATTCTTCCCGCTGATCTGAGCGACCAAGTCGTTCCGGCGTATCGCGCCAATCAGATCAAGACGGCTGCGCTGACGCGGTGGCCGAACGGAGAAATGTGCAATGCCCAAAACCGAGCGCATCGGCGTGACCTCTCATCGGGTCCTAAACTTCATCGACGACGGTTTCATCAAGATCGAGAACGCCTTCAGCACGCACCTTGCGGAACAATGCAGGGACGAATTGTGGGCGGATATTGGTCTGTCGCCACACGAGCCCGAAAGCTGGACCCAGCCGGTCATTCGGGTGGGATCGAAGTCTTCGCCACCATTCATTGAAGCCGCCAATGCGCCGATCCTGCACGAAGCCTATGACCAACTCGCGGGTGACCGCCGCTGGATCGCGCCCAAAGCGCTCGGAACTTTTCCAATCCGCTTTCCCTCACCGGAGTCCACTGGTGATGATGGCTGGCATGTGGACATGAGTTTCGGCTTCGATAATCCGGATTTCATGCAGTGGCGCGTCAATGTGAAGAGCAGCGGACGCGCATTGCTGATGCTCTTCCTGTTCTCGGACGTAGGCCCTGAGGATGCGCCAACGAAGATACGGAAAGGTTCGCACGCCACCATCGCCCGGGAGCTGCTGCCCTATGGCGATGCAGGCGCAACGCTGGAGCAAATCTCTGCCAACGGTTACGCTTCTACGGAAGATTGCGACGTTGAACTGGCAATCGGTGCGGCAGGGACCGTTTATCTCTGCCATCCATTCCTGGTTCACGCCGCGCAACCTCACCGGGGGAAGCGCCCGCGTTTCATGGCACAGCCGCCGCTGCTGCCAACAGGCGAGTTCGACCCGGCGTTGCCACCCTCGCCGGTTCAGATCGCCATCCGTCGGGCTTGTGGTCTGACGTTATAGTCAGAGCCAACCCGCGACCGTCGCTCGGCGCGTGGGTCGTCTGGATCCTGAACCTACGTCAGGGGCACTCCGCATCTGCGCAACAGCATCCTGGCGAAGCCGAACGGCGCCGGCGTGAACGGGCCGGGCGGGGCACGGGTGACTAGGGCGACGACGCCGAGCGCCGCCATCGCGACCCAGAAGCACAGCCAGAAGCCGTCGATATAGGCGAGCACATTGGCCTCGCGCTGGACGAGGCCGGCGAGCGTACCGACCGCGCGTGCCTGTGCCGAGCCGGCACCATGGGCCGCAAAATGGTCGGCGAGCTGTTTCAGCATGCGGACCACGTCGACGTCGCCGACACCGAGATTCTGGCCGAGATAGAAGGAATGGATCTGCTCGCGGACGCGCAGCCACGTCCCCATCAACGCGACGCCGATCTCGGCGCCACCGAGCCGCATGATCTGGATATAGGCGGCAAACGAGGTGGCACGGCTCGGATCGGAGTTGGACAGCAGCGTGATGATCAGCGGCAGCAAGGTCAGCGACTGCCCGATCGCCTGGAGCAGCACGATGCCCGCGAAATCCTCGCGCGCCCAATCATGGCTGAGCTGCGTGCCCCAGAGATTGGCGGCAGCGAAACAGGCAAATCCCACGACCACCACCGTCCGCGTATCGAAGTGCCGCAGCAGCCAGATCGAGAGCGGCACCAGCACGAACATTGGCAAGGCGCCATAGGTGAGCAGCAGCAAGCCACTCTGCTCCGGCCTGAGCAGGGCGATGGTGGCGAGGAAGTTCGGCACCAGCGACGCGTTGGAGAGGCTGGTCAGCGTGTAGAGCAGGATCAGGACCAGCCCCAGGCCGATATTGCGCGAGAACAAGACGTTCACATGCGCCCAGGGCTGCCGCACCAGGGACTCGTTGACGAGGAAGCCCGCGACCAGCACCGCGCCGGCAATGATCAACGCCATCACAGTCCCCGACCCCAGCCAGTCCAGACGGTTGCCCTGGTCGAGCCCGGCATAGATCATCGAGACGCCGGCGCCGAGCAGCAGCATGCCGCCCCAATCGGCGTCGCGCAGCAAAGCGCGATTCACCGGCTCGTTCGGCGTGCCCCAATAGACCATCAGGCCCATCAGCGGCGCGATCAGGACGCTCTGCCAGTACAGCCATTGCCAGCCGAGATGGTCGACATAGAAGCCGACCAGCGAGCTCGAGGTATCGAGCGCGAAGCCGACGCGGATCGAATAGATCGAGATCGCCGGAAGCCACCAGCGGATCGGTAAATTGCGGAACACGATCATCAGCGTCGCCGGCACGAAGGTGCCGAGCAGGAGGCCATGCACGAGGCTGAGCGCGAGCAATGTCGGATAGTCGTGCACGAACGGGATGATCAGCGAGACCGCGGCATAGACGAGGCTGGGGATACCCAGCACGCGACGCAGGCCGAATACGGTGGCAAGCCAGGCCACCGCGGGCGCGATGAATATCTGCGAGCCGATGCCCGCCGTGGAGAGCCATGCGCCTTCGTCGAACGAGAGCGAGAACGCGCCGCGCAGGTCCGGCAGGCCAATCGTGGTCAGCCGGCTGTCAAAATTGGCGAGGAACGAGCCGAGCAGCACCGCCGCCACCGCAAACAGCGGCTGCGGGGCGACGCCGCCGCGCGAGAGCGGTCCGCGACTGGAATCGTCATTTTCCGCCATTGCCGGCCTTGGTGTCGATGCTGGTGACGACCGACATGCCCGGCACCAGCCGCGCCAGCAGCGGCTGGTTGTCGTCGAACTGGATGCGCACGGGAATGCGCTGCACGACTTTGGTGAAGTTGCCGGTTGCGTTGTCCGGTGGCAGCAGCGCGACCTGCGCGCCGGTCGCGGGCGCAATGCGCTCGACCCGGCCGCGCAGCTTCTCGCGCGGGAAACTGTCGACGGTGATCTCGACCGGCTGACCCGGTGCGACGTGGGTAAGCTGGGTCTCCTTGTAATTCGCGATCACATAGACCTTCGGCAACGGCACGACGTTGATGAGGTTGGTGCCGATGTTGACGTAGTCGCCGGGCTGGACCTGTCGCTCGCCGACGACGCCATCGAACGGCGCGGATATCTTGGTGTAGCCGAGCTTTAGCTTCGCGCTCGCCAGCGTCGCCTTGGTCGCTTCGAGATCGGCCGCGCGCTGCTTCCTGGTGCCTTGCAGGACTTCGAGCTGGTGCTGCTGGGCCGCGATCACGGCGCGGCTCGCGCGCACGTCGGCCTGCGCCTTGGCATAGCCTGCGACCGCCTGTTCGAAGCGCTGCCGCGTACCGGATTCGGTCTGCGACAGCGACTGCTGACGCTCCTGCTCCTGCCGCGCCTCGACCTCCACGGCTTCGGCCGAGAGCCGCGCGGCTTGCGCCTGCGCGATCGTCGCATATTGCAGCTCGATCTGGTTCGCCAGATTGTCGAGCACGGCCTGCGCAGCGGCGACCGCCGCTTCGGCCTGCGCGACTTGCGTCTCATAGTCGGCAGGATCGATCCGGATCAGGAGATCGCCGGCCTTGACGCGCTGGAAGTCGGTGACCCCGACGGTCAGCACTTCGCCGGAGACGCGACTGGCGAGCCGCGTCAGCTCGGCGCGCACATAGGCGTCGTTGGTGGTCTGGACCACCGAATTGCCGACCCATTCGTCGAAGCGCTGCGTTGCAAGCGCGACGAAGCCGAGCGCGACGATCACCGCGAACAGCGGAATCGCGAGCCGGCTCCAGAGCGAACTCGCCGGTGGCTGCGTTGGCTTCGGTGGCGGCGCCGGTGTAGCAGGAGGTGGCGATGGCGAGATTTGTTCCTGCTGACTCACGCTAGACTCCAAACCACTTTCCCGAACGCTATTTTCAGACCGTCTTTTCCGGCCACCGGCAGAGATCGTTGATCAGGCAAACCTCGCAGCGCGGCTTGCGCGCGAGGCAAGTATAGCGGCCATGCAGGATCAGCCAATGATGGGCATGCAGCATGAACTCGGCCGGGATCACCTTTTCGAGACCGAGCTCGACCTCCAGCGGCGTCTTGCCGGGCGCAAGTCCGGTCCGGTTGCCGACGCGGAAGACATGCGTATCGACCGCCATGGTGTGCTCGCCGAAGGCCATGTTGAGCACGACATTGGCGGTCTTGCGCCCGGCGCCCGGCAGCGACTCGATCCCGGCGCGCGTGCGCGGCACCTCGCCGCCGAACTCGCTGAGCAGCTTCGCCGACAGCGCGATCACGTTTTTCGCCTTGGTGCGGTAGAGGCCGATGGTCTTGATGTACTCGCGCAGGCGTTCCTCGCCCAGGTCGAGCATCTTCTGCGGTGTGTCGGCGACCGCAAACAGCGCACGCGTCGCCTTGTTGACGCCGGCGTCAGTCGCCTGTGCGGACAGCACCACGGCGACCAGCAGCGTGAAGGGATTGACGTGCTCGAGCTCCCCCTTTGGCTCCGGGTTGGCCTTGCGGAAACGGCTGAAGACCTCGTGCACCTCGGGCGGCGTCCAGGGTTTCGTGGCCTTGAGGGATTTCTTGCCGGGGGCCTTAGGCTTCGCGGCGGCCGCCTTCGCCTTTTTCTTCGGCACGGACGTTTTGCGGGGGGCCGGCTTGCGGGTGATTTTCGCCATGATCGGGATATACTGAGGGACGATGAGCACAGGCAATGAAATTGAGCGCGAACGATCTGCAAGCGAGGCTGAGCCTCAGATCTTTTCCGCGCGCCTGACGCCGCACCGCTCGCTGAACCGCACCGGCTTCCTCGCCGTGATGCTGTTCCTGAGCGCCGTCAGCTTCGTCACCGGCCTCGTCTTCCTGATGATGGGCGCCTGGCCGGTGTTCGGCTTTTTCGGCCTCGACGTGCTGGTGATCTGGTGGGCTTTCAAGGCCAATTTCCGTGCGGCGCGGGCCAGCGAGGAGATCGTGGTCACGCCATCTGAATTGCGCGTGCGGCGCGTCAGCCAGCATGGCCAGGTCGTCGAATGGACCTTCAATCCGCTCTGGGTTCGACTCGACATGGAAATCGACGAGGATTTTGGCATCGAGCACCTCTATCTGATCTCGCGAGGTCACCAGATCCAGATCGCCCGCTTCCTGGGGCCGGACGAAAAGGCAAGTTTCTACAAGGGTTTGGTTGAGGCCTTAAATGCCGCCAGGCGCGGTCCGACCTACAATCCGGTGACCTGATTTGCGGATCGGAAATCGGGTGGTTTCGTACCCCGCCCCCTCCTACATTTCCAGGCATGATGACACTCGCGATACATGACCAGCGCCTGGCCGGGCCGGGCTCCCAGAACGCCGCGATGCGCGACTATGATTCCGTGCGCCGGGCGATCGCCTTCATCTCCGAAAAATGGCGCACGCAGCCGACCATCGAGGCGATGGCGGATGCGGCCGGCGTCACCCCGGACGAGCTGCACCATCTGTTCCGCCGCTGGGCCTCGATCACGCCGAAGGCTTTTATGCAGGCGCTCACGCTCGATCACGCCAAGGGCCTGCTACGGGACTCCGCAAGCATCCTCGATGCGGCGCTCGACTCGGGCCTGTCGGGTCCGGGCCGGTTGCACGATCTCTTCGTCACCCATGAGGCGATGTCGCCGGGCGAATGGAAGAACGGCGGCGCCGGCCTCACCTTGCGCTACGGCTTCCATCACTCGCCGTTCGGCACCGCGATCGTGATCGCGACCGATCGCGGATTGTCGGGACTCGCTTTCGCCGATCCCGGTGAGGAACAGGTGGCGCTTGCCGATATGACGCGGCGATGGCGGAACGCAACTTACGTCGAGGATCACGAAGGTACCGCACCATTGGCACAGCGCATCTTCGACACAAAACTCTGGCGGCCGGACCAGCCGCTGCGCGTGGTGATGATCGGTACCGATTTCGAGGTGCGGGTGTGGGAGACCTTGCTGAAGATCCCGATGGGCCGCGCGGTGTCCTATTCGGACATCGCCTGCAACATCAACAGCCCGAAAGCGTCACGCGCCGTCGGCGCCGCCGTCGGCAAGAACCCGGTGTCCTTCGTCGTGCCCTGCCACCGCGCGCTCGGCAAGAGCGGCACGCTCACCGGCTACCACTGGGGCATCACTCGCAAGCAGGCGATGCTGGGCTGGGAGGCCGGGCAGCTGGGGCTGCAGTAAGAGTTGCCACGCGTAAACTGCCCCACTTAGTCGTCCTGGCGAAAGCCAGGACGACACCGAGTGCTTGGCGGGACTCAGTCGCGCGCGAACGTCTTTAACCCGCCAGATCCAGCTTCGATGCCACCGTCGAATCCGCATTGAGCCGGTAGATGATCGGCACGCCGGTGGCGAGCTCGCGCTTCAAAATGCCTTCGGGCGAGAGCTTTTCCAGCACCATGATCAGCGCGCGCAGCGAATTGCCGTGAGCCGCGACCAATGTGCGCTTGCCGTTGAGCACGCCGGGCAGGATCTCCTGCACGTAATACGGCAGCGCGCGCGCCAGCGTGTCCTTCAGGCTTTCGCCACCGGGCGGCGGCACGTCGTAGGAGCGGCGCCAGATCAGCACCTGGTCCTCGCCCCATTTCTTGCGGGCGTCATCCTTGTTGAGACCGGAGAGATCGCCATAGTCGCGCTCGTTCAGCGCGAGGTTCTTCGTCGTCGACAGGCCCTTCTGGTCGAGCTCGCCGAGAATGAGATCGAGCGTGTGCTGTGCGCGCGTCAAGACCGAGGTGTATGCAACGTCGAACACGAGACCCTGCGCCTTCAGCTTGCGGCCGGCTTCCGAGGCTTCCTTGACGCCGAGCTCGGTGAGATCAGGATCCTTCCAGCCCGTGAAGAGGTTCTTCAGATTCCATTCGCTCTGGCCGTGCCGCACCAGCACGAGAAGACGTTCGCTCATCGACTGCTTTTCCGTTTCGTTCGTTGTTTAAGCATGATCTTGTCGGAAAACCGCTTCACACTTTTCCGGATCATGCTTCGTTCAGATGTCGGACAGGCCGAGTACGTCGGCCATGGAGTAGTGCCC
Source organism: Bradyrhizobium sp. Kon56 (assembly GCF_055807635.1). Classification (NCBI taxonomy): domain Bacteria; kingdom Pseudomonadati; phylum Pseudomonadota; class Alphaproteobacteria; order Hyphomicrobiales; family Nitrobacteraceae; genus Bradyrhizobium; species Bradyrhizobium sp. Kon56. The sequence continues at coordinate 322,864 of NZ_JBVVOU010000002.1, read as the reverse complement.
CGGCTTCTTGCCATGCGCCCAGAGCGCGGCTTTCAGCGCGCCGTGGGCGAACAGCATGCGATCCTCCGCGTGATGCGACAGCGTCAGGCGCTCGAACGCGCCGAGGAAGCTCACGCTGTGATCGCCGGCCGCGGTGCCGCCGCGCAACGACGCAAAGCCGATGTCGCCGGGCTTGCGTGCGCCGGTGATGCCGTCGCGGCCGCGGTCTGCATGCTCGTCGAGCGCGATGCCGCGGCCGCTAGCTGCGGCCTGGCCCAGCATCAGTGCCGTGCCCGAGGGCGCGTCGATCTTCATGCGGTGATGGGTCTCGACGATCTCGATGTCGAAGCTCTCGTCGAGCGCCTTGGCGACTCGCTTGACCACAGCGGCAAGCAGATTGACACCCAGGCTCATATTGCCGGACTGCACCACGACGGCGCGGTTGGTGACGCTCTTGATCACGGCGTTGTCGGAGCCCGACAGGCCGGTCGTTCCGACCACGTGCACGAGGCCGCGCTCGGCGGCGATCGCGACATTGGCGAGGGTCGCCGCGGGCACGGTGAAATCCAGAATGCCGTCGGCGTCCTTCGACATCGCCCAGAGATCGCCGGAGAGTTTGATGCCATTGGCCGGCAGACCTGCCAGCACGCCGGCATCCTTGCCGAGCAGCTCCGAGCCCGGCGCCTCCAGCGCGCCGGCCAGCACCGCGCCTTTGGTCTCGGCAATCGCCCGCGTCAGCGCCCGGCCCATCCGGCCGCCGGCTCCAGCAACGATCAAGCGCATATCGGACATGGTGCGATCCTCTCACGGCCGTTGTAGCGGGGGGATGCAGTTCCGGCAACCGAGGGGGATTAGGGGCAGGTCGCCTGCGGCCATCCTTCGAGACGCCCGCCTGTGGCGGCCCTCAGGATGAGGTCGCGTCTTGCGGCAAGATATCAGACCCTCATGGTGAGGAGCCCGCAAGGCGGGCGTTCCGGACGATGCTCTGCATCGCCGGGCGAACCATGCAGGCCGAGCATTTCGGCAAGAGTAATAAGAGGAGTTCGCGCCTCAGCCGTCTGACGGTTGCGGGCCGTCATAGCCCTCGATGATGATGAGGTCGGCGACGGAGTGCGGCTGGCGCACCTTGATGTTGGCCTGGTATTCCGGCGAGTTGTAGCAGGCGATCGCGGTCTCGTAGTCCGGGAATTCGATCACGACATTGCGGGTGCGGCTGGCGCCTTCGACGGTGGTGAACTTGCCGGCGCGGACGACGAAGCGGCCACCCCATTTCTTGAAGATCGGACCATTGGCGACGGCATAGGGCTTGTAGCCCTCGTCACTGCTCACGTCGACGCGTCCGATCCAGTAGCCTTTTGCCATTGTTCGTCTCCCTGTGTTGTTAGTTAGCCGAGCGCTTGCGCGATCTCGGCCTGGATGGCCTCGGCGATCGCCCTGGAGTCCGTGGCTTCCACCACCGGCCGCCCGACCACGAGATAATCCGCGCCGGCCGCAATCGCGCGGCCCGGCGTCATGATGCGTTTCTGGTCGCCGCTCGCGGCGCCCGCCGGCCGGATGCCGGGGGTGACGAGGCTCATCTGGTGGCCGACGATCTTGCGCAAGGCTCCGACCTCCTCGGGCGACGATACCAGCCCGTCGATGCCGAGCACCTGCGCCTGCTGCGCGCGCGCTTCGACGAGCTCGGAGACGCCGAGCCGGAAGCCTGCCGCGTGCAGATCGTCCTCATTGTAGGACGTCAGAACAGTGACGGCGAGGATCTTCAGGTTCGAGCTGCCGCGACCTTCGACGGCACCCTTCATGGTCTGCGGATAAGCGTGCACGGTGAGGAAGGTCGCGCCGAGCCTTGTGATGCTGTCGACGCCCTGCGCCACGGTGTTGCCGATGTCGTGCAGCTTGAGATCGAGAAAGACCTTCTTGCCCTGGTCGGCGAGCTTGCCGACCAGCGGCAAGCCGCCGGCATAAGCGAGCCGATAGCCGATCTTGTAGAAGGTGACGCTGTCGCCGAGCCGGTTGACCATAGCTTCCGCGGCATCAACGCTGGGCAGATCGAGCGCGACGATCAGGCGGTCTTTCGGGGCAATCTCGGCTGGCGTCATGTCACCTCACATCATGCGTTGGGAAACGTCGATCAACTGCCGCACCAGTTCCTTCAACGCGGCGATATCGCCCTCGTGCTTCAGCCTGTCCATATCGTCATAGGCCTGGTCGGCAAAGGCGAGCGTCAGCTGGCTGGCAATCACATTGGCGTGGCAGGAGGTCAGGATCAGCCGCAACGCCTGCAGCGCGCGAGCCGCGCCAAGCCGGCTCTGCGAGGCGCCGGCGAGCGCGAAGACGCGGTTGCGGAACACCTCGCCGCGCGGCTCGTGCAGCTCATGCACGCGGCTGACCCAGTCGATCGCGTTCTTCAGCAGCGGCGGCACCGAGGCGTTGTATTCGGGCGAGACGATCAACACGCCATGATGCGCGCCGATCATGCGCTTGAGATTGATCGCGTGCTTCGGCACACCGGATTTGGCCTGCAGGTCGCCGTCATAAATCGGCAGCGGAAAATCGGCGAGCGAGATCCGGGTGACGTCGACACCGGCCTGATCGAATGCATAGGCAGCGACCGCTGCCAGCTTCGCATTGTGCGAGCCGGTGCGCAGGGAGCCGGGAATGATCAGAATTTTCGGTGCGGACATCCGCTTCCATGCGTTCGGCGAAACGAGACCGCCACGCAAACAGGAACGCCGGCGGAATTAGTCCTTGCGATACACCCAGACGCGGGCCGGCGGAAGGTTCATCCAGATCCGTTCGGAGGCCTCTGTGGACACGCCGGGCAGCGATTTCGGAATCGGCGGCACCACCGCATAGGTGAACTGGACGAAGGGCGCACCGGGCGCCAGGGCCGTGAAGGCGTCGCGGATGAGCCGCAGCCGCGTTAGCATCGGTTTTGTAACCAGCGGCAGGCCGGAGACGACCGCGGAGGCCGGCGCGCTCAGCACGTTCCACAGGGTGTCGCGCAGACGATAGGCATCGCCCTGCACCACCTTGGCCTGCGGATAGCGGTCGCGCAGCAGGGCGCAGAAGCCTGGATTGTATTCGACGAGGACGAGACGCTTCTGGTCGACGCCGCGCTCGACCAGGGCCGAGGTGATGGCGCCGGTGCCGGGCCCGAGCTCGACCACCGGTGAGTCCGAATTGACGTCGACGTAATGGGCCATGGTCCGGGCCAGCAGCTTGCCCGACGGCATCACTGCGCCCATGTGGAGAGGCTTTTCGATCCATGACCGGAGAAAACGCACCTCGTCATCGAGACGGGGCTTCTTCAACGCACGCGCGGACGATGGCAATGGCATGTCGGGACCGGCCGGGACCGCGTGACCGCGGCGTGTCAGAAAATGGTCATAAAGACGTATAGGCCGAAGGCGGCACGGTCAAGACGCGTCAACTCGCCCGATTACCGAAGAAATCCTTGACCTTGGTGAAGAAACCCTCGGATTCCGGCTGGGTATTGCCGGAGGAGAGCTTGTCGAACTCGGCCAGCAATTCCTGCTGCTTCTTGGTGAGGTTCTGCGGGGTCTCGACCACGACTTGAACGTACATGTCGCCCATCTGGCGCGAGCGCAGCACCGGCATGCCTTTTGATGCAATGCGGAATCGGCGGCTGGACTGGGTGCCCGCGGGGACCTTCACCTTGGTCTTGCCCTTGTCGATGGTCGGCACCTCGAACTCGCCGCCAAGCGCCGCCGTCACCATCGAGATCGGCACACGACAATGCAGATCGGCGCCGTCGCGCTGGAAGAACTGATGCTGGGCCAACGACAGGAAGATGTAGAGGTCCCCAGGCGGACCGCCGCGGACCCCGGCCTCGCCTTCGCCGGCAAGCCTGATCCTGGTGCCGTCCTCGACTCCAGGGGGAATGTTGACCGACAGCGTCCGCTCGCGGGTGACGCGCCCCTGACCCGAGCAGGACGGGCAGGCGTCCTCGATCATCTGGCCGCGGCCCTGGCAGCCCGGACAGGTGCGCTCCAGCGTGAAGAAGCCCTGCGACTGCCGTACGCGTCCGGCGCCGCCGCAGGTCGAGCAGGTCTTCGGCTTGGTGCCGGCCTTGGCCCCGATGCCCGAACAGGCCTCGCAAGTGACCGAGACCGGGATCTCGATCTGCGCGGTCTTGCCGCCAAAAGCTTCCTCGAGCGTGATTTCCATGTTGTAGCGCAGGTCGGCGCCGCGCTCGCGGCCGCCACGGCCCCCGCGCTGTCCGGCCATGCCGAACAGATCTTCGAAAATGTCGGAAAAAGAGGAGGCGAAGCCCGCACCGAAACCGGCACCACCGCCGCCGCCCTGCTCGAAGGCGGCATGGCCGTAACGGTCATATGCGGCGCGCTTGTCCTTGTCTTTCAGGACCTCGTAGGCCTCGTTGATTTCCTTGAACTTGACTTCGCTGGTGTTGTCCCCGGGATTGCGGTCGGGGTGAAACTTCATCGCCAGCTTGCGGAACGACGATTTCAGCGCGGAATCGTCGGCATCGCGTTCGACTTCGAGGGTTTCGTAGTAGCAGCGCTTGGTGGACGTGGACATGATGAGCTCAGTCTATCCGATCGCGATTCAAGTCGGAGCGACGCAACGTCGCCATGCAACGATATAGGCAGCCTTCGGCCTCGCGGCAGAGGATTGCACGGCAGTGTTCAGAATAACGGCTGGGAATTGATCGATCGTAACGGGCCCGAATTTAACAGAGCCGATTTTCGCAGAGCCGATTTTCAAAGACTCTTGGCCCGCCGAGCCCGACACGATGGCCTCCCCCGCGAGGGAGGAGGCCGTTGGCGCGTGTGGGGTCCAAGCCGTCCGCATCATCACCCTCGCGGGGTTCAGGCGGACTTCTTGTTGGTCTTGTCGTCGTCGACTTCGGTGAATTCCGCGTCGACGACGTCGTCCTTGGCCGCATCCTTCTTGGCGTCGGCCTCGGCCTGCTGCTTGTACATGGCCTCGCCGAGCTTCATCGAAGCCTGGGCCAGCGTTTGGGTCTTGGCCTTGATCGCTTCGGCATCGTCGCCCTTCAGCGCTTCCTTGAGGTCGCTGACGGCATCCTCGATGGCGCGGCGCTCGGTCTCGGCGACCTTCGAACCGTGCTCGGCCAGTGCCTTCTCAGTCGAATGCACCAGTCCATCCGCGTCGTTCTTGGCAGTCACGGCCTCGCGGCGCTTCTTGTCCGCCTCGGCATTGGCCTCGGCGTCCTTGACCATCTTCTCGATGTCGGCTTCCGACAGACCGCCGGAGGCCTGGATGCGGATCTGCTGCTCCTTGGACGTGGCCTTGTCCTTGGCCGAGACGTTGACGATACCGTTGGCGTCGATGTCGAAGGTCACCTCGATCTGCGGCATGCCGCGCGGGGCCGGCGGAATGCCCATCAGGTCGAACTGGCCGAGCATCTTGTTGTCGGCCGCCATTTCACGCTCGCCCTGGAAGACGCGGATGGTGACCGCGTTCTGGCTGTCCTCGGCGGTCGAGAACACCTGGCTCTTCTTGGTCGGGATCGTGGTGTTGCGGTCGATGATGCGGGTGAACACGCCGCCCAGAGTCTCGATGCCCAGCGACAGCGGGGTCACGTCGAGCAGCAGCACGTCCTTGACGTCGCCCTGAAGCACGCCGGCCTGGATCGCGGCGCCGATCGCCACGACTTCGTCCGGGTTGACGCCCTTATGCGGCTCCTTGCCGAACAGCTGCTTCACGACTTCCTGGACTTTCGGCATGCGCGACATGCCGCCGACCAGCACCACTTCGCCGATCTCGGCGGCGGTGAGGCCGGCATCCTTCAGCGCCTTGCGGCAGGGCTCGACGGTCTTCTGAACGAGGTCATCGACCAGCGCCTCGAACTTGGCGCGGGTGAGCTTCATCGTCAGATGCTTCGGGCCGGTCTGGTCCGCGGTGATGAAGGGCAGGTTGATCTCGGTCTGCGTCGTCGACGACAGCTCGATCTTGGCCTTTTCGGCGGCTTCCTTCAGGCGCTGCAACGCGAGCTTGTCGTTGCGCAGGTTGATGCCCTGCTCCTTCTGGAATTCGTCGGCGAGATAGCCGACCAGGCGCATGTCGAAGTCTTCGCCGCCGAGGAAGGTGTCGCCGTTGGTCGACTTCACCTCGAACACGCCGTCGCCGATTTCGAGAATCGAGATATCGAACGTGCCGCCGCCGAGATCGTACACGGCGATCGTACCGGCCTTGGTCTTGTCGAGGCCGTAGGCGAGCGCGGCCGCGGTCGGCTCGTTGATGATGCGCAGCACTTCAAGGCCCGCGATCTTGCCGGCGTCCTTGGTCGCCTGGCGCTGGGCGTCGTTGAAGTAGGCGGGCACGGTGATGACGGCCTGGTCGACCTTCTGGCCGAGATGGGCTTCCGCGGTCTCCTTCATCTTCTGCAAGATGAACGCCGAGACCTGCGAGGGCGAGTAGGTCTGGCCGTCGGCCTCGACCCAGGCGTCGCCGTTGGAAGCCTTCACGATCTTGTACGGAACGAGCTTCTTGTCCTTCTCGACCATCGGGTCGTCGTAGCGGCGGCCGATCAGGCGCTTCACTGCGAAGAACGTGCGCTCGGGATTGGTGACGGCCTGGCGCTTGGCCGGCTGGCCGACGAGGCGCTCACCGTCGTCCGTCACGGCGACGATCGAAGGCGTCGTGCGCATGCCTTCGGAATTCTCGATGACTTTGGCGTTCTTGCCATCCATTACGGCGACGCACGAATTCGTGGTGCCGAGGTCGATCCCGATGACCTTTCCCATGGTCCTGTATCCTTGTTTTTGCGGCAGGCTGGCTGGGCCCAGAAGGCACCCGAACCGAAACCCCCTAAGATCAAACATTCGCGATATTGCGATGGTTGGGGGTCATATAGGAGGGGGGGAGGTGCCTGCAAGGACCGAACGCAAGTTTCGGCCGTGAAAACATTGGGTTTTGGAAGAACATATCCGGGCTGCACCGCCCTTGCGGGTGAGAAATTATTAACAGGTCCGCGATCGGCCGGCATCCGCTACCGCATCCCGCCCCGCCCTGTTGCGGCCAGACCAAAACCGCTAAAAGGCGGGCAGCCGGCCGGGCTCGTCTTCGGGCTGCCTCGCGCGACAAAGCGGCCGGCTGGCCACCATCGAACGGCCTCAATGTGAACCAATCAGAGTGCCCATGAAGCTGATCCGCCCCCTCGCCGCGCTCGCCCTCCTCGTCGCCTCTACGCTTCCGGCTCTGGCCGCCGACGCCGTTTTCCCACCCGGCTTGCGCCTCGGCATGGTGCCATTGGTCGGCCTCAGCACGGCCAAGACCTTTCCCGGCTTCGAGAGCGAGGACGGCAACGTCAAGGTGCTGATCACGGAGCTGCCGCCGGCCGCCTATGGCGAGGTCGTGACCGCCTTCAACTCCAATCCGGCCGGCACCAACGGCGTCAAGCAGGACAAGATCGAGACGCCCGCGGGCGTGGCCTATTTCACCACGGAGAGCGGCAAGGCCGGCGAGACGCCAGTGCGGCGCTATTCGATGATCGTGCCGGGCGCCGGCTTCTCCGGCTATGTCGCGGTGCAGATTCCGGAGAATGCGATCAAGATCTACACCGACGAGGCGGTGCGGCAGATGTTCGCGAGCGTCGTCACCCGGAAGCAGGTCTCGGCCGAAGAGCAGATCGCACTGATGCCGTTCAAGATCACCGATCTCGCCGACTTCAAGGACGTCCGCACGCTGGCGCCGGGCTCGAGCATCATCCTGGCCGACGGCGACGAGAGCTCCGGCTATGAATCGAAGCCGTTTATCATCCTCGGCGTGATTGGCGCCACCCCGCAAGCCGCCGACGACCGCGCCCGCTTCGCCCAGGAGGCGGCGCTCCAGATTCCCGGCGTGCGCGAGTCGCGCGTCACCATGTCCGAGCCGATCCGCATCAGCGGCCAGCAGGGTTTCGAGACCCGGATCGACGGCGTCAGCGGCAAGGACAAGACGCCGGTGACCGTGGTGCAGTGGATCCGCTTCAGCAGCGGCGGCGCCTCGCTGCGCATCATCGCCAGCGCCCCGCGCGAGCAATGGCCGGCCGCCTTCACCCGCTTCCGCGCGGTCCGCGACGGCATCCAGCCGAAGGGCTAGCAGCATCCGCAAGCGGGAGAGGTGCACCGAACCCGCGGCTCAAGCCCAACCACTCACCAAAGCCGGCTGCATTTTCGGGCTTCTGTTCGTATACGAACGGAACTAGGCTCCCCTTCCGTTGAGTTCATCCTGGAGGGAGGCGAATGATGCTGGATCGGCGACAAGTCTTGGCGGCGCTCGGGACGAGCGCGCTCGTGGCGCTCGCGCCCACGGCAATTCTGGCAGCGGCATCGATCAAGCCGGACGATGCATCCGCGCTGCTCGTGATCGACGTGCAGAACTGCTTCCTGCCCGGCGGCAGCCTTGCCGTGAAGGAAGGCGAGCAGGTGGTGCCCGTCATCAACAAGATCTCGAAAGCATTTTCGAATGTGGTGATGACGCAGGACTGGCACACGCAAGGCCATATTTCCTTTGCGTCAGTCCACGCCGGCAAGAAGCCGTTCGAGACCGTCGATCTTCCCTACGGCAAGCAGGTGCTGTGGCCCGACCATTGCGTGCAGGGCACCGACGGCGCCGCGCTGTCGAAAGACCTTGCGATCCCGCACGCCGAGCTCATCATCCGCAAGGGTTTTCACAAGGACGTCGACAGCTATTCGGCCTTCCTCGAAGCCGACGGCAAGACCTCGACCGGTCTCGCCGGCTATCTGAAGGCGCGCAAGATCAAGCGCGTCTTCGTCGCGGGGCTGGCGACGGATTTCTGCGTCGCCTGGACCGCGCTCGACGCGCGCAAGGCGGGCTTCGAGGTCTATGTGGTGGAAGACGCCTGCCGCGGCATCGACAATCAGGGTTCGCTGGCAAAAGCCTTGGCCGACATGGCCAAGGCCGGCGTGAAGCGGATTCAGTCTGCGGATATCGCGGCGAGCGCGTAGGCCCGGTCAAAAAACTGCAAGACCCTCATCCTGAGGAGCGCGCTTCTCCGCGCGCGTCTCGAAAGATGAAGGCCCCGCTGCAGCAGCGCGACCTGCATGGTTTGAGACGGCGCTGACGCGCCTCCTCCCCATGAGGATCAACTAGTTGGCCGCGCCGTTCGGCTCGTTGCTGTTGGCAGCCGGCGCGGCCTTGGCGCCACCCTTGGCGACACCGACCAAGGCGGGACGCAGCACGCGCTCGCCGATGGTGTAGCCGGCCTGCATGACCTGCACGACGGTGCCCGCGGGCACCGACGCATCGGGCACCTCGAACATCGCCTGCTGGAAGTTCGGGTCGAACTTCTGGCCCGAGGGGTCGAACTTCTTCACGCCGTGTTTTTCCAGCGCGCTGAGCAGCGAGCGCTCGGTCAGCTCGACGCCCTCGATCAGCGAGGCGAGGCCTGCATCGGCCGCCGCACGGGCTTCGGCCGGAACGGCATCGAGCGCGCGCTGGAGGTTGTCGGCGATGTCGAGCACGTCGCGGGCAAAGCCGGTGATGCCGTAGAGGCGGGCATCCGCGACCTCCTTGGTAGTCCGCTTGCGCAGATTCTCCATCTCGGCCAGCGTCCGCAGCATGCGGTCGCGCGCCTCGGCGACTTCCTTCTGCAGAAGCTCGACCGAGCCGGGCTCGGGATCGTCGGGCATGATGTACGGTTTTGACACCACGGGCTCGCCGGCCGCAGCACTCGTGTCTTCGGGTTGCCGGTCTCGATCGGTCATCGGCTCTCTTTTCGCATTCGTCACAGGGGGTTTCTGGCCCGGATATCGTGCTTTGGGCGGCGAAAATCAAGCGCCCGTGATCGGCCGGCCGCCGGTCAGCCCCCCAAGAGCCGGCTGACGATGCGGGCAGCGTAGTCCACGGTGGGGATCACGCGGGCATAATTCAGCCGCGTCGGCCCGATCACGCCCAAAACGCCGACGATATGGCCGGCGGCGTCCCGATAGGGCGAGATGATGGTGGACGAACCCGACAGCGAGAACAGCTTGTTCTCACTGCCAATGAAGATCCGCACGCCTTCCGCGGTTTCGGCCCGGCCGAGCAGGTCGATCACGCCGCGCTTGGTCTCGAGATCGTCGAACAGCAGGCGAACGCGCTCGAGATCCTCCAGCGCATGCAAATCCTCGAGCAGATTGGCGTGGCCGCGGACGATGAGCTGACGATCCTCGTTCTCGCCGCCGGACCAGCTGGCGATGCCGGCCGAGATCACCTTGTGCGTCAGCTGATCGAGCTCGGTGCGCGCCTCTCCGAGCGCGGTCTCGAGCTCCAGCCGCGCCTCGGCCAAGGTCCGGCCCCGAATGCGGGCATTGAGGAAGTTGCTGGCTTCGGTCAACGCCGAGGATGGAACTCCCGGCGGCAGCGTCAACACGCGATTTTCGACCTGCCCGTCCTCGCCGACCAGGATCACCAATGCCTTTTCCGGTTCCAAGCGGACGAATTCGATATGTTTCAGCCGCGCATTGGATTTCGGCGTCAGCACGACCGCGGCCGCGCGGGTCAGGCCGGAGAGCCGCGTCAATGCCTCCTCGAGCGCAGCCTCCACCGATTGCGCGTGGCCGACGGAGGTCAACTGGCTCTGGATCGCCTGCCGTTCACTGTCATTGAGGTCGCCGACCTGCATCAGGGCATCGACGAAGAACCGCAGGCCGAGTTCCGTCGGCAATCGGCCGGCGGAGGTGTGCGGGGCGTAGATCAGGCCAAGCTGTTCCAGATCGGCCATGACGTTGCGGACCGAGGCGGGCGAAAGCGGCATGGCAATCAGGCGCGAAATATTGCGCGAGCCCACCGGCTCCCCGGTCGCGAGATAGCTTTCGACGATTTGACGAAAGATGTCGCGGGAACGCTCGTTGAGCTGGGCGAGGCCCGCGCGCGGCGCGATCAGATGGATCGGATCGTGATGGGCCACAGACGGTAACTCCTCTAGACACAGGTAATTTGTCTATCCCGGATGCTTCTGACAAGCGTGGCGTTGGCGGATTGGAAATCGGGGGTGAAGAAGGCCTCGATCTTCCCCCTTGCCGCCCACCCTCACCCCCCCTACAAGCACCGCCAACAGCCCTTTTCCGAGAGTTTTGGAGGATTTCCCATGCGGCCAAGCCGCCGTGCGCCCGACGAATTGCGCCCCGTGACGCTGGAGCGCGGCGTGGTCAAATATGCGGAAGGCTCGTGCCTGGTGAAATTCGGCGACACCCACGTGCTGGTCACCGCCACGCTGGAAGACCGCCTGCCGCCATGGCTGAAGGGCCAGGGCCGCGGCTGGGTCACCGCCGAATACGGCATGCTGCCGCGCGCGACCTCGGAACGCACCCGCCGCGAGGCCTCCGCCGGAAAGCAGAGCGGCCGCACCGTCGAAATCCAGCGCCTGATCGGCCGCTCGCTTCGCACCATCATCAATCTCGAAGCGCTCGGTGAGCGCCAGATCACGGTCGATTGCGACGTGCTCCAGGCCGACGGCGGCACCCGCACCGCCTCGATCACCGGTGCCTGGGTCGCGCTCGCCGATTGCGTCAGCTGGATGAAGGCGCGCAACATGGTCAAGGCCAATGTGTTGCGCGACAACGTCGCCGCGATCTCCTGCGGCATCTACAAGGGCACGCCCGTGCTCGACCTCGACTATGCCGAGGACTCCGAAGCCGACACCGACGCCAATTTCGTCATGACCGGCGATGGCCGCATCATCGAGGTCCAGGGCACCGCGGAACGCGAGCCGTTCACGGAAGCCGAGTTCCTGGCGTTGATGGCGCTGGCGCGCAAGGGCGTCGCGCGTCTCGTGGACTTGCAGAAACTGGCGGTAGCGTAGTCAATAGCCCGATGCACCGCCGAATCACCGGAAAGCTGGTTATCGCGACCCATAATCCCGGCAAGCTCGCCGAGATGAAGGAGCTACTCGCGCCTTACGGCATCGAAGCAGTGTCGGCCGGCGAGCTCGGCCTTCCCGAGCCGGAAGAAACCGGAAACGATTTCCGCAGCAATGCCGCGATCAAGGCGATCGCGGCGGCGCAGGCAACGAAGCTGCCGTCTTTCGCCGATGATTCCGGCATCGTGGTCGACGCGCTCGACGGCGCGCCCGGCATCTACTCGGCGCGCTGGGCCGGCCCGAACAAGGATTTTGCCGCAGCGATGGCGCAGATCGAGCGTCTGTTGCAGGAGCGCGGCGCGACCACGCCGGCCAAACGCAAGGCGCACTTCGTTTCCGCGCTCTGCGTTGCATGGCCCGACGATCATCTCGAAGAGGTCGAGGGGCGCGTCGACGGCACGCTGGTGTGGCCGCCGCGCGGCACCGCCGGCTTCGGCTACGACCCGATGTTTTTGCCCGACGGCCATAGCCGCACCTTCGGCGAGATGGAGAGCATCGAGAAGCACGGCCTGCCGCCGCTCGGTCTCGGCCTGTCGCATCGTGCCCGCGCCTTCGTGAAACTGGCGGAGATCTGCCTTGAGCCGCGCTAAGGAAGCCTTCGGCGTCTACGTGCACTGGCCGTTCTGCCTGTCGAAGTGCCCCTATTGCGACTTCAACAGCCACGTTCGCCACGCCCCGATCGACGAGCCGCGGTTTGCGTCAGCATTCGCGCGCGAAATCGCTGCGACCGCCGAGCGCGCGCCCGGACGCGAAGTCACCTCGATCTTTCTCGGCGGCGGTACGCCCTCGCTCATGCAGCCTGCAACCGTCGGCGCTGTGCTCGACGCCATCGGCAAGCACTGGACCGTGGCGAAAGACGTCGAAGTCACGCTGGAGGCAAACCCGACCAGCGTCGAGGCTACGCGCTTCGCCGGCTATCGCGCCGCCGGCGTCAACCGCGTCTCGCTCGGCGTGCAGGCGCTCGACGATGCCTCGCTGAAAGCGCTCGGCCGCATGCACAGCGCGCGCGAGGCCCTCGATGCCGTCGCTATCGCGCGCCGCTCGTTCGATCGCTATTCGTTCGACCTGATCTACGCCCGTCCCGACCAGACGCCGGCGATGTGGGCCGATGAATTGCGTCTCGCGATCGGCGAGGCGGCCGAGCATCTGTCGCTCTATCAATTGACGATCGAAGAAGGCACGCCGTTCTTCGGCCTACATCAAGCCGGCAAGCTGAAGACGCCGGATGAAGCGGTCGCACGCGCGCTCTACGACGTCACGCAGGAGACCTGCGACAGGCTCGGCCTGCCCGCCTACGAGATTTCAAATCACGCGCGGCGCGGCGCCGAGTGCCGGCACAATCTGGTCTACTGGCGCGGCGAAGAATATGCCGGCATCGGCCCCGGCGCCCATGGCCGCCTCGACATCGACGGTATCAGGCACGCGACCGCCACCGAGAAGCGCCCCGAAGCCTGGCTGATGCGGGTCGAGACCAACGGCCACGGCGTCGTCACCGACGATCTCCTCAACAGCGAAGAGCGCGCCGACGAATTCCTGCTTATGGGATTGCGCCTCGCCGAGGGCATCGACCCCGAGCGTTACAAAGCGCTCTCCGGCCGCTCACTCGATCCCAAGCGCATCACGCTGCTGAGCGAAGAAGGTGCAATCACGGTGGATGCAACGGGACGGCTGCGCGTGACGAGCAGCGGTTTTCCGGTGCTGGACGCGGTGGTCGCGGATCTCGCGGCGTAAAGTCTCTCCATCGTCGTCCTGGCGAAAGCCAGGACGACGTCGAGGAAACAGCTACGCCCCAAAGCTCTTCGGCGAGCCCGCGACCGCAACGCCGCCGCCGGTCGTGACCTTCATCACCGCCAAGCCCCGCTCATTGGTGCCGTCGGCGCGAAAGCGGAACAGGCCGTCGATGCCGGCAAAGCCGGAGGGATTGGTGAGCACGTCCGACGAAAAGCGCGTCGTGCCCTGCGTACGCGCCAGCGCGGCCACCAGGGCGACCGCATCATAGGCAAGCGTGGCGGTGCGCACGGGCTCGGCGCCATATTTGGTGCGATAGCGGCCGGAGAAGGCGCGGAAGCCGGCCGGGTCCGGCGCGGCGTAGAGGCCGCCTTGCAAGTTGGAGCTGGCATAGACGCGCGGACTGTCCCACAGGCCGGTGCCGAGCAGCTGGATATTGCGCAGATTCGCACCCGCCGCGCTCATCGCATCGGCGACCGAGACGACGGCGTCGCCATCATCGGCGATGAACAGCGCATCGGCGCTGCCGAGCTGCTGCGCCACGGTCCGGGCCGGCGTGGCGCGATCGGCGCCGTATTTCTCGAACGCGACGATGCGCCCTCCGCGGCGCGGCACCGCCGCCTTCACCGCGGCCTCGACCACATTGCCATAGGCATTGTCGGGCACGAGCACGGCGACGGAGCGCTTCCCGATGCTGGCGGAATATTCGACGATGCGGTTGACGTCGGACTCCGGCAGGAAGCTCAGCAGATAGACACCGCGGCCGGCGATGCTGGAATCGGTCGAGAACGCCATCACCGGGATGCCGCGCGTGCGCGCGATCTGCGCCACCGCAGGCACCGACTGCGCGAATAGCGGCCCCAGGATGATCTCGGCGCCCTCATCGACCGCCTGCTGCGCACTGGCCTGCGCGCCCTGCGGGCTACCATTGTCGTCCTTGATCAGGAGCTGGATGTTGGGATTCTGGAACTCGGCCAGCGCCATCTCGGCGGCGTTGCGCATCGACTGCGCGGCAAGGCCGGCATTGCCAGATGCCGACAGCGGCAGGATCACGGCAACCTTCACCCCGCCGGTGCCGGCGGTCGTCGCCTGTTGCGGCGGGCCGGCCGGCTGGGCCGGAGGCGGGGAGGAACTGCTGAACGGATTGGAGAACTGGCTCAGGCTCTGCTGCACGCCGGCGCAGGCCGACAGCAGCGGCGCGCCGAGCAACAGACCGAGCGCGCTTCGCCGCGTCGCCCCTGACATCAGGGGCCCCTGAACGGGAGACTCCTCCGAAAAGGAGGATCTGGGATCACGTGGGCCCGTCATGACAGTTTCTCTTCCGACCGACCGTCGCCAGCCGGTCACGACATTCTTTCCACGACACCGGCCATGGATTCAGGCATATTGTCGGCAAATAGTTAACTCAAACAAAAGGATAATGCCCGCTTAACGCGGCTTCCTTTCAAGTTCTGGCTAGCTGTCCGCCGTCCGTCACCCAGCATCAAGGCGGCGTTTCCGCCGCGAATATGGCGCTGACGCTTCATTCCCTGGAGAATGTGATGCCGAATGGATCACATTCCAGTCCTGCCTCGCCCCTTGCCTCGCCCAGGCACGATCTTTTTCCGGGGACCGGTTCCCAGCCCCGGGGATCATACCTAAGTTCGTCTGATTATGCGCGCAAAGCCGTCCCCGACAAACACACCTGAGACGACGGAGGCCGCCTCGCGCGGTTTCTCCGTCGACGCCCATCGGCTTGTCGCGCCGAAGGCCGCGCCTGGCCTGCACCTGGTGGCGACCCCCATCGGCAATCTCGGTGACATCACGCTGCGGGCGCTGCAGACCCTCGCCGGGGTCGACGTCATCGCCTGCGAGGACACCCGCATCACGCGGCGTCTGACCGAGCGCTACGACATCTCTGCGCAGCTCAAGCAGTATCACGAGCACAACGCTGAAGCGGCCCGTCCGAAGATCCTGGAGCGGCTTTCGCAGGGCGGCTCGATCGCGCTGGTGTCGGATGCCGGCACGCCGTTGATCTCGGACCCCGGCTACAAGCTGGTGCGCGAGGTCTGCGCCGCCGGCCACGCGGTCTACGCGCTGCCCGGCCCGTCCTCGGTGCTGGCGGCGCTATCGGTCGCAGCGCTGCCGACCGACCGCTTCTTCTTCGAAGGCTTTCTGCCTTCGAAATCCGCCGCGCGAAAGTCGCGCGTGGCCGAGCTTGCGCGCATCGATGCGACGCTGGTGATGTTCGATTCCGGCAACCGCGTGCAGGACACGCTCGCCGAGCTCGCCGAGATCATGGGGACCCGGGAAGCCGCGATTTGCCGCGAGCTGACCAAACTGCACGAGCAGATTTCGCGCGCGACGCTGCGTGAGCTGGCGCGCGATGCCGACACGCTGGAGACGCGCGGCGAATTCGTGCTGGTGATCGCTCCGCCTGCGGCGGATGCCGAGATGCTGACATCGGATGCGCTCGACGACGTCCTGCGTGAGCAGCTTGCCGCGAACAGCGTCAAGGATGCGGTGGCGCATGCGGTCGCCCTCTCGGGCCGGCCGCGCCGCGAGGTCTATGCCCGCGCGCTTGAGCTTGCCAAAGATCTGCGGGGCGGCGATGGCGAAGACTGACGTCCCGTCGGAACCGAAAATCGCCTCGCCCGAGCGCGTCGCCGCGTTCCACACCGGCATCTCTGCGGAAAGCCGCGCTGCGGCTTATCTCATGGCCAAGGGCTACCGCATCCTCGCCAAACGTTACCGCACGCCGCATGGCGAGATCGACATCGTGGCGCGCCGCCGCAATTTGATCGCCTTCGTCGAGGTCAAGGCGCGCGCGACGCTGGACGACGCCGCCTTCGCCGTGACGCCGCGCCAGCAGCAGCGCATCATCGATGCCGCGCAAGGCTGGCTCGTCGCGCATCCCGAGCATGCGGAATTTGAAATGCGATTCGATGCCATGCTGATTGCGCCGAAACGACTTCCACGCCATGTGTTGGCGGCATTCGACGCCTCGACCTGAAAGGCAGACCATGAAACTGAACGTCGCCGTCCAGATGGACCCCATCGCCCGCATCAACATCAAGGGCGATTCCACCTTTGCGCTGCTCCTGGAGGCGCAGAAGCGCGGCCACGGCCTGTCCTATTACACGCCCGACAAGCTCTCGATGGTCGGCGAGGAAATCGTCGCTCCGGTTCAGCTGCTCACCGTGCGCGACGAGCCCGGCAATCATTTCACCCTGGGCGAACCCAGGCGCGAGGCGCTCAACAGCTTCGACGTGGTGTTGCTGCGCCAGGATCCGCCGTTCGACCTCGCCTACATCACCTCGACGCACCTTCTCGAACGCATCCATCCGAAGACACTCGTCGTCAATGACCCCGCATCGGTGCGCAACGCGCCGGAAAAGCTGTTCGTGATGAACTTCCCGCAACTGATGCCGCCGACGCTGATCTCGCGCGATCTCGACGAGATCAACGCCTTTCGCGACAGGCATGGCGCCGTCGTCATGAAGCCGCTGCACGGCCATGGCGGCGCTGCGGTGTTCCGCGTGATGCCGCAGGACATGAATTTCGGCTCGCTGTTCGACATGTTCTCGGTGACATTCAAGGAAGCCTGGGTGATCCAGCAGTTCATCCCCGAGGTGAAGCACGGCGACAAGCGCATCATCCTGATCAACGGCGAGTTCGCGGGCGCGGTGAATCGTGTCCCGGCCGCCGACGACCTCCGCTCCAACATGGTGCGCGGCGGCGCTGCGCAGGAGACCGAGCTCACGCCGCGCGAGCGCGAGATCTGCGCTACCGTCGGCCCGGCGCTGCGCGAGCGCGGGCTGTTGTTCGTCGGCATCGACGTCATCAACGGCAACCTCACCGAGATCAACGTGACCTCGCCGACCGGCATCCGCGCCATCGCGCGGCTCGGCGGACCGGACGTTGCCGCAAAGCTCTGGGACGTGATCGAGCAAAAGCGCGCGAAGTAGCCGCCGGCCCGTAGCCCGGATGGAGCGCAGCGAAATCCGGGATGCCACATCATGTTCAGCGGCCCCGGATTGCGCTTCGCTCCATCCAGGCTACGTAATGCATGCGCGGCATCACCCCACACACCACTAACCACCCATTCACCATGACGCCGCGCGCATCATTCGAACGCAGTGGCCGCACTGCGTGAAACTACGGGGCCGGTGGCCGACCGGCTAACGCGACGTTCACCATCTGCCGAAAGACCACAGCGCGGCCGTCGATCACATTCGGCCTCGCAACACCGCTTATACTTTTGCTGCCTACTCATCGATGTCGGGGAGCCCGCCAGGTGCGGTTCGAGTGCCCCGCGTAGAGTAGAAGCGTATGAACACCGCACGCATTGTCGTTCTCGTCATCGCACTGGGCGCCGGCGGCGTCGCTGCGTATCTGGCGAGCGGCTATGACAACAAGCCCGCGCCCGTTCTCCCCGTCGCCGAGAAGCTGCCGACGGTCGAGGTCCTGGTCGCCAAGAACGACATCCAGCTCGGTCAAGCCGTGAAGCCCGAGGACCTGCAATGGCAGCTCTGGCCGGCGGCGACCGCGAGCAGCGCCTTCATCCGCCGCGACAACAGGCCCGAGGCGCAGATCCAGATTGCAGGCTCGATCGCACGCGTGCCGTTGATGCAGGGCGAGCCAATCCGCGAGCAGAAGCTGGTCAGGGCCGACGGCTCCGGCTTCATGGCCGCGATCCTGCCGTCGGGCATGCGCGCCGTCTCCACCGAGATTTCAGCCGAGACTGCCGCCGGCGGCTTCATCCTGCCGAATGACCGCGTCGACATCATGCTGACCCGCCGCCTGAAGAATCCTGACGGGGCCGCCGGTAACGACCTCATCCTATCCGAAGCGATCCTGACCAATATCCGCGTGCTCGCGATCGACCAGGCGCCGAAGGAAAAGGACGGCCAGAACGCCGTCGTCGGCAGGACCGTCACGCTCGAGCTTAAACCCGACCAGGTCGCCGCGCTATCGGCAGCGCGCCAGGGCGGCACGCTGACACTCGCGCTGCGCAGCATCGTCGATGCCAACTCGGTCGACAGCACGCCCGAGGACCAGGCGAGCAAGCGGTCCGGCGGGGTCAACGTGATCCGCTACGGCGTACAGGCGCGGCAACTGACGTCACAGAAGTGATGGGGACATGATGAACTACGGGGATGATCGGACGGGCATGCGCATTCGGGGGAATCGCGCGCGCTCGTTCTGGACGGGGACGATGCTGACCCTGGGGCTCCTCGCAGCCCCCGATGTCGTCAGCGCCGCAGATGCGCCGGTCGGCGACCAGGCGCCGATGCAGGCAGCCGATCTCGATGTTTCGCCGGTCGGGACGATCGCGCCGGCGAAGACGCGCTTCCTGTCGCTCGGCGTCGGCAAGTCCGCCGTCATCGACCTGCCGCGCGACGTCAAGGACGTGCTGGTCGCCGATCCCAAGATCGCCAATGCCGTGATCCGCTCGGCCCAACGCGCCTATATCATCGGCGGACAGGTCGGCCAGACCAACGTCGTGTTCTTCGCCGCAGACGGCCAGCAGGTCGCCGCCTACGATATCGCGGTGAAGCGCGATCTCAACGGCATGCGCACGGCGCTGCGCCAGTCGCTGCCGGGCGTGCAGATCGAAGGCGTCGGCGACAGCGTGATGCTGACAGGCTCGGTATCGAGCCCGGTCGAGGCCCAGCAGGCCGGCGACGTCGCCGCGAAACTGGTCGGCGGCTCCGACAAGGTGGTCAATAACATCATCGTGCGCGGCCGCGACCAGGTGATGCTCAAGGTCGTCGTCGGCGAAGTGCGCCGCGATATCGTCAAGCAGTTGGGCGTCGATCTCAGCGCCAGTCTGAACGCCGGCACCGCGGTGGTGAACTTCAACAATTCCAACCCGTTCTCGGTCAGCGGCGGACCGATCGTCAGCAACAACGGATTAGGTGTCGCCGGTCTCACCAAAGGCTTCGCGACCGTCAGCGCCACGATGCGCGCGATGGAAAGTGCCGGTGTCATGCGCACGCTCGCCGAGCCGAGCCTGACCGCGATCTCCGGCGAATCCGCCACCTTCATCGCCGGCGGCGAATTCCCCATTCCCTCGGGCTATGCCTGCGATCCCGTCACCCACGTTTGCACCACCCAGATCACCTACAAGAAGTTCGGCATCTCCCTGAACTTCACCCCGGTCGTGCTGAGCGAGGGACGGATCAGCCTGCGGGTGATGACCGAGGTGTCCGAGCTGTCGAACCAAAGCGCCATCACGGTGACCCAGGCGCTGTCGTCGAGCTCGACCAACTCGATCACCATCCCCTCGATCCAGACCCGCCGCGCCGAAACGACGCTGGAAATTCCCTCGGGCGGCTCGATGGCCATGGCCGGCCTGATCCAGCAGCAGACCAAACAGGCGATCAACGGCCTGCCCGGCGTCGACCAGGTGCCGATCATCGGCGCGCTGTTCCGCAGCCAGGACTTCGTCAACAACGAAACCGAGCTGATGGTGATCGTGACGCCCTATGTGGTGCGCGCGGTGGCTCAGAAGGAGCTGTCCCGCCCCGACGACGGCTTCGCCCCGGCGTCTGACGCCCAGACGGCGCTGCTCGGTCGCATGAACCGCCTCTATGGCGTCGCGCGCCGCGTCGATCCGATCGCGGGCACGCCCGGCGATTTCGGCTTCATCATCGACTGACGACGAACGGACAGGTTGGGGAACGGGGCAAGAGACGGGGCACGAGGGGATGAAGCGATGACGAAGACCATGGCCGATCGACGTCGCGGGTTGAGCGTCGCGCTGGCACTGACGGGGCTCTCCGTCATGCTGGGCGCCTGCAACACCACCGGCGAGATCGTCACCCAGACGGTGCCGACCGACTATCGCCAGCGTCACCCGATCGCGGTCGAGGAAGCCAAGAAGTCGATCGTGATCTTCGTCGGCAAGGCTCGCGGCGGCCTCTCGGCCGCGCAGCACGCGGACGTCGCCGGCATTGCCCGGGACTGGGTGCGCGAAGGCACCGGCTCGGTCGTGGTCGACGTCCCGGTCAACGCGGCGAATTCGCGCGCGGCGGCGGCGACCTATCACGAGATCCGTTCCGTGCTCGCATCCGTCGGCGTGCCATCGCGTGCCATCGTCCAGCATCCCTATCGGCCCGAGGATCCAGGGCTGCTGCCCACCATCCGCCTGAGCTATTCCCGGATCGCCGCGGTCGCCGGCCCCTGCGGGCTGTGGCCGGAAGATATCGGCCCCTCCATCCTCGACCCCGGCTACAACGAGAACCGGCCCTATTTCAATCTGGGCTGCGCCAGCCAGCGCAACCTCGCGGCCATGATCGACAATCCGGCCGACCTGGAGCAGCCGCGGTCCGAGACGCCGGTCTATAACGCACGGCGTGACATGGCCTTCGAGCGCTATCGCAAGGGCACGCCGATCGCGAGCAGCAATCCAGACGCCGACAAGGCCAAACTCAGCGATACAGGCAGATGACACGCGTCCACGACGAAGAAGCGGACGATCCGCAGCACCCCGAGGAACACATTGCGCCGGTTCCTCGCATCTCCGTGCAAGCCTTTTGCGAGACCGCGCAGACGCTCGCCGCGGTGACCGCGGCCGGGCAGGATCGCCGTCTCGCCAAGGCGCATCTCACGGCCAAGGACGGTGGCCTCGCGGCGGCAATCGAAGTCTATGAAACGATGCCGACGCCGAACGTCATCGTGATCGAATCCGACGGCACCCGCGACATCCTCGAGGGCCTCGACGACCTCGCCGGCGTCTGCGATCCCGGCACCCGTGTGGTCGTGATCGGCAATCCCAACGACACCGCGCCCTATCGCGAGTTGGTCCGCCGCGGCGTCAACGACTATGTGGTGGGACCGGTCGAAACGCTCGACGTCGTCCGCTCGATCTGCAGCCTGTTCTCGGCGTCCGAAACCATCATCACCGGCCGCGTCATCGCGGTGGTCGGGGCCAAGGGCGGTGTCGGTGCCTCCACCGTCGCGCACAATGTGGCCTGGACCATCGCCCGCGACCTCGCGCTCGATTCCGTCGTGATCGATCTCGACCTCGCCTTCGGCACCGCGGGTCTCGACTACAACCAGGACCCGGTGCAAGGCATCGCCAATGCGGTGCTGTCGCAGGATCGGCCGGACACGGCCCTGATAGAGCGTCTGCTCTCCAAATGCACCGAGCGTCTCAGCCTGCTTGCTGCGCCCGCCACCCTTGACCGCGTCTACGATTTCGGCGCGGAGGCCTTTGACGCGGTGTTCGACACGCTGCGCATGACCACGCCCTGCATCGTGCTCGATGTTCCCCATCAATGGTCGGGCTGGACCCGTCGCGCGCTGGTCAACGCGGACGACATCGTCATCGTGGCCGAGCCCGATCTTGCGAACCTGCGCAACACCAAGAACATGCTGAACGTCTTGAAGGCGGCGCGGCCGAACGACCGGCCGCCGCTCTACTGCATCAACCAGGTCGGCATGCCCAAGCGGGCGGAGATCGAGGTCAAGGCCTTCGCCAAGACCATGGAGAGCCAGCCGATCGCGGTGATCCCGTTCGATTCGAAGCTGTTCTCGACCGCGGCCAACAACGGCCAGATGATCGCGGAGGTCTCCAAGAGCCACCGCACCACCGAGCTGTTCCAGAACATGGCGAACCGCCTCGCCGGGCGGGGCGAAGTGAAGAAGCCGAAGCGCTCGCTGCTCGGGCCGCTGCTGAAGAAGCTGAAGGGCAGGTCGGGTCGCGGGTCAGCCCCGCATCGCAAGGCATCCTGAGCAAGGCGTTCTGAGCAAGGCGTTCGGACCAAGGCTTCCTGACACGGCATCCTGACGCGCGCGAGCGAGTTACTTCTCCGCCCGCTGCTGCTTCTTCACCAGCAACTGCCGCAGCGCCGTGACCTTGGCCGCCGCCTGATCCGGCGGCAGGTCCGCCTTCACGATGGCTTCGGCCTCGGCCTGCTTTCCTTCGAGTCCCAGCACGAGCGCGAGATTGGCGCGCACGCGGAAATCGGCGGGATTGCGCTCGTGCGCCCGGCGCATCGTTTCCTCAGCCCGCGGCAGATTGTTCTGCAGCATGTAGGACAGTCCGAGATTGGACAGCACCGACGGCTCGTCCGGCACGATCTTCAGCGCGGCGGCGTAATATTGCTGCGCCTCCTCGTTGCGACCGAGCTGATCGAGCGCGGCGCCTTGCGCCGACAGGATATGCCAGTCGGGATCCTCGGGCGAATGCGCGCGGCCGAGGACGTCGAACGCCTGCTGGAAACTGCCGCTGTCGGCGAGCGCACGGCCGTAGCCGGCGAGCAGCGCCTTGTTGCTGGAATGGGCGAGCACGGCCTGCTCCAGCACCGCGAGCGCCTGCGCGCGCTGGCCGGTCTGGCGCAACGCCTTGCCGTATTCGAGCGCGACGTTGGGATCGCCAGGCTTGGCGCGATAGCGCTCGCGCAGCGCATCCATGTCCGGCTTCACGTCCGGCTTGGCCTCGGCCCTGCCAGCCGTGTCCGACTTTCCGCCGAGCGCGCCGGTGATGTCCTCGATGCCGGTTGTCTGACAGCCGCCGAGGGCCAGGATCAGAAGCGCGGAAAACAGATATCTCGCCGGAAGAGAGGCGACGGACAAACGCTTGGACATACTCTGATCACTCGGCGACTGATCAGAGATGCTTACCGATTAACGCTAAAGTCCCGTTAAGGCGGGGCGCTTCCGAAAGCTCAGTCGGTGAATTCAGCGCCGAACTCGCAGCCGATGCGCCAGCGCAGGCGGCACTGCCGGGAATAGTCGGGCGCGAAGATGATGGTGAATTGCGGCGGCACTTCCAGAAATTCCGCCACGACTTTCACGCCGCCATCCGAAATATCCGTGATCGTGCAGTCCCGCGGCAGCGAACCCGCGCCAAAATGAATCTTGGCGAGCCGCGTGCACATCCGTCGTTCGCTTCTCCGGCGATTTGCAAGCATTTGAATTGTTCACCCGTTAGACCACGGCCCATCCCGCACCCCTAGGAGTAGCGGACATTCGTTGGAATGTGCTGAGCAGAGCAGCTTGCATTCGAGGCGTAGTGTCTTCGTCGTGTTTACGATTGGTTAGGACCTTCCGGCGCCCCTCGACCCGTTCCTGTATTGTTCTTGCAAGAATTGGCCCGCTCTGCTACCCCTAATTGTGCAAAAGGGCAGGCTGGTTCGGGCATGGTTCAGCGGGTTTCTACCGTCGCCTTTGAGGGGATCGAGGCCCGCGCGGTCGACGTGCAGGTGCAGGTCGCGCCCGGTCTGCCGGCCTTCGCGATCGTCGGTCTCCCGGACAAGGCGGTGTCGGAGGCGCGCGAGCGGGTCCGCTCGGCGCTGATCGCCTCGGGGCTGGCGCTGCCGGCGCGGCGGATCACCGTCAATCTCGCGCCCGCCGATTTGCCCAAGGAGGGCAGCCATTATGACCTGCCGATCGCGCTCGGCCTGATGGGGGCGATCGGCGCGATCCCTCCGGATGCGCTGTCCGGCTTCACCGTTCTGGGCGAGCTTGGCCTCGACGGATCGATCGCGCCGGTGGCCGGTGTTCTTCCCGCCGCGATCGGCGCCAATGTGCGCGAGGAGGGGCTGATTTGTCCGGCGGCTTGCGGCTCGGAAGCGGCATGGGCGAGCCCGGACATCCAGATCATCGCCGCAAGTTCGCTGATCCAGATAGCCAACCATTTCAAGGGAACGCAGGTGCTGTCGCGGCCTGTGCCGAAGGTGCATGAAGCAGCAAGCTCGCCGCTCGACCTGCGCGACATCAAGGGCCAGGAGAGCGCCAAGCGGGCGCTGGAGATCGCGGCCGCC
Organism: Bradyrhizobium sp. Kon56; assembly: GCF_055807635.1. Classification (NCBI taxonomy): domain Bacteria; kingdom Pseudomonadati; phylum Pseudomonadota; class Alphaproteobacteria; order Hyphomicrobiales; family Nitrobacteraceae; genus Bradyrhizobium; species Bradyrhizobium sp. Kon56. Next base: position 298,552 of record NZ_JBVVOU010000002.1, on the reverse strand, counting down.
GGCGGCCATCACCTGCTGATGATCGGCGCGCCCGGCGCCGGCAAATCGATGCTGGCGGCACGCCTGCCCTCGATCCTGCCGCCGCTGTCACCGGGCGAGTTGCTCGAGGTCTCGATGATCGCCTCTGTTGCCGGCGAGATCGAGGGCGGCGCACTGACGGCGCGGCGGCCGTTTCGCTCGCCGCATCATTCCGCCAGCATGGCTGCGCTCACCGGCGGCGGCATGCGCGCCCGGCCCGGCGAGATCTCGCTCGCGCATCAGGGCGTGCTGTTCCTCGACGAGCTCCCCGAATTCGATCCGCGCGTGCTGGATTCGCTGCGCCAGCCGCTGGAGAACGGCGAGGTCTCGGTGTCCCGCGCCAATCACCGCGTCACCTATCCCGCACGCTTCATGCTGGTCGCGGCGATGAATCCCTGCCGCTGCGGCAATGCGTTCGAGCCCGGCTATGCCTGCAAGCGCGGCCGCATCGATCGCTGCACGGGCGACTACCAGGCCCGCATCTCGGGGCCGCTGATGGACCGCATCGATTTGCGCATCGAGGTTCCCGCGGTGACCGCGGCCGATTTGATCCTGCCGCCGCCCGCAGAGGGCTCGGCCGAAGTCGCCGCGCGCATGGCGGCGGCGCGGGATATCCAGCTCGCCCGCTACGCGGACGCCGGCCTGCCGAAGGTTCGCACCAATGCCGAAGCGCCGGCCTCGGTGCTGGAGGAGATTGCCAAACCGGATGCGCAAGGCCAGAAGCTGCTGCGCGACGCCGCCGAGACCATGCGGCTGTCGGCGCGCGGCTATCACCGCGTGTTGCGGGTGGCGCGCACGCTGGCCGATCTCGATCATGCGGACAGGATCGGCCGGCTGCATCTCGCCGAGGCCTTGTCCTACCGCGCACTCGCGGAGGATGTGCGCCAGATCGCCTGACCGATACGCCCGCGGCATCTTCCTGACGAACAGCACGTTCCCCGAGAGTGAAGCTATGACCGACGCCAATGCCTGCACCATCAGATTTGTTCGTGCGTCCCAATACGCTGATTGGCTGAGGTCATACGAGCTGTGGGTCAACGGGACCAGCGTTGGGAAGCTTGCGCGCAACGGCGTGTTGGAGATCACGCTGCCGGCCGGCGCCTGCACGATCGAGGCGACCATTGATTGGGGCAGGAGCCAGCCGCTCGTCGTTCGCACCACTCCCGGCCAAACCGTCGAGATCGAGGTCAGGAACAGGTGGGGTGCCTGGGCGGCGCTGTGGGCGATCAGCTTCGGCAAAAACAGCTATTTGGTTCTCACTGAAGTCGAGCGAAAAACGAACAGAAGCGCCTGACCGACTGAGATCCTCATCCCCGGATACCGGCATCAACCCGGCGGTAACGAGTTTCCTTTACGCTCTGCAAACCATAAGGCCCATCAGTTCCCCGTACCGGGCCCGGCGAGTAGCGCGTCATGTTGCGTTTCAAGATCCTGGCGTCGGTTGTTCCCCTGTTGGCGGCCGCGGTGTTTGCCCGAAGCGAGATCGGATCGGTCTCGCATCCCTGCATCGCCCTCGGCGACACCTCGGTCGAGCTGACGTCGCTGTTCTGGACCGCCGGCGTGCATGTCGCCTTCACCGATGATCCCGCGCGCGCCACGGTGCGGGTTCAGATCACCGAGGATGCGGACGCGGCCGACTTCGCCGTCGTCGACGACGGCCTCGGCTCGGAATCGGAGTCCTGCCAGGCCAACCCCTCGACTCGCCTGATCTCGATTGCCGCGCAGCCCGTCGACGGCGGTCAGGTGATCTATCTCTCCACCGAGGGGCCGGCGGATTACCGTGTCTATGTGCGCTCGAAAACCTTCTCGCAGCGCGAGGCGGCGGCGCTGATCGTCGGCGCCCGCGGCGGCCACCGCCGTCTCCAGGCCGCCTCGCTTTGAGCCGCGTCGCTTTGCGCCGTTAACGCCTCGTCAACCCTGTTTGGAGGCGGTCGCAGGGCCTCAAACTGTTCGCAAGGTCGGCGGCACATCGTCGTTTACAGCGAGCGTAGCGTTTTAAGAAAACAGTCGGGTCGGTGGCGATGGGTCGGACGTTCCGGATCAAGGTGCGCATGCGCCGCTTCAGGCGACAGCACCCCCGAATCGCCTTTGCGATCCGCTCCTTCATGATCTTCTCGGCGACCTTCGGCGGCGCCTATGGGTTTGTCTCCGGCAGCCGGTCCGAGACGTCCGGCTACGATCCCAATGCATTTGCGATCGGCGTCAGCTTCCTGTTCGCGCTCGCCTGCCTCGGCCTCGCCACGCTCAGCATGCGCCTGCGCTTCGTCAACAAGCGGATGCGGGCGCTGGCTGCCCACAACGAAACGCTGATCGACCGCAATTGGGAGCTGAAGGAAGCGGAAGAACGCGCCCGCAGCCTGTTCGAACAGCAGGGCGATCTGATCGTGCTGCGCGACACAAATGGCTGCATCACCTTCGCCAACGACGCCTATTGCGCGCTTGCCGGACAGGCGCGCGGCGCGCTGGTCGGCACGCGCTTTGATTTCGCCGTGCTGGAGCAGGGCGACAGCGCCCGCGAGAGCAACGGCACGCGCATTCACGACCAGAAGATCACAACCCCGCTCGGCGCGCGCTGGATCGCCTGGCGCGAAGGCTATGTTCGCCTCGACGCCGGCCAGCCCGCCGAATTGCAGAGCGTCGGACGCGACGTCACCGACCGCACCGAGACCGAGCGCGCGCTGTCCGACGCCCGCGATCAGGCCGACGCCGCCAACCGGGCCAAATCGCGCTTCCTGGCGATGGCGTCGCACGAGATCCGCACGCCGCTGAACGGCATCATCGGTATGGGCGGGCTGCTGCTCGACACCACGCTGACGCCTGAGCAGTCGACCTACGCCAAGGCCGTGAAGACCTCCGGCGAAGCGCTGATGGCGCTGATCGAGGAGTTGCTCGACTATTCCAAGATCGAAGCCGGCAAGCTCGATCTCGAGCCGCGTCCCTTTTCGCTCTCGGCCCTGATCGAGGACATCACCGAGCTGCTCGCGCCGCGCGCGCAGGCGAAGCAGCTCGAGATCGCCGCCTATGTCGACGAGCGGCTGCCGCTCGAAGTGGTCGGCGACGCCGCGCGGCTGCGCCAGGTGCTGCTCAACCTCGCCGGCAACGCCATCAAGTTCACTGCGAGCGGCGGCGTCGCGCTGATCGTCGAGCTCGGCATCTGGCCGAACGAGATCAGTTTTCTGGTGCGCGACACCGGCATCGGCATCGCAGCCGACGCGCAACAGCGCATCTTCCGCGAATTCGAGCAGGCCGACGAACGCGTCGCCCGCACCTATGGCGGCACCGGCCTCGGTCTCGCCATCAGCGAGCGCATCGTCAAGCGCATGGGCGGCCGCATCACGCTCACGAGCGAGCCGGGCAAGGGTTCGACCTTCGAGGTCGCGATTCCGCTCGCGCCAGCGCACGCTGGCGCAGAACAGACGGCGTTCCCCGTCCCCGATCTCACCGGCAAGTCGATCCTGCTGATCGCCGACGGCATCGAGGCCTCCTTGATCGCGCGCCGGCTGGAGCGCTGGGGCGGCCAGACCTGCATGGTGACGGACGTCGCGGTGGCGGAAGCGCTGCTGCCGGAACGCTCATGGCATTCGGTCCTGATCGATCGCGCGCTCGGCGCTGCCACCGCCGACCGCCTCGGCGAAGCCGCACGCAGTCATGCGACGCAACGCCTCGTGCTGCTGACGTCCGGCTCGCGCCACGAGAAACTTTCGCCGGCCTTCACGGGCTTCCTGGTGAAGCCGCTGCGCGCGGCCTCGCTCGCCGCACGCCTCACGCTACCCCCGGAGGTCGCCTCGCCCGATCTCGCGCCGGAGCCCTCGGCCCCATCCACCGCCGCGGTACCGGCGAAAGGCCTGTCGGTTCTCGTCGCCGAGGACAACGAGATCAACGCGCTGTTGATGCGCTCGCTGCTGACGAAACTCGGCCACCGCGTCGTCATCGCGATCAATGGCGAGGCCGCGCTGGAATCCTGGCTCGGCGCGGCATCGGTCGGCACGCCCTATGATCTCGTGCTGATGGACATCCAGATGCCGCAGCTTGACGGCATCGAAACGACAAAGCGAATCCGTGCGCATGAGGCAGCTAGAGGCGGCCATCACACGCCGATCCTCGCGCTCACCGCCAATACGCTGGTGGAAGATCGCTACGCCTGCTTTGAAGCGGGCATGAACGGGTTTCTGATCAAGCCGCTCGATCGCGAGAAGCTGGAAGAGGCGCTGGCCGGACTGGCGGCGGCGCGGCAGCTCGCGGTTTGATTCGGATTTCATAGGAACCTGATCTCGGCCGGTAATCGACAATTGAAATCGACCGCGTCGCACGTCACCATCCTCTGGGGCATTTAAACAGAGGATTTCGCATGAACGTGCTTTGCCGCCTCGCTTTCGTGATCCTTCTCTGTGGTTCCACTCAAGCCGCCGCGGCCGATAGCTCGCAACTGATCGCCTCGCTCAAGCAAGGCGGCTACGTGCTGGTGTTTCGCCACACCGCTACCGACGACAGCCAAAAGGATGTCTACCCTTTCAAATTCGACGACATGAGCGCCCAGCGTCAGCTCAGTGAAAAGGGCCGGGACATGGCGCGCCAGATCGGGACGGCCATCAAGGAACTCGCGATCCCGATCGGCGACGTCTACACCAGCCGGCTGAACCGCGCGATCGAGGCCGGCAGACTGATCTCCGGCCGCGAGATCAAGCCGGTCGACGCATTGACGGACAGCAGTAACGCGAGTGCGTCGGGCATGGCAAATCCGACCGGTGCAAATGCAAAGGCGGGCCAGGCCGTGCGGCAGTTCGTCGATGCGCCGCCCAAGGCCGGCACAAACACCTTCCTGGTCACCCACAAGACCAACATCGCCGATGCCTTCGGCAAGGAGGCCGGGGACGTGCAGGAAGGTGAAGCCTTCGTCTACAAGGCCGGCGGCTCGGGTCCCGCAACCTTTGCAGGACGCATCAAGCCTGCGGATTGGATCGCGAAGGCAGGCAAGTGAGCCACCTGCCGGCGACGCACGTCAGCTTGGGTGCGGAGCAGGCCGGGAGCCCGGCATCACTGCGCGCTCCGACGGGATGAACCGTTATGCGGCATAAGCCATAAACCGCGGCGCAGACAGCTTGTCATGCGGCGCCTGGCCTCCCCTGAACATGGTGTCTACCTGGGCGGCGCGCTTGCAATGCGGACACACGAAGAGATGCGCGATGATCGGGGTCGGCTCGTCCGCGAGCAGTTCGGAGCGGAACCACTTCATCTCGATATGGCAGTCCGGGCAGGTCGGTGCTTCGAGATGCTCGGCGGCGCTTCTGAGACGATCAACCATGGGGCCCGTTTGCGTTTCCGAAAGCCATAACCAAATACCCCTCGCCGGTCTGCAACAAAAGATACTCAGCCCGAAATTTGACAAAGGGCGCCGTCCATCAAGGCTGCTACAGCCGCCTGAGCGCCACGCTCGCCACCGTGTGATCGGCGCCCTTCTTCAGGATCAGGGTCGCGCGGGGACGAGTCGGCAGGATGTTGTCCTCGAGATTTGCGAGGTTGGTGCGTTCCCAGATCGCGATCGCGGTGGCGGTGGCTTCCTCGTCCGACAACAGCGCGTAGCGATTGAAGTAGGATTTTGGATTGGTGAACGCGGTGTCGCGCAGCGACAGGAAGCGCCTGATGTACCACTGCCGCAGCGCCGCCTCGTCCGCGTCGATATAGACCGAGAAATCGAAGAAGTCGGACACCACGGGCACGGCCTTGCCGTCACGCGGCAGCTTGCCGGTCTGCAGCACGTTGACGCCCTCGACGATCAGGATGTCGGGCTGGTCGATCTCGGCCCACTGGTTCGGCACGATGTCGTAGGTCAAATGCGAATAGACCGGCGCGCGCACATGGCGGCGGCCGGCCTTGATGTCGGAGAGGAAGCTGAGCAGCAGCGGCAGGTCGTAGCTCTCCGGAAAGCCCTTCTTCTGCATGATGCCCTGCCGCTCCAGCACGGCGTTGGGATACAGAAATCCGTCGGTGGTGATCAGCTCGACCTTGGGACGCGGCGACCAGCGCGCCAGCAGCGCCTGAAGCACGCGGGCCGTGGTGGATTTTCCAACCGCGACCGAACCGGCGACGCCGATGATGTAGGGCATCTTGCGGTCGCGGATGTTGAGGAACTGGCGCTCCGCGTAATAAAGCCGCTGCATCGCATCGACATAAATCGACAGCAGGCGCGACAGCGGCAGGTAGATGTCCTCGACCTCCTGCAAATCGAGGCGGTCGTGCAGCGAGCGTAGCCGGTCGAACTCGCCCGGCTCCAGCGTCATCGGCGTGTCGTCGCGCAGTCGCGACCACTCCTCGCGCGTATAGACGCGGTACGGATTATACTGCTGCTCGGGTGCGCGGATATCCATGACGCGACTCTCCACCTCGGCTAGCTGCCGCCCTTACGCGACGCCTTTTCTTCCAACCCTGACATATTGGTCCGCTTGTCCAATGCGGCCTCGACCTCTTCCAGCTTTACGCCGCGGGCCTTGAGCAGCACAAGGAAATGATAGAGCAGGTCGGCGCCTTCGGCGATCAGATGCGCGCGATCGTTTTCGACTGCTGCGATTACGGTTTCGACTGCCTCCTCACCGAACTTTTTGGCGCAATGTTCGGCGCCCTTGTCGAGGAGCTTGCGGGTATAGGACGCCTCGCCACCCGCTGCCGCGCGGGCGTCGATGGTCTCGGCCAGATCGTGGATGGTGAAACGCGGCATACAAATACTCGGAAAACGCGCCTTGGCCGATGATTGGCCGGTTTCTGACGGGATAAGCCGGTTCCCGCCGATGATTTAGCATTTTTAGGAACGGGAGTCGTCAGGCATCGAGGCGCATGGGCAGCCCGCGCCGGGACATGTGCTCCTTGGCTTCGCGGATGGTGAATTCCCCGAAATGGAAGATCGAGGCGGCCAGCACGGCGGTGGCGTGGCCGTCGCGAATACCGTCGACGAGGTGGTCGAGATTGCCGACGCCGCCCGAGGCGATCACAGGAACGGGAATGCTGTCGGCGATCGCCCGGGTCAGCGGGATGTCAAAACCCTGCCGCGTGCCGTCGCGGTCCATCGAGGTGAGCAGGATTTCACCGGCACCGAGCGAGACCACTTCCTGGGCATATTCGATGGCGTCGATGCCGGTCGAATTGCGGCCGCCATGGGTGAAGATCTCCCAGCGCTCTCCGCCACCGGCGCGCTTGACCCGCTTGGCGTCGATCGCGACCACCACGCATTGCCCGCCGAATTTCTCGGCGGCTTCCTTGACGAACTCACGCCGTGACACCGCGGCGCTGTTGATCGAGACCTTGTCGGCGCCCGCGCGCAGCAGGGTCTTGATGTCGTTCACCTCGCGCACGCCGCCGCCGACGGTGAGGGGCATGAAGCAGGCTTCCGCAGTGCGCCGGACCACGTCCAGCATGATGCCGCGATTCTCATGGGTCGCGGTGATGTCGAGGAAGGTGAGCTCGTCGGCGCCGGCGGCGTCATAGGCGATCGCCGCTTCGACGGGGTCACCGGCATCGCGCAAATCGACGAAGTTGACGCCCTTGACGACCCGGCCGTCCTTGACGTCGAGGCAGGGGATCACGCGCACCTTGAACATCGGAGGTCTCCTAGGCAGCGCCTGCGTTACGGATCAGGGCGAGGGCGGACGCAGGATCGAGCCGGCCGTCATAGAGCGCGCGGCCGGCGATCGCGCCGGCGAGCTTTTTCGCGCGCGGCGTCAGCATCGCCTTGACGTCCTCGATCGAGGCGAGGCCGCCGGAGGCGATCACGGGAATCGAGATCGCATCCGCCAGCGCAATGGTCGCATCGAGATTCAAGCCTTTGAGCAGGCCGTCGCGCGCGATGTCGGTGAAGATGATGGCGGCAACGCCGGCATCCTCGAAACGCCGTGCGATCTCCAGCACCGTCACCTGCGAGGTCTCGGCCCAGCCTTCGACCGCGACCTTGCCGTCACGTGCATCGAGCCCGACCGCGACGCGGCCGGGGAATTTCCTGGCGGCAGCCTTCACCAATTCGGGGTCGCGCACCGCGGCGGTGCCGATGATGACGCGGGTGATGCCCTTTTCGAGCCAGGCTTCGACAGTCGCGAGATCGCGAATGCCGCCACCGAGCTGCACCGGAATCGTGATCGTCTTCAGCATCGCCTCGACGGCCTGCGCGTTCACAGGCTTCCCGGCAAACGCGCCGTCGAGGTCGACGACGTGGAGATACTCAAAGCCTTGCGCGACGAAGCTCGCCGCCTGCGCTGCGGGATTGAGGTTGAACACGGTCGCGCGCGCCATGTCGCCCTGCTCGAGGCGCACGCATTGGCCGTTCTTGAGGTCGATCGCGGGAAAGAGAATCACGGTTTCCATCGCAAAAAATTCGAGATCAGGGCGAGGCCAAAGCGCTGGCTCTTCTCGGGGTGAAACTGCGTCCCGATCGCCGTGTCCTTGCCGACGATCGCGGTGACAGGCCCGCCGTAATCGGCACGCGCGAGCACGTCCGCCTCGTTGGTGGCGTTGAGGTGGTAGGAGTGCACGAAATAAGCGTGCTGGCCCTTGGGGCCGAGCGGCAGCCTGTCCAGCACCGGATGCTCGCGCAGCACATCGAGCGTATTCCATCCCATGTGCGGGATCTTCAGCCTCTCGTCGTTCGGCGTGATCTTCTCGACGTCGCCGCCGATCCAGTTCAGCCCTTGCGTGATCACATGCTCCTTGCCGCGAGTGGCGAACAGCTGCATGCCGACGCAGATGCCGAACATCGGCCGCGCCTTGACGCGCACCGCTTCGGTGATCGCCTCGACCATGCCGTTGACGGCATCGAGCCCGCGCCGGCAATCAGCGAAGGCACCGACGCCCGGCAGTACCAGACGGTCGGCGCTGTAGGCCTGGTCTGGATCGCTGGTGACGAACACCTTTTGCGGGTTGTCCATGCCGCGCGCGGCGCGCTCGAACGCCTTGGCGGCCGAATGCAGATTGCCGGAACCGTAATCGATGATGGCGACGCTCATCTTGACCCTCCCGGTTCTGGAAACAAACCAATGATGCCACCTGCCGGCATTGGCGGCGGGTTGGAGAATTGCTGACCCGGCACGTTGCGGGTCGGCGGCGGGCCACCGCGATCGACGGCCCATTGATCGTTGACGATGCCGCGCTGCTTCTGGCTCCAGCGCTCGAAGAAGCGGCGCTCGGCGGTGTCCTCGTCGTCGGAAATCACCACGTCGAGCTGCCGCCATTTACCGCGCGAGAGCGTCCAGCGGCGCAGGCTAGAGGCCTCGAATCCCATCAGCAGCGCGACGATGACGTCGGCGAAGACGATCGACGACCGGCCGACGCCAAGGCTGGACAGCCCGACGTTGAACGCGGCAACGAAGATCACCCAGCCGATCAGCGCCAGCCACAGCCGATTCCACAGCAGCCAGAGCGGTCCGAAGATCATCGCCCAAAAATGGAAGCCGTCGCGCACGAAGACGAACTTGTCGGTCGCGCGCAGATCGGCTCCTGCGGGGGAGGGAGCATGAACTGTGTAGACGGACATGGCGATGGCCCGTTCCCTAGGAATACAGTGATACCGCAAACGGCGCGCGCCGCGGGCCGAAAGATGTCAGCCGCCGAGCGAGCCCTTGGTGGACGGGATTTCGCCCACCGCCTTCGGATCGATCGCGACGGCGGTGCGCAGCGCCCGTGCCAGACCCTTGAAGCAGGACTCGGCGATATGGTGGCTGTTATCGCCATATAGGGTCTCGACGTGAAGAGTCACGCCGGCGTTCATGGCGAAGGCCTGGAACCACTCGCGCACCAGCTCGGTGTCGAACTCGCCGATCTTGTCGCGGGGAAAGTCGACCTTGAACACCAGGACCGGGCGGCCCGAGATGTCGATGACCACGCGTGACAGCGTCTCGTCCATGGGCATGTGCACGCCGGCATAGCGGGTGATGCCCGCCATGTTGCCGAGCGCCTGCTTGACGGCCTGGCCGAGCGCGATGCCGGTGTCTTCGGTGGTATGGTGATGATCGATGTGCAAATCGCCGACCGCCTTGACCGTGAGGTCAATGCGGGAATGGCGGGCGAGGAGATCGAGCATATGGTCGAAAAAGCCGATGCCGGTCGCGATATTGGACACGCCGGAGCCATCGAGGTTCACGGTGACCTCGATGTCGGTTTCCTTGGTCTTGCGCTTGATCGTCGCGGTGCGCATCAAAACACGCTTCCATCCTAGTTCGGGCCGAAAACGCCGGTCTTTTAACAGCCAAATGACGCCTTCGCTACTGCGGCAACGGCTGGCCGGGCCTCTACTTCTGCCTATGGTGAGCGAATTGGGCCCGGAGCGGCCCGTTGTGCCCCCGCTCCCGACCGCCTAAATCAGCCCGGTCAACGAGGATCATTCATGCAGGACTCCCCAAACAGCTCGCCGGGCTGGCACGGCACCACGATTTTGACGGTCCGCAAGGGCGGCAAGGTGGTGGTCGGCGGCGACGGCCAGGTCTCGATCGGCCAGACCGTGATCAAGCACAACGCCAGGAAGGTCCGGAAACTCGGCAAGGGCGACGTCATCGGCGGCTTTGCCGGCGCCACCGCCGACGCCTTCACGCTGTTCGAGCGTTTGGAAGCCAAACTCGAGCAATATCCGGGGCAATTGACCCGGGCCGCCGTCGAGCTCGCCAAGGACTGGCGCACCGACCGTTATTTGCGGCGGCTGGAGGCCATGATGATCGTCGCCGACAAGGACGTCTCCCTGGTGCTGACAGGCACCGGCGACGTGTTGGAGCCCGAAGCCGGCGTCATGGCGATCGGCTCCGGCGGGAATTACGCGCTGGCGGCCGCCCGCGCCCTACTCGACACCGACAAGGACGCCGAGACCATCGTCCGCCGCTCCCTCGACATCGCCGCCGATATCTGCGTCTACACCAACCGCAATGTGACCATCGAAGCGCTGTCGGCCGGGTAGGCCATGGCCCTCGCCTACACCTTCCGCCCGATGACCGCGGCCGTTCTGCCGCTGATTCGGCGATGGCTGGGCGAAGCGCATGTGCGGGAATGGTGGGGCGATCCGGACGAGCAGTTCGCGCTCGTGAGCGGCGATCTCGGCGAGCCGGCAATGGACCAGTTCATCGTGTTGGCCGACGGCAAGCCGTTCGGCTATCTTCAATGCTACCGCCTGACCGCCTGGAATACGGGTCTTGGGCCGCAACCGGAGGCCACCCGTGGCATCGATCAGTTCATCGGCGAAAGCGACATGATCGCGCGCGGGCACGGTTCGGCATTCATCCGGCAATTCGCCGACGCGCAGTTGCGGCAGGGCCTGCCGCGCATCGTCACTGATCCTGATCCGCTCAACGCGCGCGCCGTGCGCGCCTATGAGAAGGCCGGCTTTGTCCGGGAACGCATGGTCGAGACGCCCGACGGGCCCGCACTCCTGATGGTGCGCGAGCCATGACGCTGGCAACCACGCATGAGAGCAGGGCCGCGTTTCCGCCGCTCGCCTGGGTCGGCATCGCGCTGCTGCTGCTGGCGATGCAGGCCTCGATCCTGCTTGCGATGGGCCGGGTGCCGATCTGCACCTGCGGCTATGTCAAGCTGTGGCATGGCGTGGTGAACAGCTCGGAGAATTCGCAGCACATCGCCGACTGGTACACCTTCTCGCACATCCTGCACGGCTTCCTGTTTTACGGGCTGACCTGGCTGCTGTTCGCGCGGCTGCCGTTCGTGTCTCTGTCCTGGCCCGCCCGCCTGATCATCGCCATTCTGATCGAAGGTGCCTGGGAGATCGTCGAGAACTCGCCCTTCATCATCGAACGCTACCGCGCCGGCACGATCTCGCTGGATTATTTCGGCGACAGCATCGTCAATTCGATCTCTGACAATTTGTCCATGATGCTGGGTTTCCTCGTAGCGCGCCTGCTGCCTGTATCAGTGACCATCCTGCTTGGGCTCGCCTTCGAAATCATGCTGGCGCTGCATATTCGCGACAATCTGACGCTCAATATCCTGATGCTGATCCATCCGATCGAGGCCGTGAAACTATGGCAATCGGGTCCGCCGATCATCTGACGGCAAAAAAAAGCGGCTTGTCCCGCCCCGCATCTGATCCTAGCTAAGGTCCCATGACAGACTTCTCCCCCCGCGAAATCGTTTCCGAACTCGACCGTTTCATCGTCGGCCAGGCCGATGCCAAGCGCGCCGTCTCGATCGCGCTGCGCAACCGCTGGCGGCGGCAGCAGCTCGAAGGCTCCTTGCGCGAAGAGGTGCTGCCGAAGAACATCCTGATGATCGGCCCGACCGGGGTCGGCAAGACCGAGATCGCGCGGCGGCTCGCCAAGCTTGCCAACGCGCCGTTCCTGAAGGTCGAGGCGACGAAATTCACCGAGGTCGGCTATGTCGGCCGCGACGTCGAGCAGATCGTGCGCGATCTCGTCGAGGTCGCGATTTCCCAGGTCCGCGAGCGCAAGCGCAAAGACGTGCAGGCACGTGCGCAGCTCGCCGCTGAGGAGCGCGTACTTGATGCCCTGGTCGGCGCCAATTCCAGCGCCGCGACGCGGGACTCCTTCCGCAAGAAGCTGCGCGCGGGCGAGCTCAACGACAAGGAAATCGAGATCGAGACGCAAGGCGGCGGCAGCGGCTTTCCGATGTTCGAGATCCCGGGCATGCCTGGCGCGCAGATGGGCGCGGTGTCGATCGGCGATATCTTCGGCAAGCTCGGCGGCCGCAGCAAGACGCGGCGGCTGACGGTGGAGAGCTCGCACGAGATCCTCATCAACGAGGAATCCGACAAGCTGCTCGACAGCGATCAGTTGACGATGGAGGCGATCAGCGCGGTCGAGAACAACGGCATCGTATTCCTGGACGAGATCGACAAGATCTGCGCCCGCGAAGGCCGCGCCGGCGGCGACGTCTCGCGCGAGGGCGTGCAGCGCGACCTGCTGCCGCTGATCGAGGGCACCACCGTCTCGACCAAGCACGGCGCGGTGAAGACCGACCACATCCTGTTCATTGCCTCAGGCGCCTTCCACGTCGCCAAACCGTCCGACCTGTTGCCGGAACTGCAGGGCCGCCTGCCGATCCGCGTCGAGCTGCAGGCGCTGACCCGCGACGACATGCGCCGCATCCTGACCGAGCCCGAGGCCTCGTTGATCAAGCAATATGTCGCTTTGATGCAGACCGAAGGCGTCACGCTCGACATCACCGACAACGCCATCGACGCGCTTGCGGACGTCGCGGTGGCCGTGAATTCCACCGTCGAGAACATCGGCGCGCGGCGGCTGCAGACCGTGATGGAGCGGGTGCTGGACGAGATCTCCTTCACCGCCCCAGATCGCAGCGGCGAGACCGTCAGGGTCGACGCCGATTTCGTGCAGAAGCACGTCGGCGACCTCGCCAAGAACGCGGATTTGAGCCGGTTCATTTTGTAATTCCGGACGGTCGCGCTATGGATGCGGCGTGACCGCACGCTTCCTGCAAAACCCCTGGCGCCTGCTGCTCGCGATCAACGCGGCAATCATCGTTGGCGTCTTCGTTCACAAGATCCAGCTGCCGCCTTACGTCCCCTACATCCACCTCCTCGTCGATTACCATTTTGGCTTCATCAAGCGCGCGCTGATCGGGACGATCGTCGCGCTGTTCACCGACAAGGTGCCGCTATGGCTGGTGTTCGCGCTCGGCGGCGCGACATGGCTGGTGACGCTCGGGCTGTACGCAAGACTATTCCAGACAACGTTCGGCTTCACCGCGAAGACATTGCCGACGTTCGTCTTCATCGCGGGCTCGCCGTTCTTCCTCAAGAACTTCATGCACACGCTCGGCCATTTCGACATCTATGGCTGCGCGCTGGCGATCGTCCTGCTGCTGGTGCCGGCCGGCTCGCTGCTATTCGTGGCGCTGGCTGCGCTGTTCTCGATCGTTCTCGTCCTGATCCACCACATCCATCTCTTGATGTATGTGCCGACCATCATCACCATCGTCGTGATCAGGCACTATCTAGCGCATGGCTGCGATCGCACCAATGTCGCGTTCGGCATCATGGCCCTGCTGGCCGTCTCCGCGCTGTTCTTCGCCGCGCAGTTTTGGGGAACGATGCCGGTCCCGGAGGCGGATTTCGTCGCCTATCTGAAGAGCCGGATGGCCGATCCGTCGCGGACCGACCTGCTGCAGTTTGCCTACATCTGGTATCAGCCGTTGGCGAAGGAGATTTCCGACACCTGGGGCCGCCTGCCGCACAACATCCTCGGCGTGCCCGTGTTCGCGCTGCTGATCTGGCTGCACACACCGCTGTGGCGCTATTTTGCGAATTTGATCGGCGCGCTCGCAAGCGACACGCATCGCCGCCTCGTCATTGCGGCGCTGATCGGCGTCAGCCTCGCCTGTGTCGTGATGTTCGTGATGGTATTCGACTATTCGCGCTGGATCTCGAACTGGGCAGTCTGCATGTTCCTGATCCTGCACGCGGTGAAGATGCTGCCCGCCGCACGCGAGACGCCGCTGATTTCGGCGGAAGATCAGACGACAAATATCTTCGGCCTGATTGTCACATTGATCCCGCGCGTCGGAATCGTGCGGCCGTTCTAATATCTCGCCCGCCTGATCCGCACGTAGAGCGCGCCCTCGCCGCCATGGCCGATACCGGCCTCTTCGAACCCGACGACGAAGGCCCGGAATTCCGGCAGGCTCAGCCATTCCGGCACCTGACGGCGCAGCACGCCGCTTTCGCCGCCGCTTCGGCCCTTGCCGGTGATGACCAGCACGAAGGTCAGGCCGTCATGATGGGCGCGGTGCAGGAAGCCGCTCAGCGCGCGGTGGGCACGCATCTGGGTCATGCCGTGCAGATCGAGCCGCGCCTCGATCTCGCTGCGCCCGCGCGACAGCTTTGTGCGCTCGCGCTTGCCGAGCGGCGCCAGCGGCGGCACCGCCGGCTTCGCTGCGCGCGGTGCCGGGGCAGCGGCAATCGGACGTGGCGACGGCGCAAGCCGAGGGGCGGGCGCTGCAGGCGAAGACTCGGTGCGTGGTGCAGCTTGCGCCTTCGCCGCACGATGCTTTCTCAGCGGCTTGACCTGCTTTGCGACCTTATCCCACAGCGCGCGCTCTTCCTCACTCACCGCGCGACGGCGCGGCGAGGGACGAGGCTCCAGCACGGGCGGACGGGACGATCGCTTCATTGTTGCCGATGGGAGCGATTTTTCACGGGCCGCCGCGGCTCCTGAACTGGCTCGATCACGGGACGCGGCACCGGCAGCGGGACTGGACCGGCGACAGCGACCGTCTCGCTCTTGCTTTGCAGCTCGGCAGGCGGCTTGTCCTTCGCAGGCTCCGTTTGCGGAAACAGCTTTGCGATCTTCTCCGAGGGCCGCGGGTCCGGCACCGGGAGCCGCGCGCCGCGCGTTGTTGGATCGAGGCTCTTCGGCACCAGCATCACGAAATGCATGGCATGGCGCAGCCGCCCGGAGACCCGGCCGGCATCCTGACCCGCGCCGAAATAAAGATCGGCGCGCGCCGGACCGATGATGGCCGAGCCCGTGTCCTGCGCGATCATCAACCGATGGAACGGCGTCTTCGCGCGTTCGGAATCGATCGGCAGCTCGCCTTCGATGAAAAACGGGGTGCCGTAGACGTGGAGCGATTTGTCGACCGCGATCGAGCGGCCGGCCGTCAACGGAATGCCTTGCGCGCCGACCGCCTCCTCCTTGTCGGATAGATTGACCTCGCGAAAGAAGATGTAGGAGCGGTTCTGGCGGCGCAGCTCCTTGGCACCGTCAGGGGTCTGCGCCATCCACTCCCTGATCTTCTGCATCGACATCTCTTCCTTTGGAATGATGCCGCGCTCGATCAGGATGCGACCGAGCGCCGTATAGGGATAGCCGTTATAGGCGTCGTAGTTGAGCCGGACCGTGCCGCCGTCGTCGAACTTGATCCGCGCCGAACCCTGGATCTGGGCGAACAGCAGATCGGTCGGGTCCTTCAGCCAGGCAATCTCGAGTCCGCGGCCGGCGATCTTGCCGTCCTCGATCTCGGCGCGGTCGTAATAAGGCACGAGCTTGCGGCGGCCGATCTTGCGATAGACCGGGCCCTTGTTGGGCAGGCTGACCGAATCCTGCTTGTAACCGCGCACAAAGAGATTCGAGGGGCGGCGATAGACCGGGACATTGTAGACGTCGGTCTGCGTGCGCGATCCCTCCAGCACCGGTTCGTAATAGCCGGTGACGAAACCATCGGGCTCGCCGAGGCGCGAAATCCGCAGCGGCGCAAAATTCTCCTCGAAGAAGGTTTTGGCCCGAGCGTCGTCGGTAAGCTCGCGCGATTTGGCGACCCGGCAGGGTTCGCCCAGCGAGGCGCCCAAAGCCTTCGGTTCGGGAGCGCCGGTCTGCGCGTTGATCGGACGGCAACTCGCGCGAAAGGTCTTGTAGGCGGCGAGATGATTGTCGTCGCCCCAGCCCTTCACGTCGGCCCAGGCCAGCGGCAGATATTGGGCGCCGGGAATTTCGAGCGGCAGGGGAAGCTGCGGATATGGCAAGGCGCGCGGCGGCGCGGCAGGCAATTCCGGGAGATGATGGTGATGGCTGCGATAGTGGCGCCGCGCCGCCTCAGCGCCGAGTGAAAACGACGACAGCGCGACGGCACCTGCGCAAAGCGCCGTCGCGCTGGTCTTCAGGAAAACCTTAATTCGCGCTTCCGGTGCCAACCAGCTTCCAGTTCGGATCGCGAGAAGTGATGTCGCGGGCGAAAGTCCAGATGTCGGTGATGTCGGCGACCGTGTCGGCGCTTCCGTCGACGATGTTGCCGGCCTTGTCCCGGGTGGCCGAGATCATCTGCGAGACGAAGCGGATCGTGAGTTGGGCGGTGCGGTCGCGCAGTTCGGCGCCGACGAGCTCGGCCTTGTCGATCGAGACAAAACGCGTCTCGGTCTTCTGCTCGTTCTTCTCGCGCTCCTTGATCGCGGCATCGAAGCTTTCATAGACCTCCGACGACAGCAGGTCGCGCAGCGCGCGGCGGTCGCCATTGGCAAAGGCCAGCACGATCATCTCATAGGCGCCGCGGGCGCCGGAGATGAAATGCCGCGGATCGAAGGTGGAATCCTTTTCGACGATGGCGTCGAGACCCTGGGCGAGCACGGTGCCCGGCTCGGTCAGGCCCTTCCAACGGTCGGAGGGCGGGGTCGGCTCGGCCGTCGGCGCCAAGGGAGCCTGGTCGATGACCTTGCCCGGCATGGTGACGATGTTCTTGTCCTGGGCGCCCTGGAGCGCGTTGCGGTCGAACGGCGGCCGCTCGTTGCCCGTGCGCTGCCCCAGCACGCTGCGCAGCCTCAGAAAGATGAAGACCGCCAGCGCCAGGAAGATGATGGTGTAGATGTCCACGTCGTATTCGCTTTCTGGTCGTCTGTAGAAGGGGCCGTCTCGAAAGGATCGTGCCGGGAAAATCGATCCGGCCAGTAGACCGTTCCATACCGGAACGGCAAGTCTACATCACCATTTTGGGTCCGCGCGTCAGGTCCGTGGGATGTAGGCACGAAATCTTGCCCGACCAATGGCGCCTTTTGGCACAGCACCGAGTGTAGCGCGTTTTATGCTTAAGGGGAAACCCGATCCTGCCCGGAAATCGCGCATCTTCAATCGTTTAAGGCGCAGTTGCGCGGGATCGCCGGGGTGAACGCCACAGTTGTGGGCGTGGCCGGATTTCCCCATCCGGGACCGTTCGTCCTTGTGGAACGAGGTAGCCCTATGTTAGCCAACCGCCGCGAAATTCAGCCCAATCGGGTAAGGAGACACTCTTATGACCAACGGTAACGGCACCCCTCCCGAGGCGGCCCAGGCTCCCCAGCTCAACGTCCTGGCGCAATATACCAAGGACCTCTCGTTCGAAAATCCGAATGCGCCCAGCTCGCTCCAGCAGCAGAGCCAGCCGCCCCAGATCAACATCCAGATCAATGTCAGCGCCAACAATCTCAGCGAACAGGAGTTCGAGGTGACGCTGTCGGTCGAGGGCAAGGCCGAGACCGCCGGCAAGATCATGTTCTCGTTCGAGCTCGCTTATGCCGGCGTCTTCCGCATCTCCAACGTGCCGAAGGACAATTTGCATCCGCTGGTCATGATCGAATGCCCGCGCCTGCTGTTCCCGTTTGCCCGTGAGATCATCGCCACTGCCGTGCGCGACGGCGGGTTCCCGCCTTTGATGCTGGATCCGGTCGACTTCGTCGGCCTCTATCGCCAGAACATGGAGCGGCAAATGGCCGCTCAGCCGAGCGGCCAGGCTTAACCAGCCAAAGGGGCGGCTGGAGCGGGCAAGAACTCGTTCCAGATCGCCTTGTCGCCGAGCGTTGTGATGAAGGCCCGGTGGGCCTCGCGCTCGGCGTCCGAAATGCGCGGGGTGAGCGGCGCCGGCCGTTGCCGCCGAGGCGCATCGGCAGCCCCATTGGCGCGAGTCTCTTCGGATTCCGAAGCAAGCAGCAGCTGCGACTGCCGCGCCCCGACCAGATCCACATAGACTTCCGCAAGCAGCTCGGCGTCGAGCAATGCGCCGTGCTTGGTGCGGCGTGAATTGTCGATCGCATAGCGTGAGCAGAGATCGTCGAGCCGGTTCGACACGCCGGGATGCTTGCGCCGAGCCAGCAGCAGCGTATCGACCAGCCGCTCGCGCGGGATCGCCGGGCGCTTGATCCGGTCGAGCTCGGCATTGATGAAGCTGATGTCGAACGAGGCATTGTGGATCACCAGCGGCGCGTCGCCGATGAACTCCAGAAAATCGTCGACGACCTCGTGAAACAGCTGCTTCGTCGCCAGGAATTCGGCCGACAGCCCGTGCACCGCAAAGGCTTCTGCCGGCATGTCCCTTTCGGGATTGATGTAGACGTGGAAACTCTGCCCCGTCGGCATGCGATTGAGCATCTCGACGCAGCCGATTTCGACCAGGCGATCTCCCCGCAACGGGTCAAGGCCGGTGGTTTCTGTGTCGAGAACGATTTCGCGCATGATCTGGGAAGCCGTGTCAGGCGGCGAATCAGGCGCGCCGCTGCGGCATCTTAACGACGTCGGCGAGGATGTGCGCGATTTGGGCGCGCACCGGTTCGAGTCCGTGGGATGTATCCACCACGAAATCGGCACGCCTGCGCTTTTCCGCATCGGGTGTCTGCTTGGCGATGATGGCGTCGAGCTTGGCCTCGTCCATCGTGCCGCGCGCCAGCACCCGCTCGCGCTGCAGTTCCGGAGACGTGGTGACGACGACTACGGCATCGACCCGCGTCTCGCCACCCGTCTCGAACAGCAGCGGTATGTCCAGCACCACGACCGGCGCGTTGGCGGCTTCGGCGTCGGCGAAGAACTTTTTCCGGGAAGCGCCGAGCATCGGATGGACGATCTGCTCGAGCTGCTTGATGGCCGCAGGATCGTGCACCACACGCGCCGAGAGTTTTGGCCGATCAACCTTGCCGTTCGCGGTAGTGCCGGGGAAGGCGGCCTCGATCGCGGGTGCGGCCTCGCCCTCATAGAGCTGATGGACGGCCGCATCGGCATCGTAGACAGGCACGCCAGCCTCCGCGAACAATTTCGCGGTGGTCGATTTGCCCATCCCGATCGAGCCGGTCAGTCCCAGGATCCGCATCAGCGCCCAACCATATCTGCCAGTCACACCGCAACTAGCCGCTCGCGCCGCAGGAACGCAAGCAGCGGCAGCAGCGGCAAGCCGAGAATGGTGAAGTGGTCGCCCTCGATACGCTCGAACAAATGGATCCCCAGGCTTTCGAGCTGATAGCCGCCGACGCTGGTGCTGACGGCGCCGCCGGCGATGTCGAGATAGGCCGAAAGCTCGGCCTCGGTCATCTGCCGCATCGTGAGGCGGGCAACCGAGACGTCCTCGAAGATGATCTCGCCATCGCGTGCGATCGCCACGGCGGAATTCAGCTCATGGCTATGGCCGGAGAGATCGCGCAGCTGCGCCAGCGCCTGGGCGCGGCCCGCAGGCTTGTTGAAGAGGCGATCGCCAAGCGCCAGCGTTTGATCCGCACCAATGACGGTGCTTCCAGCGTGATGGGCCGAGACTGCCTTGGCTTTTTCGCGCGCCAGCAGCAGGGCAATCTCGCGCGGACCAGAAAGCCCGGAGGCGGCCTGGATGCCGCGCTCGTCGATATCAGCCGTGATCGCCTTGAACTCGAGCCCGGTATTGGCCAGGAGCATCTTTCTCGCGCTGCTCTGCGAGGCCAGGATCAACGAAAATTTGCCGAGCCACAGACCCATCGCGAAACTATCCCAAAGCTATTCAGAAGGCCGGTTACGCTGACGATCGCTGTAGAGTTTCATGATCGCCGCGGCGGTTTCCTCGATCGAGCGCCGCGTGACGTCGAGCAGCGGCCAATCGTGCTTGGCGCTCAGCTTGCGGGCAAATGCGACCTCCTCGGCGACCGACTGCTTGTCGGTATAAGTGTCGCTGCTGGAATCGGCCCCCATGGAGAGCAGGCGGTTCGTGCGCACCTGGATCAATCGTTCCGGCGTCGCATGCAAGCTCACCACCAGCGGTCGCGTCAACGTCTCCAGTTGCGAGGGCACCGGAATGCCTGGAACCAGCGGCACGTTGGCAGTGCGGATGCCTCGGTTGGCAAGGTAGATCGACGTCGGGGTCTTGGAGGTGCGGGAAACGCCGACGAGCACCACGTCCGCGTCGTCGAGCCCTTCGACATGCTGGCCGTCATCGTGGATCATCGTGTAGTTCAACGCGTCGATACGCTTGAAGTATTCGGCATTGAGCACGTGCTGGGCGCCGACCCGGCCGGTCGTGGCAGCTCCGAGATAGGCCTCGAACAACTGCATCACCGGCCCGATGATCGACAGGCTCGGAACATTGATCCCCTTGCACTTATCCTCGAGCCTCGAAACCAGATCCTTCTCGAGCAGCGTGAACAGCACGATTCCCGGCGCTTCCTCGATCTCGTCGAGCACGCGATCGAGCTGTTTCTGGCTGCGCACCAGCGGATAGACGTGCTCGACCGGGGTCACGTTGGCGTACTGGGCGGCAACGGCGCGCGCGACCGTGATCAGCGTCTCACCGGTGGAGTCGGAGACGAGGTGCAGATGGAAATAATTGTTCGAAGTCGGCACAAAAGCCCTTTGTATGGAGTCGGTGTGGTTTGTGGATTTCTGTGGAGCTTAACCTCCCGGAAAGGGATGTGCGACACCGGGGGCGGGACAACGGCCGATTTTCTTCACACCGCTGCCCCTGAGAACAACTTCGACGCCCTCCCGAAAGGGAAACGGGATTGCGTCGATAACCCTCTTGATAAGCTGCCGACAGAAACGCGCAAGCCTTTGAAGCTGACCGACTTATCGAAAGCGGCCGGAGCTGTCAGAGGATATGTTGATGGATGTGAACAAGCGCGTGTGAACGGGCGGACGGAAATGTGTGAGTCCAATTCACCGTCACATAGACTCAAACCTTAAGAATCTAAGATTCTTATTGGAGAAGGGCGCTACGGACGGATATGTGTGCAGGCAAGACCTTAACGAGTTCTTACTATCCCCAGCGTTCCCCTCGGCTGGGCAGGAATCCGGACCCCCAGACATGTTTGAAGACGTCTACCTCTGGATCAAGGCGCTGCATGTGATCGCCGTCATTTCCTGGATGGCGGGCATGCTCTATTTGCCACGGCTGTTCGTTTATCATTGCGAGGCTGAAGTCGGCTCGCAGCAGTCGGAAACGTTCAAGATCATGGAACGGCGGCTGTTCAAGGCGATCATCAACCCCGCTATGATCGTGACCTGGCTCGCCGGGCTCTACCTCGCCTGGGCTGGACACTGGTTCACTTTCGGCTGGCTGCACGTAAAACTGGCACTGGTCCTGGCGATGTCCGCGGTCCACGGCTTTTTTTCGCGCTGGCTGAAGGATTTCGCGGCGGACCGGCGCCCCCGGAGCCAGAAATTCTATCGGATTATCAACGAGGTACCAACTGCCTTGATGATTCTGATCGTCATCATGGTGATCGTGAAGCCGTTCTAGGCAGCGGTCGCGAACAATCGCTCAGTGCTTCTGCTTGCGGAGTGTGAGGCGATTTTCTATATTAGCGATATCCCACCCAACGCAGGCGGATGTGGTCGTGTCTGAGCTTTCCAGAGGCCGGACACCCCATCAGGTTTGAAGCCTCACCGGCGCTCTCCTTGCCAGACCTGCGGACCTTACCTTTTCGCGTCCGCATTTCAGAGCCTCCTCGCACCCCCCTCCCAGGTTACCCCACAGGACCACCCCAATGCGGGAAATCAAACTCCAGGACCTCAAGTCGAAGACGCCGGCCGAGCTCGTCTCGTTCGCGGAAGAGAATGGGGTCGAGAATGCCAGCACCATGCGCAAGCAGGAGCTGCTGTTCGCCATCCTCAAGCAGCTTGCGCTCGCCGAGACCGACATCGTCGGAGAAGGCGTCGTCGAGGTTCTCTCCGACGGCTTCGGCTTCCTCCGCTCGCCCGATGCGAATTATCTGCCGGGCCCGGATGACATCTACGTTTCGCCCTCGCAGATCCGCCGTTTTGGCCTGCGCACCGGCGACACTATCGAAGGCCACATCCGCAGCCCGAAGGAGGGCGAGCGCTATTTCGCGCTGCTGAAGGTCAACACGCTCAATTTCGAGGACCCGGAAAAGGCCAAGCACAAGGTCAATTTCGACAACCTCACGCCGCTGTTTCCGAATCAGCGCTTCCGCATGGAAATCGACGACCCCACGCGGAAAGACCTGTCTGCAAGGGTGATCGACATCGTTGCGCCGATCGGCAAGGGTCAGCGCGCGCTGATCGTCGCGCCGCCGCGCACGGGCAAGACCGTGCTGATGCAGAACATCGCGCACTCGATCGCGCATAATCATCCCGAGTGCTATCTGATCGTGCTCCTGATCGACGAACGTCCGGAAGAAGTCACGGACATGCAGCGCTCGGTGAAGGGCGAGGTCGTCTCCTCGACCTTCGACGAGCCGGCGGTGCGCCATGTCCAGGTCGCCGAGATGGTGATCGAGAAGGCCAAGCGTCTGGTCGAGCATGGCCGCGACGTCGTGATCCTGCTGGACTCCATCACGCGCCTCGGCCGCGCCTACAACACCGTGGTGCCGTCATCGGGCAAGGTGCTGACCGGCGGTGTCGATGCCAACGCGCTGCAGCGGCCGAAGCGGTTCTTCGGCGCCGCCCGCAACATCGAAGAGGGCGGCTCGCTGACGATCATCGCGACTGCGCTGGTTGATACCGGCAGCCGTATGGACGAAGTCATCTTCGAAGAGTTCAAAGGCACCGGCAACTCCGAGCTGATCCTCGATCGCAAGGTGTCGGACAAGCGGACCTTCCCGGCGATCGACATTTCGCGCTCCGGCACCCGTAAGGAAGAGCTGATCACCGATCCGGTGGTTCTGAAGAAGATGTACGTACTCCGCCGCATCCTGAATCCGATGGGGACGATGGACGGCATCGACTTCCTGCTCGACAAGCTGCGCTCGACCAAGAGCAATTCCGAGTTCTTCGATTCGATGAACACCTGATTGCACTGCAACATGATCCAAAGGGCGCCTTCGGGCGCCCTTTTTCTTTGTGCGCCTTTGTTGCAGCGAGCTGCAGCATGGCGGGCGTTTGTCGTCTGGAGTAGGCGTCGTCTAAGATGTTGATATAATTTATGAATAGCGGGATCGAGGGATGCCGCTCATTCCGTTGGAAGTGGGTCTTGCAGGAGACGCTCGCGAATGTATTGCATCGCACCATTCGTTTTGCGAGATCCAAGCAGCATAATCGCTCGATTTGTCAGCCGAAACGGATGTTTGCCTTTTCCCTTTCAGCCGGACAAATAGGCTATGTATCCGCGAGACCACACCATCTTTGCACTGTCGTCTGGCCGTCCGCCAAGTGCGCTTGCGGCGGTGCGTGTCTCCGGGCCAGGCGCCAGCCTGGTGCTGACGACGCTGGCGGGCAAGCTGCCGGCGCCGAGGCAGGCCAGCCGCCGGCTCCTTCATGACGGCGTGGGCCAGCCGATCGACGATTCGGTGGTGTTGTGGTTTCCGGGGCCCGGCAGCGCGACCGGCGAGGACGTCGCCGAATTTCACGTCCATGGCGGCCGCGCGGTGCTGGCCGCACTGTTTGCCGCAATTTCCGTAATTCCGAATATGCGAGCTGCCGAACCGGGCGAATTCACCCGGCGCGCCTTCGAGAACGGCAAGCTCGACCTGACCGAGGCGGAGGGCCTCGACGATCTCATTCATGCCGACACCGACCGCCAGCGCCGCCAGGCGTTGCGGCAGTTGCAGGGTCTCCTCGGCAATCGCGCGCGCGACTGGCGCGAGCGCATCATCGAGGCTTCGGCCTTGATCGAGGCCGGCATCGATTTCTCCGACGAGGGCGATGTGCCCGCCGAGTTGAGAGCGCCTGCGGTCAAGGCGATCAGTGCGCTGCATGACGAAATCGCAGAAGTCCTTGCGGCACAGGGACAAGCTGAACGCTTGCGCGACGGCCTGATGGTTGCGATCGCGGGCGAGCCGAATGTGGGTAAGTCGACGCTGATCAACCAGCTCGCGCGCCGCGACGTCGCGATCGTCTCGCCGCATGCCGGCACGACACGCGATGTGATCGAGGTGCAGCTCGATCTTGATGGCTATCCCGTCACGGTGATCGACACGGCCGGCATTCGCGAGACCGACGATCCGGTGGAGCAGGAGGGTGTTCGCCGGGCGCGAGCCCGAGCCAAAGACGCCGACCTCGTGTTGTGGCTGGTGGAGGCGGGGCGCGCGGTCGATCCGGCCGCAATGCCGTTGCTGGGGAAGTCCGGCAACGCAGGCAGCCGCTCCGGCGGTTCGGTCTGGATCGTGCGCAACAAGATCGATCTCGGCGGGGTCGAGGACGTCGGCCTGTACGGTGAGTTCGGAATCGCCGCCAGCCGGGGGGACGGCATTCCCGAGCTGGTCGATGCTATGGTGAAATTCGCCGCCGACTTCTTCGGAACGACTGAGGGCGCGTTGGTGACCCGGGCCCGGCAGCGGGATTTGCTGCGCCGAGCGTCGGACAGCTTGCGGCGGAGTCTAGAGCTTGTAGAAGACGGCGAGGAGCTTGCCGCCGAAGAGCTGCGCGCTGCGGCCTATGCCTTGGGCCGGCTGCTGGGTCGGGTGGATGTCGAGGACGTCCTGGGGGCGATTTTTCAGAAGTTCTGCGTTGGGAAGTAGCCCTAGTTCTTCATTGTAGAACTAGCCTTTGTTCCACTTCTTCGTTTCACGTGAAACACTGCTTCGCGTTCCGAGACGTTTCACGTGAAACGTGACTCCATTACCCATATTTGCTGGCAAACGTGGCAGCTAAGGGAGCGGGTGAGCGGAGAGATCCCGGATCACTCCGCTCGCGATGATGGGAGTATGCCGCTGCCATCGAGCTTCGGAGACCGGGCCGCATCTGGACGTTACGGCCCTTCAGTAGACACTTTATGCTTCGGGAGCTCCGTTTTCTCCCACTGAAAATGATAATCTTTCCAAGGGCGGTTCTACTGTGCATGGGGTTGTTTTCGCGAAAAACATCTGGGCTCCGCTTGCACCGTTTCACGTGAAACAACCGCCCTTTCCAGTTTCCGCTTCCGGCTTCCCCGCCTCTGAGCTAGAAGTCCGTCCATGCGAACAGAGCGAGAGAGCTTCGACGTCATTGTGATTGGCGGCGGCCATGCCGGCTGTGAGGCCGCTTCTGCCTCTGCCCGGATGGGCGCGGCGACCGCTCTGGTGACGCACCGCTTCTCCACGGTCGGCGCGATGTCCTGCAATCCCGCCATTGGCGGTCTCGGCAAGGGCCATCTGGTTCGCGAGGTCGACGCGCTCGATGGTCTGATGGGCCGGGTCGGCGACGCCGGCGGTATTCAGTTTCGCGTTCTCAATCGTCGTAAGGGCCCAGCGGTCCGTGGTCCGCGCGCGCAGGCCGACCGGAAGCTCTATGCGGCCGCGATGCAGGCGGCGATCCGGGAGACCGAGGGTCTTTCCGTGGTCGAAGGCGAAGCGGACGAGCTGATCGTGGTCGAGGGACGGGTGATCGGCCTGCGCCTGGCAGATGGCCGCGAGCTTCGGGCAGGGGCTGTCGTCGTCACCACCGGCACCTTCCTTCGCGGTCTGATCCATCTCGGAGAGAAGAATTGGCCCGCCGGCAGGGTCGGCGAGGCGCCTGCGATGGGCCTTTCGACCTCGTTCGAGCGCGCCGGATTCACCCTTGGACGGCTCAAGACGGGCACTCCGCCGCGTCTGGATGGCACGACGATCGACTGGTCGGCGGTCGAGATGCAGCCGGGGGACGAGCCTCCGGAGCCGTTTTCGATGGTGACCGAGCGGATCACGACGCCGCAGATCCAGTGCGGAATCACCCGAACCAATTCCGCCACCCATGAGGTGATCCGGGCCAATGTTCATCGCTCTCCGATGTACTCCGGCCAGATCAAGAGCTCCGGACCGCGCTATTGCCCCTCGATCGAGGACAAGATCGTTCGCTTCGGCGATCGCGACGGTCACCAGATCTTCCTGGAGCCGGAAGGGCTCGACGACAGCACTGTCTATCCCAACGGCATCTCGACCTCGCTGCCGGAGGACGTTCAGCTCGCCATTCTCGCAACCATTCCCGGCCTGGAGCGGGTGAAGATGGTCCGGCCGGGCTATGCCATCGAATACGACCACATCGATCCGCGTGAGCTCGATCCGACCCTCCAGACCAAGCGCCTGCGCGGTCTGTTCCTGGCCGGCCAGATCAATGGCACCACGGGGTACGAGGAAGCTGCCGGCCAGGGCATCGTGGCCGGGCTGAACGCGGCATTGGCTGCGAGCGGCGCCGCGCTGACAGTGTTCGACCGAGCTGATGGCTATCTTGGCGTCATGGTCGACGACCTCGTCACCCGCGGCATCAGCGAACCCTATCGGATGTTCACCTCCAGGGCCGAGTACCGCCTGACACTGCGTGCCGACAATGCCGATCAGCGTTTGACCGAGAAGGGCGTCGCTCTGGGCTGCGTTGGCAGCGCCCGGACGGTGCATCATCGCGCCAAGATGGACGCCCTGAATGCGGCACGAGCGCTCTCGAAGTCGCTGACGATCACTCCGAACGAAGCGATCAAGCATGGTCTGTCCCTGAACCGGGACGGCCAGCGGCGCTCGGCTTTCGAACTGATGGCCTATCCCGATATTGGCTGGAGCCAGGTCCGTGCGATCTGGCCCGAGCTGTCCGGCATTGATCCCGTCATTGCCACCCATCTCGAGATCGACGCGAAGTACGATGTCTATCTGGAGCGCCAGAGCGCGGACGTCGAAGCCTTCAGGCGGGACGAGGGGATGGTGTTGTCGGACGTCGATTACCAGCAGGTCCCCGGTCTCTCCAATGAGGTGCGGGCCAAGCTGGAGAACGCGCGGCCGTTCACCGTTGGCCAGGCCGGCCGAATCGACGGCATGACGCCTGCCGCGCTCGGCATTCTTGCGGCCTATCTCCGCCGCGAAGCGCGGAAGACTTCCAAAGTAATCGCATAGGTTTCACGTGAAACAGCGCGGGCCGGGCGGCGGCAGATCGTCTTCAGGAAAACCCTCGGCGGGTGAGGGTGCCGGTGTTCGCTCCGAACCGGCGCCTGCCCGGCCAAAGATCGACAAGGCCAGCGCCAACGATCGATCGTGGGACGTCGTCATTGCAGCCGACAAGGTTGCGGCGCTCAACCTCGCGCCTGTTTCACATGAAACGGAAGCCCGGCTCGATCGCTACATCGCACTGCTGCGGGAGTGGCAGGCCAAGACCAACCTCGTCGCGCCCTCGACATTGCCGTACCTCTGGACCCGGCACATCGCCGACTCTCTTCAGCTCGTCGCTCTCGCCCCATCGGCCAAACGTTGGGCCGACCTCGGCAGCGGTGGCGGCTTTCCCGGGATCGTCCTGGCCTGCGCCATGGCCGGGACGGCCGGGGCGAGCGTCCATCTGGTCGAGCGAATCGCCAAGAAGGCGGCCTTCCTGCGCGAAGCCGTGCGCGTCACGACATCTCCGGGAGTCGTACATCTCGCTGAGATCGGGGATAATGTGGATAGAATCACCGGCCCGGTCGATTGCGTCACCGCGCGTGCGCTGGCTCCGCTACATCAACTCATCGGCTTTGCGGAGCCGCTGATGCGCCGGGGCGCAAAGGCGTTGTTTCTCAAGGGTCAAGATGTAGAGGCTGAATTGACCGAAGCCACTAAATATTGGAATATTCAGCCGCAGCTCCACCACAGCCGTACAGGCGACGGTTGGATCGTCGAGCTGGCTTCCGTCGAACGGCGCGGGTGAGGCGTCAGGGGCCGAGTGGGGGAATTTGCGATGAGCGTGATTGACGAACCGCAGCAAGAACAGACCGCCGCCGTCCCGCAGGGCCATCCGCGCATCCTGGCGCTGGCGAATCAGAAGGGCGGCGTGGGAAAAACAACCACGGCGATCAATCTCGGCACGGCGCTCGCTGCGATCGGCGAGCGCGTCCTGATCGTCGATCTCGATCCGCAGGGCAATGCCTCGACCGGACTCGGCATCGATCGCCGCAACCGCTCCTGCTCGACCTATGACGTTCTGATCGGCGAGGCGAGCCTGCGGGAAGCGGTGGTGTCGACGGCAGTGCCGCGGCTGCATATCGCGCCCTCGACCATGGATCTCTCCGGCCTTGAGCTCGAGCTCGGCACCACGCCGGGTCGTGCGTACAAGCTGCGCGATGCGATCAGCGCGCTCAACAACAACGTCTCGCCCGACGCCGATTACACTTACGTGCTGATCGACTGTCCGCCCTCGCTCAACTTGATCACCGTGAACGCGATGGCGGCTTCCGACGCAATCCTGGTGCCGCTCCAGTGCGAGTTCTTCGCGCTCGAAGGTCTGTCGCAATTGCTGCAGACGGTGGAGCAGGTGCGCTCGACGCTCAATCCGAGCCTGTCGATCCACGGCATCGTGCTGACCATGTTCGACTCGCGCAACAATCTCTCGAACCAGGTCGTTGCCGACGTCCGGCAGTTCATGGGCGAGAAGGTCTACAAGACCATGATCCCGCGCAACGTGCGCATCTCGGAGGCGCCGTCCTACGGCAAGCCGGTGCTGGTCTACGATCTCAAATGCGTCGGCAGCGAAGCCTACTTGCGGCTCGCCACCGAAGTGATCCAGCGCGAGCGCGAGCTTCGGACGACGCATTGAAGCGGCGTTGATCCTACGAGTTACGAGTTTCGACAATTCAGTTCTGGAGTGCTGCATCGTGAATCCAAGGGAGCTGGCGATGGCCGACGAAGCGCGTTCGCGACTGGGCCGGGGTCTTGCGAGTCTAATCGGTGACGTCGGCGGCGAGGCTCAGCATGTCGATCGGCCGCGCGCGCAACGCAAGGTGCCGATCGAGTTCATCAAGCCCAATCCGCGCAACCCGCGCCGCACCTTTTCGGAGAGCGAGCTCAGGGAGCTCAGCGATTCGATCAGGCAGCATGGCGTGATCCAGCCGATCGTGGTGCGCCCGGTGAAGGGTGCGCAGGACCGCTTCGAGATCATCGCCGGCGAACGGCGCTGGCGCGCCTCGCAAATGGCCGGCCTGCACGAAGTGCCGATCGTCCCCGTCGACATCAGCGACAGCGATGCGCTGGAGTTCGCGATCGTCGAGAACGTGCAGCGCGAAGACCTCAATCCGATGGAAGAGGCGCTCGGCTATCACGCGCTCGCCAACGAGTTCAAACGCAGCCAGGACGACATCGCCAAAGTCGTCGGCAAGAGCCGCAGCCACATCGCCAACATGATGCGGCTGACGAAGCTTCCCGCCGAGGTGCAAACCCTGATCACGAGCGGCGAGCTGACCGCAGGTCATGCCCGCGCGCTGATCGGCGTGCCTGATCCGCTCGCGGCCGCCAAGCGCATCGTCGAGGAGGGCCTCAACGTCCGCCAGGCCGAGGCGCTGGCGCATGAAGAGGGCGTGCCGGAGCGCAAGCCGCAGAAGGCGCGCTCGGGGGCGAAGGAAAAAGACCCTGACACGATCGATCTAGAAAAGCGCGTCAGTGATGCGCTCGGGCTCAAGGTCACGGTGAGCCACCGCGACCCCGGCGGCTCCGTGCAGATCAACTACCGCAACCTCGATCAGCTCGACGAGGTGATGCGACGGCTGGCGAAGGGCGCGGTGTAGCTTCCACCCTCGGTGTCGTCCTGGCGAAGGGCAGGACCCACACCGCGTGATGTCTCGATTGGAGCTGGTCGCAATACCGGACTACGAATTTTCCCCAAACCTCTCCCTGGGGTAATGGGTCCTGGCTCCCGTGCGCAATTGCGCACTAGGCCAGGGCTACATTGGGAAGCTCAGCCCCGCCGCTTCGCATTGGCCGCGATCGCCATCAGGGTGCGCTGGGCGATGGCGGCGGCGAGGGTGGATTGCTTGCGGGTGTCGAGCGCGGCGGTCGCGAGCTGCTCGATGATGGCGGCGAGCCGCGCCACGCTGAAATTGCGCAGTGCAGTTTCGACCGCGGGCTTCCGCGAAAAATGCAGCCGTGGATAGCCGCTGTCGAGCACGGCAGAAGCAGGCGTGCCGTCGGCGATTGCGAGCGCCGATTTGTGCAGCCACGCCGCCTGACGCTGCGCGGCGGAGATGATCACGCCAGGGTAGGTGCCGGCGATCATGGCTTTGGCAAACTCGTTCTCGACGATCTCGGGCCGGCCGGCGAAGGCGCCATCGACGATCGGATCGAGTTTCAGCTCCGACGCATCGGCGACGACAGCCATCACGTCATCCAGGGTGATCTCGCCCTTGCCATGGGCATAGAGCGTGAGCTTGCGCAGCTCGTTGCGCGAGGCCTGCCGGTCGCCGCCGAGGAACGACATCAGCGCCGCGCGGGCATCTTGCGCGATGCGCAAATTGGCGATGCGGAGCTCGTCTTCCATCAGCTTGGCGAGATCGCGCTCGGTATCGGGATAGCAGGCGATCGCGACGGCCGTCTTGGCGCGTTCGCAGGCCTTGCGCAGTGGCGATTCCGGGCGCAGCTCGCCGGCCTCGATCACGATGCGGCAATCCCTGACGCCCATCTCCGCCAGCGTGTCGATAGCACTGGCAAAGCTGCGCGAGCCGGCGCGCACGCGGATGGCGCGGCGGCCGCCGAACAGCGGCACCGTCATGGCCTCGTCGACGAGGCGCGACGGCTCGGCGGAGAGCTCGTCGCCATCGACCTTGACCAGCGAGAAGGGATCATTGGGATCGTCGACGGCCGAGGCGATCAGCGCATCCGCGCGTTCGCGGACCAGGCCGGCGTCGGGACCATAGAGCAGGATGATCGGACGGCCCGCATCGGGGCGGGCGAGAAAGGCGTCGATCTCTTTTCCGCGCAGCGCGACCATGTTGCCTGGGACTCGTCATTCCGGGCGAACCGGGGTGACGGGATGAATTAAGTGCCCGCGGTGAAGAACGAGGCGAGTCGAGTCGTGATGTTCTCGGCGATCTCGTTGGCGGCACGATCCTCAGCATCACGTACCGCGCGGTTGCGGCTGAAACGCTGATAGGAGCCGGGCATGTCGTAGGACACGCGGGCGAACGTGGTGCCGGTCATCACCGACTTGCCGCTGACGACCTCGATCAGATTGTACTGGGCGTCGAGACCGTAGTTTTCGCTGCTCGGCAGGCCGGTGTTGGGATCGACGATCAGCGACGTCTTGCTGCTTGCGAAGCGGATCTCGAGGCGGTGGGTTGGCGGCATGCCGGTGGCAGTGCCATAGAGCTTGAAGGCCAGTGCGTTGCGGACCTCGACGCCGACCCGGGCCTCGCGTGAGGCATTGGCTTTGGCGATCGGGGGCAGATCGACCCCCATCAGCTTCTCGCGCAGACCGGGGGTGCCGTCGGTGTGCTCGGCATACATCGGGTGGAAGCAGCCGGCCGTCATGGCCGCCAGTGCGGCGACCGCCAGCAAGCGGGCTGCGATGCGGATCCTAGCCGACAACATTCACGATCCTCTTGGGGACGATAATCACCTTGCGGACGGGTTTGCCATCCAAGGCCAGTTTTACCGCATCGAGGGCCAAAACGGCAGCCTCGATTTCCGGATTCTCGGCCGCTGTTGCAACTGTGACCTCGCCCCGCTTCTTACCGTTGACCTGGACCACCAGGGTCACACTGTCTTCAACCAGCAAATCGCGTTCGATTTGGGGCCAATTGGCCTCGGAAACCAGCCCGCTCTGGCCCAGAACCTGCCAACACTCCTCGGCCAAATGCGGCATCATCGGGGAGAACAGCTGGACCAGGATCTGGCTGGCCTCCCGGATCGCCCAGGCCAAATCTGGAGCCGGCTGGCCGGGACGCTGCAAGATCTCCGCAAACGCGTTAGTGAATTCGCGGATATGGGCGAGGCAGACGTTGAAGTGCAGCCGCTCGATCCCGGTGGTGACCTTGTCCAGCGCGCCATGGGCGGCCTTGCGCAAGGCGGTGGCGTCCGGGCCGAAGCTGGCGGGCCGGGCCGCCGCCGGCGCGGCCTTGCCGGCTTCGACAGAGTCGTTCACCAGCCGCCACAGCCGCTGCACGAAGCGCGAGGCGCCCTGGACGCGCTCATCGCTCCAGATCACGTCGCGCTCGGGCGGGGAGTCCGACAGCATGAACCAGCGGGCGACGTCGGCGCCGTAGGTCTCGATGATGTCGTCGGGGTCGACCGTGTTCTTCTTCGACTTCGACATCTTCTCGATCGGGCCGATCTGGATGTCTTCGCCTGACGTCAGCAGCGTGGCGCGGCGGCCGTTGGCGCCGGTCTCGACCTTCACCTCGACCGGCTGGACGTAGGTGCCGTCGGCCTTCTGGTAGGTCTCGTGCACTACCATGCCCTGCGTGAACATGCCCGCGAACGGCTCGTCCAGGGCGATGTGCCCGGTCGCCTTCATCGCGCGGGTGAAGAAGCGGCTGTAGAGCAGATGCAGGATCGCGTGCTCGACGCCGCCGATATACTGGTCGACCGGCAGCATGCGGTTGGCGACCGCGGGCGTCGTCGGCGCGTTCTCGTTCCAGGGATCGGTGAAACGCGCAAAGTACCAGGACGAATCCACGAAGGTGTCCATGGTGTCAGTTTCGCGGCTAGCCTTGCCGCCGCATTGCGGACAGGTGACGTGCTTCCAGGTCGGATGATGATCGAGCGCGTTGCCCGGCTTGTCGAAGGTCGCATCGTCCGGCAGTTCGACGGGCAGATCGGCATCCGGCACCGGCACGACGTCGCATTTCGGGCAATGGATGACGGGGATCGGGCAGCCCCAATAGCGCTGGCGCGAAATGCCCCAGTCGCGCAGGCGGAAATTGACCTGGCGCTCGCCGACCGGCGCGTTGCCGCGCAGCTCGGTCTCGAGACGCTTCGCCACCTCGTCCTTGGCCTGATCGATGGTCATGCCGTCAAGGAAACGCGAATTGATCATGCGGCCGTCACCGTCATAGGCGGTATCGGTGATGACGAATGATTTCGGATCCTGGCCCTCGGGGCACACCACCGGCGTGTTGCCGAGAGCGTACTTGTTGACGAAGTCGAGGTCGCGCTGGTCGTGTGCGGGACAGCCGAAAATGGCGCCGGTGCCGTATTCCATCAGCACGAAGTTGGCGACATAGACCGGCAGCTTCCAGCTCGGATCGAACGGGTGGACCGCGCGGATGCCGGTATCGAATCCCTGCTTCTCGGCGGTGTCGATGATCTCCTGCGCCGTGCCCATCCGCTTGATCTCGCCGATGAACTCGGCAAGCTTCGGATTCTTAGCCGCGGCTGCCTGCGCCAGCGGATGATCGGCCGAGATCGCCATGAACTTCGCGCCGAACAGCGTGTCCGGGCGTGTCGTAAAAATCTTCAGCTCGCTCTCGCCGGCCGGCGTCGTCGCCGCGTCGAGCGCGAAGCGGATCAGCAGGCCCTCGGACCGGCC
This sequence comes from Bradyrhizobium sp. Kon56, assembly GCF_055807635.1. Lineage (NCBI taxonomy): Bacteria > Pseudomonadati > Pseudomonadota > Alphaproteobacteria > Hyphomicrobiales > Nitrobacteraceae > Bradyrhizobium > Bradyrhizobium sp. Kon56. Next base: position 264,734 of record NZ_JBVVOU010000002.1, on the reverse strand, counting down.
GATCCAGTTGCGCTGCATCAGCCGCACCTTGTCGGGCCAGCGGTCCAGCGTATCCAGTGCAGACAGCAGCTCCTGCGAGTACTTCGTGATCTTGAAGACCCACTGGTTCATTTCCCGTTGCTCGACAACGGCACCCGAACGCCAGCCCTTCCCGTCGATCACCTGCTCGTTGGCGAGCACGGTCATGTCGACGGGGTCCCAGTTCACCTTGCGCTTCTCGCGCTCGGCGAGGCCTTCGCGCAGGAAGTCCAGAAACATCTTCTGCTGGTGTTTGTAATAGGAGGGATCGCAGGTCGCGATCTCGCGGCTCCAGTCCAGCGACAGTCCGATCGAACGGAGCTGCTTCTTCATCGCGGCGATGTTGGCGTAGGTCCAGGCCTTCGGTGCGACCTTGCGCTCGATCGCGGCGTTCTCGGCCGGCAGGCCGAAAGCGTCCCAGCCCATCGGGTGCAGCACGTTGAAACCCTTGGCTCGCATGAAGCGGGCCAGTACGTCGCCAAGCGTGTAATTGCGGACATGGCCGATATGGATGCGCCCCGACGGGTAGGGGAACATCTCAAGCACATAGTATTTCGGCCGCGGATCGTCGTTTTTGGAGACGAAGATCGCCTGTTGGTCCCAGGCGGCTTGCCAGCGCGGTTCGGCGTCGCGGGCGTTGTAGCGTTCGGAGGTCATGGAATCGTTGGGTTTTCGTGGATCTGGCCGTCTAAAGACGGCGGACTAGGCCATAGAAGTCCTCGGGGGGTCAATGGGTTGCCGCTGGCGGCGCGGCGCCGCAAGGCTGCTCCGCAAAAATACGGAGAGTCCTGTTCGGCTCGCCGGGCCTGGTCACCGAGAGCGAGGTCGATCGCGTCCGGGCTGCGGGTTAGCCCTCAGCCCGCCATCATCATTTCCGCCGCGCCGTTGTCGATCACCGTGATGCCATGCTCGACGACGTTGTTGCGACCGCGGTGCTTGGCGGCGTAGAGCGCGGCGTCGGCGGCTTCGATCAAATCGCCCGGACGCAAGCTCTCGTTGGGCTTGGTCGCGGCAACGCCGATCGAGACGGTGACGATCATGTGGTCGGAGGTGATGTGCGGCAGGCCCAGCTTCAGCACGGCCGCACGCGCCTGTTCGCCAATTTCGACGGCGCGCGCCACGTCGGTGTTCGGCAGCAACAGGCAGAATTCCTCGCCGCCGTAGCGGGCCGCGAAGCCCATCGTGTCGGCGGCGATGCCGGACAGCGATTCGCCGAGCCTGGTCAGGCAAGAATCGCCTTCGAGATGGCCGTAGGTGTCGTTGAACAGCTTGAAATGGTCGACGTCGATCATCAACAGCGCTAGGTCGCTGCCATATTGCTGCGCGCGCATCCATTCGAAATCGAGGCGGCTCTGGAAGCCGCGGCGGTTGGCAAGCCCCGACAACATGTCGATCGAGGCCATCACCGTGAGTCGGTCATTGCTCGCCATCAGCTCGCGTTCGCGCTGGCTGAGCTGTGCGGCCATCGCGTTGAACGCGCGGGCGAGCGGCACGAACTCGGCCGGCAGGCGATTGCGCGCGGCACGCGCCGACAGATCGCCCTCGCCCAGACGCTTGGCCATGTCGGCGAGCATCCTGATCGGCTTGATCACCAGTTTCTCGGCTGCGATCAGCGCGCCGAGCAGCACGAATACGACGACGAAACCGAGCTGGAGATAGGCGGTGCGGATGTCGCGGCTCACGGCCGCGGACACCTTGTCCTCGTCGATGCTGGCGATCAGGCGGGCATTAGTTCCGGCGATGCGGATATAGCTGACCGCGCGGCGGGAGCCGTCGGCAGCGAGGAAAGAGAGTGAACCTTCGTCCTGGTCAGACCTCAGCGCCTTGTCGGCGATCGCGGACATCAGCGGCATGTTGTCGAGCGGACGGCCGATCGCACTATGCTGGTCGGCCGGTGCCGCCAGCACGGTGCCGGTGCTGTCGACCAGCACGGCCGTGATGCCGGCGCGACCCCCCAGATTGCTCATGACCTTCGACATCCAGTCGAGGTTGACGGTGGCGAGCACGACGGCATCCGCTACGCCGCTGAAGGCGGACACCGGGTAAACCGCCATGACGGTCGGTGTCAGCACCGGGCGCGATAGGATGAAGTCGCTCAGGACGAAGCGGCCGGTTTCCTGCGCCTGCTGGAAATACGGGCGGTCACTGAGGTCCAGGCCGACATACATGTTGTTGGTGGCGCACTGGATGCGCCCGTCCTGGCCGGCGATCAGAAGCGTGCGGATCCAGGGAAGATTCGACGGCAGGCTCGCGCGCAGCACGTCACAGCTCTTGCTGATGCCGCCGGCGGAGGCGCGGATGAAAGCTTCCGATTTCAGGATGGTCTCGACCGACGAGATCACCTCGCGCTGCGCATCGGCGCTGTGTCTTGCAACGGTGGTGAATTCGGCTGTGGCCTGTGCGATCTGCCGTGTGCGCGTGTCTTCCAGCGATCGGATGCGTTCGAACATCAAAGGCGTCACCAGAATCACCGCGAGCAACGCAAGCCGCGCCCGGATTCCGAGAACCTGCTTGAGTTTCGCTCGTTTGCGGTTGAAACTGACGTTTGACATCTTCGCTGCCCACCCCGCGGCTAAGGTAAAGCGAGGGGTTCAAAAACTCTTTCTTGAACTCGGTAAAATTAGAACTAGCTCCGCAACAACCAGCTCCGATGCGACATCATGACTGAAGCCAACGCCGCGCCGCTAACCGGCCATTCACCAAACGCGCTCGCCGCGGTCGAAGCCGAAATCGCGCGCGCCTGCAAGGATGCGCGGCGCGAGCGTGCCTCCGTGACGCTGATCGCGGTGTCGAAAACTTTCGCCGCGGATGCAATTACCCCGGTCATCGACGCCGGGCAGCGCGTATTCGGGGAGAATCGCGTGCAGGAGGCCAAAGGCAAGTGGCCCGCGTTAACTTCTGTTTACCCCGATATCGCGCTGCATCTGATCGGCCCGCTGCAATCCAACAAGGCGAAAGAGGCAGTCGCGCTGTTCGATGCCATCCATTCGGTCGATCGCCCGAGCATTTGCCAGGCGTTAGCCAAGGAAATCGAATCCCAGAACAAGCACCCGGAATTGTTCGTGCAGATCAATATCGGTGAGGAGCCGCAGAAGGCGGGCATCGCGCCCGGCGAGGCCGATGCTTTCATCGCGAGCTGCCGCGACACCTACGGGCTGACGATCTCGGGGTTGATGTGCATCCCGCCGGTAGACGAGCCGCCGGCGGCGCATTTCGCGCTGACCGCCAAGGTCGCCGCGCGCAATGGATTGAAGAAGCTCTCGATGGGCATGAGCGCGGATTATGCGACCGCGATCATGCTCGGCGCCACCCATGTGCGCGTGGGCAGTGCGATCTTCGGGCGCCGGTGAGAGCCGTTAGCGACGGCAGAGCGCCATACGAACTCTCGATTTCGTCATTGCGAGCGGAGCGAAGCAATCCAGAGTCCCTCTGCAGAAAGATTCTGGATTGCTTCGCTGCGCTCGCAATGACGGTGGTGTATGTGGGGCCTATTCAAACCCCACTGCCACCTTCCCCAGCGCGCCAAAGTCCGCGACAAACCGATCACCCGCCTGGATCGGAAGCGGCGGATGGCACGTGCCCGTGGTCACAACCTCCCCTGCCCGCAAGGTGATGCCGAGGCCACGCAGCTCGTTGGCCAGCCAGGCCAGGGCAATGCGGGGATCGCCGAGCACGTTCTTGCCGTGGCCGAGATAGCGCTGGCCGCGTAGCGTGATCTGCGGCCGCTCTTCGACGAGATCCATGGCACGCCAGTTCGCATTCGTCGCTGCGCCCAGCACGAACAGATGCGCACAGGCGTTGTCGGCGATGAGCTGCGCCTCGCCGGCGCTGGCGAAATCGGCAAAGCGCGAATCGGGAATCTCGATCGCGGGATGCAAGCTGTCCACGGCGGCGAGCACCTCGTCGACAGTATATGGCGCCGCGCGCGGCGGCAGATCGCGCCCCATGCCGAAAGCGAACTCCGGTTCGCCGACGCGCATCGCGTTGCCCTTCATCGAGGCGGTGCCGCCATCGGCGATCACGGTGTCGCTCATGATCCGACCGGCCAACGGTCCCGCGACATTGATGTGCTTCTGTCCGGACTCGCTCGTTGCCGCGATCTTCCAGCCGAACAAAGTCCCGCTGAGCGCAGCCTGCACGGCGTAAGCCTCGGTGCGGTTCTGAGGCCGCAACTCTGGCTCCAGCGCGTCAAGCTTGGTGCCGTCGCGCCAATGTTTGACCAGGACCTGCGAAGCGGCGGCGATCTGATCCTTGTCGAGCATGTGTCCTCATCCGATGATGATTTTTGTTTTTGGTCCAAGCCGCCGCAGCAATTGTCGCATCGCCGCTTCGGTCATCGAGACGCAGCCTGCGGTGGGACCGAAATTGTCGCGGGCCAGATGCAAGAACACCGCGCTGCCCCGGCCGGCGATCCGCGGCCTCGTATTGTGGTCGATTTCGATGATGAAGTCATAGAGATGGTCGGCCCGCTTGAGCCGGTCGCCGCCCTGCCCCTCGCCGAGGCGGATTCCCTGATTGTAATGACGGTCCTTGGGATCCTCGCACCAGGCGTCCTCGCCGGTGATGATCCGGGCCGGCAGGAAGGTCTGCGGGCGGCTGTGCCGGTCGCCCCGCCACCACAATCGCCTCGGACGGAAGCTGCCCCGCGGGGTGCCGCCATCGCCCTCGCGCTTGTTCGCCAGAATGCCGCCGCGTCCGAGCGCCACCGGAATCGTCAGCGCTCCGGCGGTCAGCCAGCCCCGGCGCGGCTTCCCGGCGGCAGGCTTAACGCGGATCACCGAGAGCGGCCCGGCGCTCCGGTTCATGGTGTAACTAGCTGAAGCAGCTTTATTTTTCATGTGAACGTGCGATGTCGAATTCATTACAGGACATTCATCAAAACGGCCTGCTATTCTAGGTTAGAGTGGTTCTGGCTTGTGAATCGGTAACAGCCCACTACTTCAAGACGAACAACAATAATAACGGCGACCCCTAAACTTCCCTCTCGGCTGGGTGCAGCATGGATGCGCGCCGCGCCGGACCCCAAAAGGATGACCCCCTATGGCCAATGCCCGCAAGATCCTGATCGTGGATGACGATACCGATCTGCGCGATACGTTGGTGGAGCAATTGTCGCTGCACGAAGAATTTGAAGCCTCCGCGGTCGATACCGGCGCCAAGGGCGCGAGCGCCGCGAAGGCCAATGCCCCCGATCTCGTCCTGATGGATGTTGGCCTGCCCGACACCGATGGCCGCGAAGTGGTCCGTTCCTTACGCAAGGGCGGGTTCAAGGCTCCGATCATCATGCTCACCGGGCATGACACCGACTCCGACACGATTTTGGGGCTGGAATCCGGCGCCAACGACTATGTCGCAAAACCCTTCCGCTTCGCCGTACTGCTGGCGCGCATCCGCGCCCAGCTCCGGCAGCACGAAGCCAGCGAGGACGCAGTGTTCTCGGTCGGCCCCTACTCTTTCCGGCCCGGCTCCAAGATGCTGACCGCCGCCAATGCGCGCAAGGTCCGGCTGACGGAGAAGGAAACCGCCATCCTCCGCTTCCTCTACCGGGCCGGCCAGATGCCGGTCTCGCGCGAGACCCTGCTCCAGGAGGTCTGGGGCTACAATTCCGGCGTCACCACCCACACGCTGGAAACCCACATTTACCGGCTTCGCCAGAAGATCGAGAAGGACGCCGCGAACCCGGAAATCCTGGTCACGGAAGCCGGTGGCTACAAGCTGGTGCCGTGATACGCTTCAGGGGCGTGCGAATCGTTTTAGATTGCGTGCCCTTGAGCCCCGGACCTGAATGTCAATCGACGATGATGTAGCGCTTCTCGAGCGTGTCCCGACACTGCGCCTGTTGGGAGACGCTTCGTTGCGCATGCTGGCGATCGGCTCCGAGCAGCGTGACTTCGTCCGCGGCGACGTCTTGTTCAATCTCGGCGACGATGCCGATGCCGGCTTCGTGGTCCAGCGCGGCGCCTTCCGGGTCGACGACGGCGCCGGTGCGGAGATGATCGCAAGTCCCGGTGCGTTGATCGGCGAGCTCGCGCTGATCGTGCCGATGAAGCGGCCGTCGAGCGCGATCGCGATCGAGCACGCCTCCGTCATCCGCGTCGCGCGCAGCCTGTTTCAGCGTGTGCTCGAAAGCGACCCCGCCGCCGCCGTCCGCCTGCGCGACGAATTCGCGGTGCGCTCCAGCCAGATCGCCAGCGATATATTGATGGCGGGTGCGAAGCTGACGTCGTGATGTCGTCCTGGCGAAGGCCAGGACCCGTCATCCCAAATGTTTCTGGCTTGGTGCGATTGCCGATGTCCTCGCGCAACAACGAAGATTGGTGGTAATGGGCCTGGCTTTCGCCAGAGCGACATTAAACCTCGAGCGTCACCGTCACCGGCACATGATCCGACGGACGCTCCCAGCTCCGCGCATCGCGCAAAATCTTGAAATCACTCACCGCATCTTTCAGCGCGCGCGAGACCCAGATGTGGTCGAGCCTGCGGCCGCGGTCGCCGACAGTCCAATCGGCGGAGCGGTAGCTCCACCACGTGTAGACCTTTTCCGACATCGGAATGCGATCGCGCGCGACATCGACCCATTCGCCGGCGGCGAGCGCGGCTTGCAGCTTCTCGGTTTCGATGGGCGTGTGCGACACCACTTTCAGAAGCTGCTTGTGCGACCAGACGTCATTCTCATGCGGGGCAACGTTGAGATCGCCGACCAGGATGTGGCGATCCTCGCCGCGCGGATGCAACGGCTCGCACGCCTTCATCTCGTCGAGGAAGCGGAGCTTGTGATCGAATTTCTCGTTCAGCGCGGGATCGGGAATGTCGCCGCCGGCCGGCACGTAGAAATTATGCACCACCAGCGGCTTTGCGATCCCGGCCCTCTCACCGAACGATACCGAGATGTGGCGTGAATCCACCTTGTCGCAGAAGGTGCGGATGTCCTTCGACTCGAACGGAATCCTCGAGACGATGGCGACGCCGTGATAACCCTTCTGGCCGTTCAACGCGACATGCTCGTAGCCGAGCCGCTTGAAGCGCTTCAGCGGAAAAGCGTCGTCGATGCACTTGGTCTCCTGGAGACACAGCACGTCCGGCCGCGCGCTCTTGAGAAATTTTGCGACCAGATCGATGCGCAGCCGCACCGAATTGATGTTCCAGGTTGTCAGGGAAAAACGCATGAGATTGATCTAACAAACTCCATCCGTCATGGCCGGGCTTGACCCGGCCATCCACGCCTTTTTGTAGGTCCAGATTGTAGGTCCAGAACGTGGATGCCCGGGACAAGCCCGGGCATGACGATCATCGCAGCAGCGAGTAAGTCTCAGCCCGGCGACGGGCCGTAATTGGTAAAATCGATCTTGAACATGCCGGGATCGAGCTTCTTGCTCGTATCCAGATTATAGACCGCGATCGTGGTGTCGTAGCCCTGCGGGTCGGTGACGGTCCACTGCTTCAACTGGCCGTCCTTGGCGCCGAACATCAGCAAGAGGCGACTGGTGCCGACCAGCGCCTGCTTCTCCTCGATGGTGACGCTGACGAAGACGTCGTCGGCCGAGACGTTGACGACGTTGGTGTCCTTCATCAGGTCGATGCGGTCGGACAGCAGGAAACGCAGCGGTGTCTGTGACAGCGGATAGACGTCCTGCGTCGCGAGCTTGCGGTCGCGCACCACCAGCGACGATCCGTCGGCGACGATGTCGATCGGGCTCGGCGCGTCATATTCGAAGCGCACCTTGCCCGGCTTCTGGATGTAGAAGTCGCCTTGCGTCTTGCTGCCGTCGGGGCCGACCTGGACGAAATTCCCGACCAGCGTCGACAATGACGACAAATAGGCGCTGACCTTGGCGGCCTGGGCCTTCTGGTTCGCATCGAAGGTCTGGAAGATGCTGCTCGGCACGTTGCGGCGTGGATCCGGAATCACCGGATTGGGCGGCGTCTGGGTCGCGCCGGTGACCGCGGGCCCTCCAACGGCCGGACCGCCGTCGCGGCCCTTCGGTGCAGGCTTCGGCACGGGAACGGTCTGCGCGAACGACGCCGTGATCACCATCGCGGCGGTGACGAGAATTACGCCGGCCATGCGCGCGCTCCGCGCGGCGACAATGGCAGCGAATCGAATGTCCGGATGTCTGATCAACGCGTCGTCCTGTGTGGCTGGGCGCCCTTTTAGCGTGATTTCGGCCAAAAGCAGATAACGTTTTTGCGTGAATGATGGTTTGAGGCGGCTCGCCTCACATATGGCTGTCTTCTTCCTCGACCAGTATCTCGCGCTTGCCGGCGTGGTTGGCGGGTCCGACGATGCCCTCCAGTTCCATGCGCTCCATCAGCGATGCGGCGCGGTTATAGCCGATCTGCAGGCGGCGCTGGATATAGCTGGTAGAGGCCTTACGGTCGCGTTTGACGATCGCAACAGCCTGCGAGAACAAATCGCCGCCGCCATCCGCGCCCATGGCGGACGCGTCGAACACCGCGCCGTCCTCGTCTTCGCTGGGTTCTTCGGCCGTGACGGCTTCGAGATATTCCGGCTGTCCCTGCGTCTTGAGGTGGCGCACCACCTTCTCGACTTCCTCGTCCGACGCGAAAGGTCCGTGCACGCGGCTGATGCGACCGCCCCCGGCCATGTAGAGCATGTCGCCCTGGCCGAGCAGCTGCTCGGCACCCATCTCGCCGAGAATCGTGCGGCTGTCGATCTTGGACGTCACCTGGAAGGCGATGCGGGTTGGGAAGTTCGCCTTGATGGTACCGGTGATGACGTCGACCGATGGACGCTGCGTTGCGAGGATCACGTGCAGGCCGGCGGCGCGCGCCATCTGCGCGAGGCGCTGCACCGCGCCTTCGATGTCCTTGCCGGCAACCATCATCAGGTCGGCCATTTCGTCGACGATGATGACGATGTAGGGCAGCGGGTCGAGCGAGAGCTTCTCTTCCTCGTAGATCGCCTTGCCGGTTTCCTTGTCGAAGCCGGTGTGCACCGTGCGCGTCGGCTCTTCGCCCTTGGCCTTCAATTCGAGCAAGCGCGTGTTGTAACCGTCGATGTTGCGCACACCGAGCTTGGCCATGTTCTTGTAGCGCTCTTCCATCTCGCGCACGGCCCATTTCAGCGCGACCACCGCCTTCTTTGGGTCGGTCACGACGGGCGTGAGCAGATGGGGAATGCCGTCATAGACGGAGAGTTCGAGCATCTTCGGATCGACCATGATCAGGCGGCACTGGTCCGGGCGCAGCCGATAGACCAAGCTGAGGATCATGGTGTTGATGGCGACCGACTTGCCGGAGCCGGTGGTACCGGCGATCAGCATGTGCGGCGTGCGTGCGAGGTCGATGATGACGGGATCACCGCCGATGGTCTTGCCGAGGCAGAGCGGCAGTTTCGCAACCGAATCGACAGTCTCCTTGGCGACCAGCAGCTCGCGCAGATAGACCTTTTCGCGATGCGCGTTCGGCAGCTCGATGCCGATGGCGTTGCGGCCCGGCACGACGGCGACGCGCGCCGACAGCGCGCTCATCGAACGGGCGATGTCGTCGGAAAGTCCGATCACGCGCGACGATTTGATCCCCGGCGCCGGCTCCAGCTCGTACAGCGTGACCACGGGACCCGGATGGGCCTTCACGATCTCGCCGCGAACGCCGAAATCCTGCAGCACGCCTTCGAGCGCGCGCGAATTGGTTTCCAGCTCGGCCTTGCTGAGCGGCTGACGATCGCCGGCCTTGGGCGCGGCCAGCACCGACACGGACGGAAGCTCGAACTTGTCGGAAGATTTCTTGGAAGCAGCCTTTGGAGCAGCCTTCTTGCGCGGCGCGCGCGCGGCGGGCTCCTCCTCCTCTTCCTCCTCGTGGTCTTCTTCGTGCTCGTCCTCGTCGTGCTCGTCTTCGGACTGCGGCGAGATCGGCGGCGCGGCGCGGCCGCCACCGAGCTTCGGCTCCTGACGGCTGAAGGCAACGGCCTTGGTCTTCGGTCCGCTCGAGACCAGCGAGCGGTAGGCCGCGCCAAGCAACCAGATCAGCCGTGCCTTCGTGCTCATCAAGGCGTGGAACAGCCAGCCCAGCGATACCGAACCGCGATCGCTCTCCTCGTCCAGGTCGAGCGGCTTGTCATCGTCCTCGATCTCAGCGAGTTCGTCGTCATGCTCGCGTGCGCCGAGGCCGCAGGCGATCAGGAAGGTCGCCGCCATCGCGGCGAACAGGATCGTGCCGAGCACGATGCGATAGATCATGCCCGGCGGTCCGAAGATCACCGCGGGCGCGCGAACCAGGGCATCGCCGACCACGCCGCCGAGGCCTGTCGGCAGCGGCCAGGCGCCGCCATGTGGCCAGCAGCTGACGAAGCCCGCCGCGATCACCGTGCAGAGAATCCAGCAGCCGAGCCGCAGCGCCTCGCGGTCGAACGGGCGATGGGTCAGCATGCGCCAGCCCCAGACCGCGACGGTCAGGACCAGCATGATCGCGCCGAGCCCGAGGATCTGCATCGCAAGGTCGGCGCCGATCGCGCCGGCATAGCCGAGAATATTGCGGATCGGCCGCGACGTTGCGTGGCTGAGGCTGGGATCCTGCACTGACCAGGTCATCAGCGCCGCCGAGGCGACGCCCGACAATGCGATCAGGCCGAGACCGCTGAGCTCGCGCACGCGCCGCGCCAGCCCCTCGCGGATCGAGGGCGGCAGATGGCTGACCAAGGGAATGACACGTTCGATTGTCGACATGCTCATGGGCCCCGCCTAACCCAGAGTCTCGACCAGGCGGTGCAGCGCCTGCGCCGTGGTCTCGCCATCCTGCACCAGCGCAAGGCGAATGTAGCCTGCGCCGGGATTGAAGCCGTCGGGCTGGAGCCGCGCCAGATAGCTGCCGGGCACCACGCGCACGCCTGCTTCCTTGAAGAGTTTCAGGCACACAGACACATCGTCGCCGATTTCGGACGTGTTGAGCCAGACGCAGAAGCCGGCATCGGGCCGGCGATAGCCGTAACGATTGCCGATGATCTGGTCGGCGAGATCGAACTTGATGCGGTAGAGCCTGCGGTTCTCCTCGACATGCGCCTCGTCGCCGTAAGCAACGGTCGCGACATGCTGCAACGGGACCGGCACCTGCGGCGCCGCGATGTTGCGCAATTCGAGGAACATGCCGATGAGTTTTTTGTCGCCGGCGGCGAAGCCGACGCGCAGGCCCGGCAGGTTCGAGCGCTTGGACAGCGACTGGAACGCGACCACGCGGGTGAAATCAGGGCCAGCGCATTCGAGCGCGCTGCCGGGCGCTTCGCGGGTGTAGATCTCCGAATAGCACTCGTCGCTGAGGATCACGAAGCCGTAGCGGTCGGCGAGCTGCTTCAGGCGAATGAAATAATCGCGCGAGGCCACCGATCCCTGCGGGTTGGCGGGCGAGGCCAGATAGAACGCCACCGTGCGCGCCAGCGTCGCCTCGTCGATGGCGTCGAGATCGGGCAGGAAGCCGTTCTCGGCGGTGGTCGGCAGGTAGACCGGCTCGCAAGCAGCGGCGCGGGCGCCGGCGCCATAGACCGGATAGAACGGGTTCGGCATCAGGATCGCGGGCTTGCCGGGACGCGGGCCGACATAGCGCGCAGCCGCGATGGCGGCGAGGAACAGCCCCTCGCGGCTGCCATTGAGGACGAGAATCTCGCTCTCCGGATTGAGCGGTCGCGGCAGCTTGAAACGCGACGACAGCCAGGCGCCCGCGGCCAAGCGGAACGGGTCGGTGCCCTTGTTCGCGGGGTAACGGCCGAAATCGGCGATGTGCTTGGCCAGTACCGGGCCGACGAAATCAGGCACCGGATGCTGCGGCTCGCCGACGGCAAGCGAAATCAAAGGCTTGCCGGGCTGATGCGGTGCCAGCAGCTCGTTCAGCCGGACGAAGGGAGAGCGTTCGCTATCGGAGCTTCCACTGTCCTGCGGCGCACGGGATGAAGCGGTCATAGCCATTCTGGACGCCAGCACTCTTGGAACAGCCGGTCGCAGCACGGCGCCGACGGGAAGCGGTTCAGTTCACCATAGATAGGGCGAGGTTAAGACGCGATTAACCATCGGTCGCCGCCTCGGTCCAGAGCAGGAATAATGAGGCCACGGGCGGCTCTCGGAGCTGGTCATGCCATTGCGAGAGGGTGGACGTCTTGGCGATGTCATGGCCGGGCCTGTCCCGGCCACCCACGGCCTTTCCGACGGCGTCCAAGAACGTGGATGCCGGGACAAGCCCGGGCATGACGGCTTATGACGGCTTTGGCGGATAGGCGCCCTAATGCCCCGGCAGCTTCTCGAATGTCGCCATGCCCGCGGGGATCGCGTGGAAGTCCTGCTTGTCGCAGGTGTAGATCGCCATCTGCGGATGGAACTGCGCAGGCTCGTCCAGCGTGCCGACCTTCAGGATCGCCGCCGGCAGGCCGGGAACCTTGGTCACCAGATGGGTCCCGCATTGAGCGCAGAATTCGCGCGTGACGGCGCGTTCGAGGTCCTTGCGCGCGAATTGCTTGGGTTGCCCGGTGATGTAGCTGAAGCCAGCCGCCGGCATCGCGATGAAGGTGTTGGGCGCGCCGCCCGAGATGTACTGGCACTCGCGGCAATGACACTGCGCCTGCATCATCGGGTCGCCCTCGGCGACATAGCGCACTTCGCCGCAATAGCATCCGCCTTCCAAACGCATGACGACCTCCCGATTGTTGTTTCTTGTGGTCGATATTTCTGCGCGGGCGGTGTGGAATGGCAATCTTTTTCTTTCGCCTGGACGGACCAAGACAGACCTCCTGCAGCCGGTTCGTGCATCTATCTCTTGGCAAGTCCGCAGCCGTTGAATCCCCGGCCGCGCCAGCACCCGCTGCTCATGCACTCGGCTTCCAGCCGTGGACAAGCGGTTGAAGCGCAATCCGCGCGGCCACCCATACCGACGCATGCCGTGGCGCACCTGCTTCGCATGAACGAACAGCTCATGCCGCTTCCGGTCTGCCGCGGTTGCCCTGCTCCGGCCTGATCTGGCGGCAGCACGGCCGTCTTGTCCTCGCGCTTGGGCGCCCGCTTCGAATCAGGTTGGCCCGGACTTGCAGCGGGGCTCTGTGTCGTCAGCTTGGAGAGTTCCATTCGACACGGTCGGCTGGTATCGGTGCGGACGCCGGCGCCGGTGGTTCCTTTCAGCTCGAGTGCGAGCTTGTACTGATAGGGCGCGCCGGCTGTGCGGCGCAGCGGATCCTTCTCGCCAATCAGCCCGTTGACGGTGACAGTCGCGCTGCCATCCGCTTCAATCTTCCCGTCATAGATTGTGGCACCGGGCTTGCCCTCTTCCCCGGAGAGAGTGTGCAGCACGCCATCCTTGACGCGCAGGGCATACTGGAAATAGGCCTCGGGAAATGGGGGCTTGTTCTCGCAAGTCTCCTTCGCGATCCAGGTTCCATCGAATGCGGTTACGCGCTTGGCGGTGTCTGATGGTTTCGCCAAGGTCTCGACGCGCGATTTCGCCAGATCTGCGAACGCGCAGGCCGGGAAGCGTGCGAGGTGATCCTTGAATGCCGCGAGCGTTCCCAGCGCTTCCGCGCTACGCCAATGGTCTCCGGCCTCCGCGCAGGGATCGACCTGAGGCGTCGCAGGCGACAACGCCGCCGTCTCGGGCTTGCCGTTCAGGTAGAACTCGCCGAAGAACGACAGCGACAGCTCCGGTACTTGCGAGCCTTTGGAGCGCTGGTAGACGCCGGCGCTGATCGTCTGAAATACCGTGTTGACGTTGCCCTTGTCGCCGATGTGCTCCAGGAACGCGCTGGTGTAGGGGCTGTTGCGGCCGCTGCCGTCGTCGGCGGTCCGGCCGGCCTGTGTCGCGTAGGAAATGATGGTGCCCTCGGGACTTTCCATCTTGGCAAGGCCGCGTGAGACGGTGACGCCACGGCCCTGTCCGACGTTTCGCCGCAACTCGTCGGCAAATGGATTGTCGCGGCAGGCGTCGAGCACGAGGATGCGCAGGTTCTTGGCCTGCTGCAGATCCGCCAGGATCTCGTCGGCGCGCACCAGACGGCGCAGATCGACCTCGTCGCGAACGACGGCATCGACAGGCACCAGATAGTTGACGCCGGCGAACTGGAGCGCGTGCCCACTGTAATAGAACAGGGCGACATCGGCGCCGCGGGCCTCACGCGCGAAGCGAAGAATGGTGTCCTGCATGGCGGACTGGTCGAGGTCGGTCGCGACCACAGGATCGAACCCCGATCGCTTGAGGGCCGCGCCGACATCGGCCGCATCGTTGGTCGGATTGGCGAGCGGGGGAACGTTTCGGTAGGCGCCGTTGCCAATCACCAGCGCGACGCGCTTGTCCGCACGGGCATCGAGGCTCGACAAAGCGAGCAACAGGAAACACCAGACCAGGCAATAGGGCAGACGCATGAAATCCTGCTCCAAACGGGGAGCATGATATTCAGCAAGCTCGCAGCAATGCAATTTAACTTATGACGGCCCAGCGGCACGGGACCAAAAGAAAGGGGCTCCAACTTGCGCTGGAGCCCCTCAACGGTCGGGACATTGCCGGGTATGTGCCCCAAACCGTAGTTGTGAGCGCGACCTCCGAGGAGGCCCCGCCCGGGAGGAGACTTACATGTTGTAGGCGCGCTCTGTGTGCTCGGTGATGTCGAGGCCTTCACGCTCGCTCTCGACATTGGCGCGGAGGCCAACGATCACATCGACGACCTTGTAGAGAATCGCCGAACCGATGCCCGACCACACCAGCGTGGTGCCGACGCCCCAGACCTGGGAGATCATCTGCGCCGCGAAGTCGTAATCGGCAACCTTCGGCGGGATCGCGGTGTAGTCGATGATGCCCGCACCACCCAGCGCCGGATTGACGAGGATGCCGGTGCCGAGGGCGCCGATGATGCCGCCGACGCAGTGCACGCCGAACACATCGAGGGAGTCATCGTAGCCGAGCGCGTTCTTCACGACGGTGCAGAAGAACAGGCAGACCACGCCGACCACGAGGCCGAGGACGATTGCACCCATCACGCCGGAGAAGCCGGCGGCAGGCGTGACGGCCACGAGGCCCGCGACAGCGCCGGAGATGACGCCGAGCACCGACGGGTGACCCTTGATGATCCACTCCGCGAACATCCACGACAGCGCGGCGGCTGCGGTGGCGACGAAGGAGTTGGTCATGGCGAGGGCTGCGCCGCCGTTGGCTTCGAGGTTGGAGCCGGCGTTGAAGCCGAACCAGCCGACCCAGAGCAGCGAGGCGCCGATCATCGACATCGTCAGCGAGTGCGGAGCCATCAGCTCCTTGCCGTAGCCGACGCGCTTGCCGATCAGCAGGGCGCCGACGAGGCCTGCGATGCCGGCGTTGATGTGCACCACGGTGCCGCCCGCGAAGTCGATCGCGCCCTTCTTGAAGATCCAGCCTGCGTCGGCGTTGATCTCATCGAGCTTGGCCTGCGCTGCGGTCTTCGCCGCGCCATCAGCCGCAGCAGCCAGAGCCTTGGCTGCGTCCTGGATCATGTCCGGGCCGGGCCAGTACCAGACCATGTGCGCGATCGGGAAGTAGATCAGCGTGACCCAGAGCGGGACGAAGAGCGCGAGCGCCGCGAACTTCATGCGTTCGGCGAAGGCGCCGACGATGAGGGCGGGCGTGATCGCGGCGAAGGTCATCTGGAAGCACATATAGATGAGCTCCGAGATGTTGGCGTCGACCGAGAAGGTCGCGGCCTTCGAGTCGGTGGTGACGCCCATCATGAAGGCCTTGGAGAAGCCGCCGATGAAGTCGGAACCGCCGGTGAAGGTGAGGCTGTAGCCGTACACGGCCCAGATCACGGTGACGACGCAGACGGTGTAGAACACCTGCATCAGGACGGAGAGCATGTTCTTGGAACGGACGAGGCCGCCGTAGAACAGCGCGAGGCCGGGGATCGTCATCAACAGCACGAGCACTGTCGATGTCAGCATCCAGGCGTTGTCTCCCTTGTTGACCGTTGGCTCGGCGTAGGCTGCGGTCGCAGCGAACAGGCCGACTGCGAGAGCCGCCAATCCCGCGCCATAGGGACGCTTAAACGTCATTTCATTTACTCCTGATTGAATTTTGATTGAGCGCGAAATCAAAGGGCCGCAGCATCGGCCTCGCCGGTGCGGATGCGAACCGCATGGTCGAGATTGATGACGAAGATCTTGCCGTCGCCGATCTGTCCGGTTTTCGCGGCGGTCGTGATGGCGTCGATGGTCTTGTCGACCTGGTCGGAGGCGACAGCGACCTCGATCTTGATCTTGGGCAGGAAGCTCACGGCATATTCGGCGCCGCGATAGATTTCCGTATGGCCCTTCTGGCGGCCATATCCCTTGACTTCCGTCACCGTGAGACCGTGAACGCCGATGGCGGTCAGGGCGTCACGGACTTCTTCCAGCTTGAATGGCTTAATAATCGCCATAACAATTTTCATGGGTCCTATCCCCGCTTGGGCCCGGTCCGGACGTGGCCGGGCGCTTCTCGACTGGTTCGCCACGAGGGAGAAAGTTCACTACGCGGGCACAGCCAGGACCCTTAGAATCAAATGCCGTGCCAGATCGGGCGTGTTGCCTAACGGACTATGAAAACGGGTGTTTTCGCGTTTGACGCGTAGTGCGGTGCAGTGCGCCATTACGCCGCGCTCAATACCTGACCATGCCTGATTAAAATAAAGGCACGACAGGCTGTCGACACATTGGTGCTCACACGTAGGGCAGCAGAAAGGTATTTCCGTAAGGCGCACGCCTATTGCAGGGCTTGTCGTGCCGCGAAATATCGGGCCCCTCGCACTTGTGCTCACGGAATGCGCGCAACCGGCCAACCCGCTTGAGCGGGCGAGACTTGCCGGACGGGTCCCCGGCAGAGACCGTCAGGCGGCGCTGCGTTCCGCGAAGACCCGGTCGATCAGCCCCCAGTCGACCGCCTGCTGCGCGGTCATGAAATGGTCGCGGTCCAAGGTCCGTTCCACGTCCGGTTCGGGGCGCCCGCAATGCTGGGCATAGAGCCGGATGATGCGCCGCTTGGTTTCCTGCATTTCGGTGGCGTGGATCAGGATGTCGGACGCCTGGCCCTGAAAGCCGCCGAGCGGCTGATGCACGTGAAGGCTCGCATTGGGCAGGGCGGCGCGGTGACCGGGCTCGCCGGCCATCAGCAGAAACGAGCCCATCGAGCGCGCGGTGCCCATGCACAGCGTATGCACCGGCGCCTTGATGAATTGCATGGTGTCGTACATCGCAAGGCCGCTGGTGACCACGCCGCCATAGGAATTGATGTAGAGATTGATCGGCTTGTTCGGATTCTCCGCCTCCAGAAACAGGAGCTGCGCGCAGACCAGTCCGGACATCGCATCATTGACCTCGCCATTGAGGAAGATGATGCGCTCGCGCAACAGGCGCGAATAGATGTCGAAGGATCGCTCGCCGCGGGCGGATTGTTCGACGACCATAGGGACGAGCTGAAGCATGTCGCGCATCGGCGACCTCCATTTTCTGCGGGTGATGAAGTGGTGTTGGTGTCAGGCGGCCGCGCGCATCAGGCAGCCATTGCTGTTGGCCGGCTGCGGCAGCTTCATACGGATCTCGCAGGCTTGCTGGATGATGCGAAAGCGGGTGCCGCCGTCCTCGTTCGGCTCGATCCGGAAGATGACATGGGTTTCGCGAAACGGCGGTTCGGAATCGCGAAGCCGGTAGCGCACCTCCTGGCCCGGGATCGCTGATTCCGGCTCGGCGCCCGCAAGATCGCAATCCGGCAACCAGCGCTCGCGCAAAGCCGGAATGGTCACCGCGCGCCAGACCTTGGCCGGCGGCGCATCGAATTCATATTCGAGCACCAAGTCTGTTTTGAGCGCCAAGTCTGCGTCGGAGGGATCAGGCTTCACGGCGTCGCTCATTGATCCATCTCCTTCAAGAGATCGGCGAGGGCATCCATGCGTTTCGGCCAATAGGCGCGGTAGCGCGCAAGCCAGGCCCCGATCGCGGAGATTCCTTCGGGATCGACTTCGTAATTCACAAAGCGGCCCTGCCGCTGTTCGCGCACCAGGCCCGCGCCGCGCAGCACCGCGAGATGCTGCGACATCGCCGGTTGGCTGATCTCCAATCCGTCGCGCAAGGCGCTGGCATTCAGGCTTCCGCCGGCAAGCTTCTCAAAGACCTTGCGGCGGGTCGGGTCGGCCAGCGCTTTGAAGATGTCGGCTTCGATCATGGCGACACATAAGCATACGCTTATATGTTGCGCAAGCCCAATTACTGCAGCGCCTCGCCGTGCTGCGAAATATCCAGGCCCTCGAGTTCGTGCTCGCGGGAGACCCGCAACGGCACGAACAGACCGACCAGCTTGAGCAGGACGAAGCTCATGCCTGCCGACCAGACGAAGGTGACGGCGACCCCGTAGAGCTGGATAAAAAGCTGCTGCGGATGGCCTTCGAGCACGCCGGCGGTGCCGCCGATCGCGCTCGTTGCGAACACGCCGGCCAGCAGGGTCCCGGTCATCCCCCCGATGCCGTGGACCCCGAACACGTCGAGCGAATCGTCATAGTCGAAGCGGTGCTTCAGCCAGGTGCAGGCCCAGTAGCAGACGAGGCCTGCGATCACGCCGATGACGATGCCGTGCCAGGGCGCCACGAATCCCGAGGCCGGCGTGATGGTGCCGAGCCCGGCCACCGCGCCGGAGATCATGCCGAGCACGGACGGCTTGCGCCGCGTCGACCATTCGATCGCGCCCCAGGTCAGCGCGCCGGAGCAGGCTGCGAGATGGGTCGCGATGATCGCCAGCACCGCGCGCGAATTGGCTGCGCCCGCCGAGCCGCCGTTGAAGCCGAACCAGCCGACCCACAACAGGCCGGTGCCCATCACCGCAAGCGACAGATCGAACGGCGAGAGATTTTCGGTGCCGTAGCCGTGACGGCGTCCCATCACCTTCGCCGCGACGAGGCCGGCGGTGCCGGCCGACAGATGCACCACGAGGCCGCCGGCGAAATCCAGCACGCCCATTCCGGCGAGGAAGCCGCCGCCCCACACCCAATGCGCGAGTGGAATGTAGACGAAGATGAACCAGGCCACGGAAAAGAGGAGATAAGCGGAGAACCGCATCCGGTCGGCCACCGCGCCCGCGACCAGCGCCACCGTGATGATCGCAAACGTCATCTGGTACAGCATGAACAGCGCTTCCGGGATCGTCTTCGCCGCCGGGTTGACGCTGTCCATGGTCATACCGGAGAGAAACCAGCGGTCGAGCGTGCCGATCCACGGGCCGTCGCCGACGAAGCACAACGAATAGCCGAACGCGACCCAGAGAATGGAGATGATCGTCACTGCGGCGAGGCTCTGCGCCATGGTGGCGAGGACGTTCTTCTTGCGCACCATGCCGGAATAGAACAGCGCGAGCCCCGGGATCGTCATCATCAGCACCAGCGCGGTGGCGACGATCATCCAGGCGGTGTCGGCAGTGTTGATCTCGGAGCCCGCGGCACGCGCCGGCGAAGCCATGATCGACCCAAGCCCGATCGGCGCGGCGATAGCAGCCGCGCGGCGCAACAATCCCGCCATGTCGTTTCCCCCAGCTATTGATTGTGTCGCACGCCGTGGCGCCGTTGCCCGGTGCGATCGAAGAAGAGCGTTGTCGAGCGAAGCGGTTACCGGTTCGCGAAAAGAAAACGCGTCAAAGCAAAAATCTAGAGCGCGTCGCTGTCGGTCTCGCCGGTGCGAATGCGGGTCGCGTGATCGATCGGCGTGACGAAGATCTTGCCGTCGCCGATCTGGCCGGTGCGCGCGGTCGCGGTGATGACCGCGACGGCCTTCTCGGCGATATCGGAGGCAACCGCGATCTCGATCCGCAGCTTCGGCAGGAAATTCACGACATATTCGGCGCCGCGATAGATCTCGGTGTGGCCCTTTTGGCGGCCATAGCCCTTCACTTCGGTCACGGTCATGCCGTGGACGCCGATCGCCGTCAGGGCCTGACGGACCTCATCGAGCTTGAAGGGTTTGATGATCGCGACGACGAGTTTCATGGTCAGGCCTATTCCCCGGGATGCGCCGCGCCGTATGTCCCCGGCGCAGCGTCAATCTGGCATCTTTCCGGGCAAATGGCATAAAAAACTTGCAGATTGAAGCGGAAAATCGTTGGGCCATGTGAACGGCCGCCTCTGTACAGGGCAGCCGTTCATCCTCCACAATGCGTTTTTGGCATGGATGCGATGAACCCAAGCGTCGCGGCCGGTACAAAACTATGTTCGAGGGGGACGCTTCATGGCGAGTTGGTTCTACGCATCCGAGGGCAAGCAGCAGGGGCCCTATCCGGAAGGGCAATTCCGTGACCTCGTCGCCCAGGGAGTCGTGCGTCCGGATACGCTGGTGTGGTCGGACGGCATGGCCGGCTGGCAGAAGGCGGCCGAAATCCCCGGCCTGATCGGCGGGGGCGGTGCGCCCCCGATGATGCCGGCTGGCGGCCCGCCGATGATGGGCTCCGGGGGCTACGGCGGCGGTGGCGCCGGAGGATCGCTGGCGGTCGATTTCGGCATCCTCGAGTTCACCTGGCGCAGCATCGTGATGCTGATCGGCATGTGCTTCATCATCCCGGTGCCGTGGGTGTTCGTCTGGTACACGAAATGGATCGTGTCCTGCGTGAAGGTCCCCGGGCGGCCCAATCTCAGCTTCACCGGCAATGCGATGGCGCTGGTGCCCTGGTATTTCGGCTTCATCGTTCTGGCGGTCGTGATCGGCTACATCGGCGTTCCCTTGCTGAGCAATTTGCTGTTCATCGCCCAGCTCGTTCTGTACTGGCTCCTGATCAAATGGATGGTCGCGAATCTCGCCTCCAATGGGCAGCCGCTCGGCCTGAGCTTCACCGGCACGGTTTGGGCCTATGTCGGCTGGAGCCTGCTGTTCGCGATTTCCATCATCACCATCATCGGCTGGGCCTGGGTCGCCGCGGCTCAGATGCGCTGGTTCTGCCGCAGCATCGAAGGCACGCGGCGCGAGATCGTGTTCAACGGCAGCGGTCTCGGGATTCTCTGGCGGGGCATCGTGGCCGCATTCCTGTGCGGCTTCATTATCCCGATCCCGTGGGTCTATCGCTGGATCATGAACTGGTTCGCGTCGGAGACGGTTCTGGCTCCGCGGGGATCGCTCCGGGCCTGACCTCGAAAGGCACAAGCGCGATCGATCGTGCTTGTGCCTCTTAGGCTCTCCGTTCGCGCACCGAGCCTTCCTGCGCGACGGAGGCCACCAGCGTGCCGTCAGGCTTGAAGATCGAGCCGCGGGTCAAGCCGCGGCCGCTTCGCGCGCTCGGCGAATCCTGTGCGTAGAGCAGCCATTCGTCGGCGCGGAACGGGCGGTGAAACCACATCGCGTGGTCGAGGCTCGCGGGCATCATGCGCTTGTCGAACAGGGTGCGGCCGTAGCGCGCCATAATCGCATCGAGCAGCGAGAAGTCCGACGCATAGGCCAGCGCGCACATGTGCAGCGCCGGATCGTCCGGCAGCGTTGCCGCGGTCTTGATCCAGACATGGATGCGGCCGTCCTCGATCCTCTCACCGAAATAACGGCCGAGCTCGACCGGGCGCAGCTCGATCGGACGGTCGGATTCATAATAGCGGCGGATGAACTCCGGCATCTCCTTGAACATCGGCTGCTTCGCGACTTCCTCCGCCGTCAGCTTTTCCGGCGGCGGCACGTCGGGCATCTTGTCCTGATGATCGAACGCGCTCTCTTCCTCCGCGTGGAACGACACCATGATCGAGAAGATCGCGTTGCCATGCTGGATCGCGGTGACGCGTCGCGTCGAGTAGCTCTTGCCGTCGCGCAGGCGCTCGACCTGATAGATGATCGGGATCTGCGGATCGCCCGGCAGGATGAAATAGCAATGCAGCGAATGCGGCAGCCTGCCCTCGACGGTGCGGCACGCTGCAATCATCGCCTGTCCGATCACCTGGCCGCCGAACACCCGCTGCCAGCTGGTCTTCGGACTGTTGCCGCGGAACAGATTCACCTCGAGTTGTTCGAGGTCGAGGATCGAGATGAGGTCGATCAGGCTCTTGGACATGGATTTCAGCTTTCGCCTTGCCGCCCCGGGGTTCGCTGCTCCGGATCGACACAATGGGGGCTATCCGCCCTTGTTTCACCGCACTGTTTCGCCCACCTCAAGTCTGCTAGCAAGGCCAGGATTTAGCCGGGAATTGGGTATGTCGGTACAGGGTAGCATTGTCATCGGTGGCGGCGCGTTTGCGGGCCTGGCGCTGGCCCTGGCGCTGCGCCAGGGGCTCGGCCCCGAGATCCCCGTCATCGTCGCCGACCCCGCGCTCTCCACACGTCCGAGCCGGGACCCGCGCGCGACCGCGATCGTGGCCGCCTGCCGCCGCCTGTTCGAGGCGATCGGCGCCTGGGACGACGTCAGGGGCGAGGCGCAGCCGATCCTCGACATGATCGTCACCGATTCCAAGCTGGAAGACGCCACCCGTCCGGCGTTCCTCAACTTTGCCGGCGACGTCGCGCCGGGCGAGCCCTTCGCGCATATGGTCGAGAACCGCCGCCTCATTGATGCGCTGGTGGTGCGCGCCGAGGCCGAGGGCATCGATCTCCGCGCGACCACAGTGTCGTCTTACGACGCGCGGGCCGAAGGTATCGACGTGACGCTCGGTGATGGCAGCGTGATTGCAGCGAGCCTCCTGGTTGCGGCCGACGGTGCGAAGTCGAAACTGCGCGAGCGCGCCGGCATCGCCACCCACGGCTGGGAATATGATCAATCCGGCATCGTCGTCACTGTCGGCCATGAGCGCGATCACGAAGGCCGCGCCGAAGAGCATTTTCTGCCGGCGGGTCCGTTTGCTATCCTGCCGCTTTCGGGCAAGCGCTCCTCGCTGGTATGGACCGAGCGCCGCAGCGAAGCCGCGCGTATCATTGCGTTGAGGGATGAGGAATTTCACGGCGAGCTCGAGCAGCGCTTCGGCCTGCATCTCGGCGAGGTGAAGGTGCTCGACAAGCCGCGCGCGTTTCCGCTGTCCTATTTCGTCGCACGCTCCTTCATTGCCCAGCGCCTCGCGCTGGTCGGCGATTCCGCCCACGTCATCCACCCAATCGCGGGCCAGGGTCTCAACATGGGGCTGAAGGACGTCGCCGCGCTGGCCGAGGTCGTGGTCGATGCCGCGCGGCTCGGCATGGATATCGGCGGCGTCGACGTGCTCGAACGTTATCAGCGCTGGCGCCGCTTCGACACCATGGCCATGGGCGTTGCCACCAACTCGCTGAACTTCCTGTTCTCCAACCAGTCCACCTTGCTGCGCACCGTCCGCGACATCGGCCTCGGCCTCGTCGATCGCGCCCCGCCGCTGAAGAATCTTTTTATCCGCCAAGCCGCGGGTTTGACCGGTGAGATACCGCGGCTGTTGAAGGGCGAGGCGCTGTAGGATTTTCGGTAGCCCGGATGGAGCGCAGCGTATTCCGGGGCCGCTGCGTCATACGAGGAACCCCGGATTTCGCTGCGCTCCATCCGGGCTACAAGTCTCTCATCGGGCCACGAGTCCCCTCAATCGATCTTGCGGGCCTCTTCCGGCAGCATGATCGGGATGCCGTCGCGGATCGGATAGGCGAGCTTGGCGCTGCGCGAGATCAGCTCCTGCTTTGCAGAATCGAACTCCAGCGGGCCCTTGGTCAGCGGGCAGACCAAAATCTCCAGCAATTTGGGATCGACGCTGGCTTCGGGGCGTTCGGTGGGCGCGTTCATGGGGGTCTCCGACGGTCGGTTGCCTCTAGCATAAAAAATCGTAACAGCCCATCGCGTCGCTCAAGCTGAAACCATCCGCAGAATCTCGTCGAGCAGGCCCTCAAGCCGCGCGGCCGGCGCTGGCGGGCCCGACAGGGCGAAGCCGAGAAACGTCCAGTACAGGATTTGCGCGCGGGCTCGCGCTGTCGCCGCCTCGAACCCGCGCTTCCTCAGCAGCTCCTCGATATAGTCGAGCCTGCGCCGGTCGATGGCACGCACCGCCGTTTGTGCCGCCGCATCGAAGGCCGCCCAGTTCCGCACCGCGCGCTCGAGGTCGAGCCGCGCGCCAAAAGTCCTGCGCAGCAGCGCTTTCAGCGGCTCGTCGCTGTCCGCCTCGACATCGGCGATGATCTGCTCGGCCGCGATCTCGCGCCAGCGCTTCAAGAGAGCAGCATGGAACGCGCCGAGATCGGCGAAATGCCAATAGAAGCTGCCGCGCGAGACCCCCATGGCTTTTGCCAGCGGATCGGCCTTCAGCGCGGTGAAGCCGTCTCTCGCGAGCGCCTTCAGGCCCTGTTTGATCCAGTTGTCGGCGGTCAGCTGTTCGGCCATGTCGGGTTCCGGATGCAAACATACACTAGTGTATTGACAGCCGGCAGGCCAGCGCCTATCTCACCATACACAACTGTATGGACCAGATGCAGGGAGCTTTGCCGATGCGTGATCTCTTGCTCCAGTGCGCCGGGGTCTTGACCATTGCCGTGGCCCTCATTCATGGCATTCTCGGCGAGACCAAGGTCTTTGCCCGCGCCCGCATCGAGCCGGAGCGGCTCCGCACCCTGATCCGTCTGGTCTGGCAGGCCTCGACCGTCGCCGGGATCGGCGGCGGTGTGCTCCTGATCGCGGCGCCCTGGATGCAATCGGCGCCAGCGCGTCACTGGATCGTCGTCACCATGGCCGGTGTGTTCGGCTTCTCTGCTCTCGCCAACGCATGGGCCACAAGCGGCCGGCATTTTGGATGGATGGCGCTCACGGCCGTCGTCGTCATGGCGGTCGCCGGCTACTGAGCTTGCGCGTCGGGATCAGCCTGCTGTCAAACCGTGAGACGTAAGGCCGCAGTGTCGTCTCAAATCCGCGCTGCATACGGAGAGCGCTGAACTTTTTCGGATCGTTAGAATAACTCTAAAGCGAACTGGCCGCGAACCGCATTGACTTCATCATGTGCTTTGCTTCCTTCGGTCCCGCTTCGCCTGCCGGCGCAGCGCCCACGACAGAAGAGGAGACGTTCGTGAAGGTTATTCGTGTTGTTGCCGTTGCATTGACGATCGGGATTGGCATGGGATCGGCAGCCTTGGCCGATGGTTTCAAGGACTGCACCAAACTCGACAAGGCGTCGTGGAAGCCGGCGAGCGACGCCGAAGCCAAGGCCAAGGCGCTCGGCTACGAGGTGCGGCGCTCCAAGATCGAAGGCTCGTGCTACGAGGTCTACGGCGTCAAGGAAGGCAAGCTTTACGAGCTGTTCTACAGCCCAGAAGATCTCAGCCTGAAGCACACGATTGCGAAGTAGACCGCGCGAAGTGTCTGCGCAATGCTACGCCTGAGGGTGGTCCTCGCTTGATCGAAGAAACGGTGCCGCACGCACGCGGGGGGTCCGACCGGACCCCCGCGGATCGAACCGCCGCGCGGACAGTCGCGGTCTGGGACCTCCCGCTGCGGCTCTGGCACTGGGCGCTCGCGGCTTGCGTTCTGGCCGCGTGGTTCACGCCGACCGTCTATGACGGACTTCACCGCATCGTCGGTTATGCCGTACTCGGCCTTCTTGCGTTCCGTCTGGTCTGGGGTTTTTGGGGAAGCCGCTATTCGCGCTTTCGCATGGTCGGCGTCAGGCTTCGGGCCGCGCCGGGTTATCTCTGGAATCTGCGCCGCGGCATCACCGGCCGCTATATTGGTCTCAATCCAGCCGGCACGTTGATGCTGGTGGCGCTGCTGGTCTCGCTGGCGGTCTCGACGATCACGGGCGCGATGTCGGTGACCGTGACCTTTTTCGGTGTCTGGTGGGTCGAGGACACTCACCATTATTCATCCGACGCGGTCATCGTCCTGATCGTGCTGCACGTCTTGGGCGTGCTGATGATGGGGCGTCTTCAGCGCGAGAATCTGATCAGCGCGATGATCACTGGACGTAAGCGCATCCGTCATCACCTCTAGAGCACTATTGGTTCTGATTGTGTCAGAACCGAAGCTTCGGTTCGGCGCGTCTCCTCCCCCGCCAATCGGTGTCGCCTTCCTCCGCTCCAGGCCTCGCTGCCGGTTCCAGAGTGCTCTCGGTTGGCTCTACGACCGGTGGCGCGCATTGTCCTGCGCGGGCGCCCGCCAGATTTCAAATTGCACTGACCACGTTAAGCAACCAATAAGCATGCAATCAGGCGTTGCACAAAATTAACGCGAAGGCGGATTAGCACGCACACTATCGGCAATATCCACGATGGAGCGGCTGGGATGTTTCGGGTTTTCGCTTGCCTTGCCGTCGAGCACGATTGGCGGCTTGTCCTGCTCGCCGGTCTGGTCTGCTTGCTCGCGAGTAGCGTCGCGGTCAGTATCTTTCATCGTGCGATCGTGGCGCCCGCAAGAACGCGGTTGATCTGGATCGGGATTGCCGGCGCTGCCATCGGATATGGGATCTGGGCAACGCATTTCGTCGCGATGCTCGCCTACGAACCCGGCGTTACGACCGGCTACGGCATCGTACTGACGGCGCTTTCACTTGCTACGGCAATGCTGTTGACGTCCGGCGGCTTCGGCATTGCGGCCGGCTATTCCGGCCGGTGGCGCGCCGCGGCAGGCGGTGTCGTCATTGGCGGCGGCATCGCCAGCATGCACTATCTCGGAATGTGGGCACTTGAAGTGCCGGGCCGCGTCACCTGGTCGCTGGATCTGGTGTTTGCCTCGGTCATTCTGGGCATGTGCCTCGGCTGTGCCGCCCTCGTTGTTGCAGTCAGGTACAAGAACTCCTGGGGCGCACTGTTGGCGGCAGTCCTGCTGACCCTTGCTATCGTCTCGCATCACTTCACGGCGATGGGTGCCGTGCAGATCGTTCCAGATCCGACGCGTTCAACCGACAGTCTGTCGCTTTCGCCGACTTTCCTCGCTCTCGCCATCGCCGGCGTGGCACTATCTGTACTTGGGATGAGCCTGATCGGCGTACTCGCCGACCGCCGCCTGGCAAGTAGAACCAGCAAATTCGAGGAGATCATCAGCCAGCTTTCGATCGCCCGGCAGCAGCTCGAAGGCTCGCAGAGAGAGTTGCAGGATCAGACGCTCAGGCTGGACACCGCGATCAACCACATGGTTGAGGGCCTTTGCATGTTTGATGCCGAGAAGCGGCTTGTCGTCTGCAACGAGCGCTACGCCCGACTCTATCGGCTGCCGCCGGAACTGCTGCGGACGGGGACGTCGCACACCGACATCATCAGGCATCGCATCGTGAACGGAATCCTCAAGGGCGATCTCAGCGAGGGGGCTGCCGAGCAATTCATCTCGAAGCTGGCCGCGCTGCCGTTCGATGCGGTCTCAAGCAGGATCGACGAGTTTGCCGACGGCCGGTTGATCTGCGTGACGCGGCAGCCAATGGCCGGTGGCGGATGGGTTGCCACACATCTCGATGTGACCGAGCAGCGCCGGTCTGAGGCCAAAATCACTCATATGGCGCAACATGACGCGTTGACCGATCTGCCCAACCGCGTGCTGCTCAGGGAGCGGATGGAGCATGCCATCGCAGTTACCCGCAACGGCGGCGTCGACTTGGCCGTGCTCATGCTCGACCTCGACCGCTTCAAGGAAGTCAACGACACGCTTGGACATCCGGCGGGGGATTCCCTGCTCCGCGCCGTCGCCGCGCGCCTGCGCGAATGCACCACCGAAACCGCGTTGATCGCTCGACTGGGCGGCGACGAGTTCGCAGTGATCGATTACGTCACCAATCCAGCCATGGAGGCTGCCGGCCTGGCCGAGAGCATCGGAAGGGCGCTTTGCGAGCCCTTCGATCTCGGCGATCACCGGGTCACGCTCGGCACCAGCATCGGAATCGCCATCGCGCCGCGCGATGGCAGCGATTCCGACGTGATCATGAAGAGCGCGGATCTCGCCCTCTACTCCGCCAAAAGTGGCGGACGTGGCGCATTCCGCTTCTTCGAGCCGGAACTCGACGAGCTCATGCACGCGCGACGCAACCTGGAGCACGATATGCGGGATGCCCTTGCCGATCGTCAGTTCGAGCTCCACTATCAGCCGTTCGTCAGCGCCGCTACCGGCGAGACCCGCGGCTTCGAGGCCCTGCTCCGCTGGCATCACCCACAGCGAGGACTGGTCACGCCGAGCGAATTCATCCCGCTTGCGGAGGAGACAGGCCTTATCGTGCCGCTGGGAGAATGGGTCTTGCGGACCGCCTGTGCGGAAGCCGCCAATTGGCCTGCGCATGTCAGGATCGCTATCAACCTATCTCCCGCTCAATTCAGGAGCAAGGAACTCGTTGCTGTCATTGTCGGCGCGCTGGCGAGTTCGGGAGTGGCGCCACACAGGCTCGAGCTCGAGGTCACCGAGACGGTGATCATGCACGATAGCGAGGCTGCTTTCGCGGTGCTCGGACAATTGCGCGAGCTTGGCGTGCGAGTTGCCCTGGACGATTTCGGCACCGGCTATTCGTCTCTGAGCTTTCTGCAGAGATTCCCGTTCGACAAAATCAAGATCGACCGCAGTTTCGTCAGCGAACTATCCAGCCCGAGCGCAGAGGCGCACCATCTTGCGCGAGCAGTGGTTCGTTTTGCTGTCAGCCTCGGCAAGATAACGACCGCCGAAGGCGTCGAAACGAAAGAGCAGCTGGACATCCTCCGTGAGGAAGGCTGCGTCGAAACACAAGGCTACTATTTCAGCCGGCCGATGCCTGCATCCAGCATCACCAGCATGCTGCGGCGAGGTGCCGAAGCGGCCTACCACGCTGCATGAGCATTCCTACCCTCACTGCAGCGGCGGATCGCCGCTGGTGCGCTTCTTCGCGAGGTCCATCTCGGTCACCGCGATCAAAATTTCGGCGCGGGTCTTCAGGTCGGGCGCTTCCAGCATCGCCTGCTTCTCGGCCACGCCATAGGGCGACATCATCGCCAGCGCGTTGACGAGTGCTTCGTTGGGAGCGGTCTCGACGCCCTCCCAGTCAACCTTGAGGTTGTTGGCCTTCAGAAAGTCCGCCAGCACCGTCAGCAGTGCTTCGCGATCGACCTCCTCCTCGCCCATGCGCGGCGTGAAGTCGTCGACGAAGGCAAAGAAATCCACCTTGCACTGCCGGTAGGCGGTGAGAACCTCAAGCTCCTCGACGACCTTGAAGCGCGAGACACCGGTGAGCTCGAGGATGTAGCGGCCGTCGCCGGATTCCGCGAGCTGGGTGATGCGGCCGACACAGCCGACACGGAACAGCGCCGGCTTGTCGGAATTCTTGGGCGAATGCGCGATGTCGGGCTGGATCATGCCGATCAAGCGATGGCCGTCGCGAAAGGCATCGTCGATCATCGCGAGGTAGCGCGGCTCGAAGATGTTGAGCGGCATCTGCCCGCGCGGCAGCAGCAGCGCGCCCGGCAGCGGAAACACCGGAAGGATCTCCGGAAGGTCGGCGGGCCCGCGATATTCGATGTTGATCGGCATCTGCCGGGTCCCCTGGCCTTGCCAGCGCGCGTCAGGAAAACAGGATGATCGACAAGCGCTTGCGTCCCTCGACGGTTGCATCGTCCGTGCCGCCCCAGGCCTCGAAGAACTGTACCAGCTGCTTGCGGGCGCCGTCGTCGTTCCATTTGCGGTCGCGCTTGACGATCGCGAGCAGCTGCTCGGTGGCCGCTGCCCGGTTGCCTTGCGCGTTGAGCGCGATCGCGAGGTCGAATCGGGCCTGATGATCGAGCGGGTTTGCGGCGACTTTCTGTTCCAGCTCGGCGACGGGCCCGAGCTGTTCCGCCTGCTCGGCCAGATCGATCGCGGTCTGCACGGCTTTCACAGCCGGGTCGTTGCGCTTGGATTCCGGGACCATGGCCAGCGTCTGCTTGGCCTGCTCCATCGCGCCGGAGACGGCGTAGCATTTCGCGAGCCCGGCGAGGGCCGCAATGTTGGTCGATTCGAGCTGCAACACCTCCGCGTAGATCTGGGCGGCCGCGGCGGCATCGCCCTCTGCGAGCACGGCCTCGGCTTCCTGGAGGATCTCCGCGATATTCGGCTCACCCGGCGCGGTCACGCCCTTGGTCAGCTTCTCGATGAAGGCGTTGAGCTGGCTCTCCGGGACCGCACCCATGAAGCCGTCGGCCGGCTGGCCGTTGACGAAGGCGATCACCGCCGGAATCGACTGGATGCCCATCTGGCCCGGGATCGCCGGGTGCTGGTCGATGTTCATCTTGACCAGCTTGACCTTGCCCTTGGCGGCCTTGACCGCTTTTTCCAGCAAGGGCGTGAGCTGCTTGCAGGGGCCACACCACTCCGCCCAGAAGTCGATCAGCACCGGCTGGCGCTTCGATTCCTCGATGACGTCCTTCACGAAGGTCTGGGTAGTCGTGTCCTTGATCAGATCGGCGGCAGCCGGGCCCGCTGCTCCGTTACCCTGGTCGATGATCGTCACGGGATCCCCTCGTCTGATGTCTGGAATTGGCGGGTCTTTAGCACGTCGCCAATTCATATGCTTCGCTGTTGGCCCTAAATTGGGCCGGGACGGCCGAATTTCAATCCGTGTGGGCCGATTCGCCGGTTCCGGCGCCTTTTTTGGGGCATTTGGCCGCGTTCGGGTCCATATCGGGCCTCCGATTGCGCATCTATGCCGCCGGTAGCTGTTGCATTCCCCTCCCGCTTTTGGCATACGACAGCCGTTGCCGGCGCAGTCATGCGACCGACACAGGATGCGGGTGTAGCTCAGTGGTAGAGCACGACCTTGCCAAGGTCGGGGTCGAGGGTTCGAGCCCCTTCGCCCGCTCCAATTTTCTCCCAAAGCATCCAGTGAGCCGGATGGGCACGTGGTTTTCCACGCCTCTGGCGGCCGTTTGGGTCTCGAATGACAATTCTGGTCACAGGCAGCGCGGGCCATCTCGGCGAGGGTCTTCTCCGCACGCTCCGCGGGCGCGATTCGTCTGTGCGTGGGATCGACCTGAAGCCATCGCCCTTCACCGATGCCGTGGGCTCGATCGTCGATTCCGACTTCGTCCGGGCCCAGATGGACGGCGTCACCGCGGTGATCCACACCGCGACCCTGCACAAGCCGCATGTGGCGACCCACAGCAAGCAAGACTTTGTCGACACCAACGTCACCGGCACGCTCAACCTGCTTGAAGCGGCCGTGGCCGCCGGCGTGCGCAGTTTTGTCTTCACCAGTACCACCAGCGCGTTTGGCTCGCAGCTTCGCCCCGAGGCGGGCCAAGCCGCGGTGTGGGTCACCGAGGACCTGCCGCCGATTCCGAAGAACATCTACGGCACGACCAAGCTGATGGCCGAAAATCTCTGCGAGCTGTTCTGTCGCGAGCGCGGCCTGCCTGTCGTGGTCTTGAGGACCTCGCGCTTCTTCCTGGAAGACGATGACGATCCGGCGATGCGGTCGGCTTACGCGCCGGAGAATGCGCAGGCCAACGAGCTGCTCTATCGCCGGCTGGATATCGCGGACGCGGTGAGCGCCCATCTGCTCGCCGCCGAGCGCGCGCCGGACATCGGGTTTGCCCGCTACATCCTGTCAGCCACGAGCCCGTTCGAGCAGCGCCATCTCGCCGCACTGGCGCGCGACGCGGCCGGTGTGGTGCACGAGCTCTGTCCGGATTGTGCGGAGCTCTATGCGGCGCGAGACTGGCGGCTGTTCCCCGCGATTGACCGCGTCTATGTCAACGAGCGCGCGCGGCACGAACTCGGCTGGCGGCCCGAATTCGACTTTGCGCATGTCCTGAAATGCCTTCGCGATGACCGCGATTTTCGCAGCACGCTGGCGCGCGATGTCGGGTCGAAAGGCTATCATGAGACGATTTTCGACGATGGTCCTTACCCCGTCGCCCCGTAGCCGCCACCTTTGCTAATTCGCTCGATCCGTCAGATGTCTACCCGGAGTCACCGGCAGCAAGATGGCCGGAGCCGTTCTACTTTGCATGGGGTTGTTTTCGCGTTTTTTTGTTCCAGACCTCCTGCTGCCTGCAAATTAGCCGCGCATGATCTCGATTCCGCGCTGCAGCGAGAGCGTTGTCGTAGCGGCATTCGCGATCATTGCCTTTCCGTCTCAATTTTTACTGAGGGCTATCGCAGCGCACGCGGCGCGCTTCTCACCGCTCGCAGATGTGCTAACCTTCTGCGTCTGTCCTCTCGACAGAGTCCGAACTTCGCCTCTCGATAGCAAAATAAAATAAATGTGCAGCCCTGATGGCTGCCTTAGGGGAGTGACGCGATGAAATTCCATCGATCCGTCTTTCAATCCGTCCTGGCGCTTGCAGCGGTTGCCCTTCTCGCGGGGACAAGCGTCGGTCACGCGCAGCAGCAGGACAAGAACAAGCCGCTCAAGAAATACGAATCCGGCACCAAGGAGTTCTGGACCCATCCGCCGGACGACTGGTTCCTCGGCGACGAGACCGAGGCGCAGAAGGGCCTGGCGCCGCCGTCGGGTCCGCCCACCGGCGCGTCCGACGCCGAGCTCGCCAATATCGTCAAGAAGGTCAAGCTGCCGCCGGGCTTCAAGATGGAGGTCTACGCCTCCGGCGTGCTGGCCGCGCGGCAGATGGCCTGGGGTGACAAGGGCACGCTGTTCGTCGGCTCATTCGGCCTCGGCAACGTCTATGCGATTAAGGACAACAACGGAAAGAAAGAGGTCAAGACGATCCTCAAGGGCCTGAACATGCCCACGGGTCTGGCCGTCAAGGACGGTGCCCTCTACGTCATCGCGGTCGACAAGCTGATCCGCTACGACGACATCGAAAACAAGCTCGACAATCCCGGCGAGGGCAAGGTCGTCTATGACGACATGCCGTCCTATGCCGCGCATGGCTGGAAATACATCGCGGTCGACAAGGAAGGCTGGTTCTACATTCCGTTCGGACCGCCCTTCAACATCGGCATTCCCCCGACCAGCGTGTCGCAGATCCGCCGCGTCGATCCCAAGACCGGCAATGCGGAAATCTATGCGCTCGGCGTTCGCAACTCGGTCGGGGGCGACGTCGATCCGCGCACCGGCAAGTTCTGGTTCACCGAGAATGCCCGCGACTGGATCAGCGACGATCTGCCCTCAGACAAGCTGAACATGATCAGCAAGATCGGCGAGCACTTCGGTTATCCCTACTGTCACCAGGGTGATCTGCCGGATACCAAGTTCGCGATGGGCCACAAATGCTCCGAGTTCACGCCGCCCGTGCTGAACCTCGGCGCTCACGTCGCTCCGCTGGGCATGAAGTTCTATACCGGCGACCAATTCCCGGCCGAGTACAAGAACAACATCCTGATCGCCGAGCACGGCTCCTGGAATCGTCACAAGTACCAGGGCGGCCGCATCATGCGCGTGATCGTCGGTCCCGATGGCAAGAACGCCAAGCAGGAGGTGTTCGCCTCCGGCTGGATCGAGGGCGACCAAGGCTATCTCGGCCGTCCCGACGACATCATTCTCGCCAAGGACGGCTCGATCCTGGTCGCCGACGACTGGGCCGGCGCGATCTACCGCATCAGCTACAGCAAGAAGTAGCGTAAGACGACGCGAGGCTGCGGTGCCGAGAGGGCGCCGCAGCCTTTCTCATTTCAATTTCGCACGCTGTCGTTTCCGATCGCGCACCGCTTGCGCGCAAGTCCGGAACCCTTGGCCACGAACGCGGGTTATCGAATTCTCAGATGCGTCATTGCGCATCATAGCTCGCGCTTCTTCGCCCCGGAATGACGCGTTCGATAGATCGGAATTCCAATCATGCGCCGGCAGTTCATCTCGCACGCAATCAGCGCGGTCGCGCTCCTCGCGCTCGGTTCTCTCCCCACGAGCGCCGCCGACAATGCCGCGATCAAGGAGAAGGCCGCCGTCTGCGCCGGCTGTCACGGCGAGAACGGCATCTCGCAGACCGAGAACATTCCTTCGCTCGCGGGCCAGCCCGATCAATTTCTGCAATGGCAGCTCGTGTTTTTCCGCGCCGGCTCGCGCAAGAACGACCAGATGCAACCCATCGCCGAGGAAATCACCAACGAGGACGTCCGCAATCTCGGCGCCTATTTCGCCGCGCTGACGCCGCCCACAGCGGCGGAGGACAAGGATCCGGACCTGTCGAAAAAGGGCGCCCAAGTTGCCGCCGGCCGCCGCTGCGCCTCATGTCATACGGATAGCTTTGCCGGCACCAAGGCCGTCGCGCGGCTGGCGGGCCAGCGCGAGGAATACCTGGTCAAGGCGCTGCACGACTACAAGAGCAGCCAGCGCGTCGGCGGCGGTGGCGCTGCGATGGCCGATGTCGCCTATCACATGAGCGATGAGGAAATCACCGCCGTCTCGCACTATCTCGCGTATTTCAAATAGCGGAAGCTGCGGCTACCCCACCCGCTGCTTCTCATACGCTTTCAAATGCGTGTAGGCGATGCGCAGCTTCGGCACCGGCACCTTGGCGGCATCGGCGCGAGCGATGAGGTCGCCGATGACGTGATCGGCCTCGACCGGCAGGCCCGCCTTGACGTCGCGGAACATCGAGGCCGTCATCGGTGAACCCTCGGTGGTGAGGTTGCCCTTCACGCGCTCGAAGAACGGCCCGCCCGGCGTGTAGCCCGACGCGGTGGCGATCGCGCTGGTCTCGTCCAGCATGCCGAGCAGGAAATCCCTGCCGCCGGGAGCGGCGAGAATATTGCCGACGGAGGTGCGCATCAGGCTGGTGGACGCGGCCAGCGAGGACAGGAACACCCACTTTTCCCACATGTCTTGCATGATGTTCTGGCTGGCGGTGGCCCCAGCGATGCCGCTCTTGAAGGCCTCGTCGATCGCCTTGACGCGATCCGACAGCTCGCCGTCGCGCTCGCCGTAATTGATCGACTGCATCGGCTGGAGCTGCACCACCTCGCGCTTCTCGTTGAGCGTCGCGGCGATGGCGCAGAGGCCACCGAGCACGCGCTCCTTGCCGAACTTGTCGTCGAGGATATCGAGATGCTTCATGCCGTTGAGCATCGGGATGATCGCCGTATTGGGCCCGACTGCTGCCGCGAACGACTTGATGGCGTCGTCGAGGTCGAAGGCCTTGCAGCTCAGCAGCACGACGTCGAACTTGTCCTTGAGCGCGTCGGCCTGAATGGTCGGCGGATTTTTCAAGGTCACGTCGCCGTTCGGGCTTTTGATGACGAGGCCGGCGCTCGCGAGCTCGCTGGCGCGCCGCGGCCGGACCAGGAAGGTGACGTCGCGGCCGGCCTGCAACAGCCTGCCACCAAAATAGCCGCCGATGGCGCCAGCGCCGACCACGAGGATACGCATGGGATTGTCCTTGTTGTTGGTTCTTTTTCGTCGTCTTGGCGAAAGCCAGGACCCATTACCCCGACTGCCTCTTGTCGGACAAGTCGGAGCCCCCGCCTATCGCCAAACGCGATCCGGTGGTTATGGGTCCTGGCTTTCGCCAAGATGACGTCGAGGACATTGTTCGGTTTCCCTGCTTCGAGAAAATCACTTCCCCGACACCATCTCCTCGACCTCGCGCAACTGCTCCTTGCCGAAGAACATCTCGTTGCCGACGAAGAAGGTCGGCGAGCCGAACGCGCCCCGCGCGACAGCTTCCTCGGTGTTCTTGATCAGTCTGCCCTTCACCTCCGGTTCCCCGGCGCGAGCGAACAGCTTTTGCGCGTCGAGGCCGGAGGACGCCAGCGCCTTCGCGGCGATTTCCGGATCGTCCATCTTCTTCGGCTCGCCCCACATGTGATGGAAGGCGGCTTCGACATATGCTTCGAACACGCCCTCGAGCTGCGCCGCGATCGCTGCGCGCATCAGGTTCAGCGTGTTGACGGGGAAGAACGGATTCATGACATAGGGCTGCACCTGGAAGCGCTTGACGAAGCGCTCGGTCTCGACCGCGTGGAATTCGCGCTTGTTCTTGATGCCGGCAAGCGTCTCGGCGGGGGACTTGTTGTTGGTCGATTTGAAGATGCCGCCGAGCAGGATCGGCACATATTCGAATTTGACGCCGATGCGCTGCTCGATGGCGGGGATCGCGAGATGGCTGAGATAGGCGTTCGGACTGCCGAAATCGAACAGGAATTGCGGGGCTGTGCGGGTCAAAATCATGCTCCCTGACGTCGCTTTTTTCGCATTGTGGCGCAGCGCGCGCCGCGGGTCTACCGTTTAATGACGGTCATAATCTCTTGATGATTTGGTCAGGTCAGGCGCCGGATCGTCCGCTTGCGCCACACCAGAAGGTAATAGCCCATCTGCAAAAGGAACATGGCGCAGAACACGATCGGATAGGCGGCCCACACACCCTGAAGGCCAATCGTGCGGCTCAGGATCACTGCGGATGGCAGCTCGATCGCCATAATGGCGAAGACCGCGAGCAGCATTGGCGTCAGTGCCACGCCGGCAGCGCGCATCGCGCCGGAAAATACCGTCGCCAGGCCGAACGGCACCGAGCTCCACAGTGCGATGTTGAGCAAGCTCTTCGCCAGCTCGAGCACGGTGTCATCAGTGATGAAGATGCCGAGCACGGCGCGCGGCGCGAGATAGATCAGCGCCACCAGTCCGCCCGTCAGGACGATGTTGAACGCAAGTCCGGTGCGCACGATGCCGTCGAGCCCCGCTCTGTCGCCGCGGCCGACCGCTTGGGCGCCGAGGATGGAGACTGCTATCGAAATCGACATCGCCGTGAACTGCGTGTAGCCCATCACCTGGTTGACCGCGCCATAGGCTGCGGTGGCGTTCGAGCCGAAGCCGTTGACGAGGCCGAGCAGCACCAGCTCGGCGATCGCCATCACCACCATGCCGATCGCGCTCGGCAGTCCAATGCCGAGGATCTGTCCCAGCACCACACGATTGAGCCGCAGATGGCGCAGCAGTGCAGCGTCCGGTGCCAAGGCATGTTTTCTCCGCAGCAGATAGGCCGCCAGCGCGACCAGCGTCAGCGCGTTGGCGATCGCTGCCGCCCAGGCCGGGCTGGTGATGCCGGCCGCCGGCAATCCGAACGACCCGCGGATCAGCATCGGCGTCAGGATCAAGCCGATCGCGGTCGACAAGGCCAGCGCCAGCAAAGGCGTCAGCGCGTCACCGACGCCGCGGATCATCGCCGTCATCAGCAGGAAGACGAAGCCGAGCGGCATGGTGAGCAGCATGATGCGGGCATAGGCGCTAGCCTGGTCGAGAATGTCTGCGGGCGTTGCGAGCATCATCATCAATTGCCGGCTGAAGATGCCGCCGATCAGTGCAATTGCAATCGAGAGCAGCAGGCCGATTGCGAGCGTCGTGCCGACGATGAGCTTGATCCGGCCCTGCTCGCCCGCACCATAGGCCTGGCCGATCAGCACCGTGGCGCCGGTGCTCAGCCCCATGACGAAGGCGAAAAGGAAGAACATCACCGGAAAGAACACCGAGACCGATGCAAGCGCGTCGATCCCGATCATCTGGCCGAGATAGACGTTGCTGACGGTGCCGAACAGTGATTGCAGCGCGTTGCTCAGCATCAACGGCGCGAGGAAGCGCAGAAAACTTTTCCAGAGCGGCTTGGCTGCGGACATGGATTGGCCTTTCAGGGCCTGCGAAACCGTCGCCACGCGCAATGCGCGTGGCCTGGCCGTCGATGGGGTTGTGAGAAGGCGCGCACCTAAGCGCGGTCGCTGTAGGCGAGCTTGACAATGTGGTCGCGGATGTCGGCGGGCCAATCTGCGATCAGTCCGGTGAAACGCCGCCGATCATCCGCAAACAGCGCGCGCGATGCTTCCTCGAACTGCGGCAGATTGCCGGCCATGGTCGACATGAAGTGATAGGCCGCATCGCGCGCCTGCCGCTCGCGGTCCTTGTCGCCGCTGGCACGCCGCGCCTCTTCGACAAGTTTCCGTAGTGCGACCGAGGCGCCGCCTGCTTGCGCGCTGAGCCACTCCCAGTGCCGCGGCAGCAGCGTCACCTCGCGCGCGACCACGCCGAGCTTCGGCCGGCCGCGACCGCGCGGCTCGCTCGGCGATGGGGTCTCCTCAACCGGGGGCGGGACCAGCTTCGCCAGTCGCGCCAGCACCTCGCGGTCTCCGCCGCGCAGATCGAAGTCGATCGATCTGCCCGTGGCGTCCTCGAAGATGATGATGGGCTCGTCCGGCCGCTCCGTCATCCTCTTGATGACCAGCGCGACCTCTCCTGCCGGCCCGGAGACCAGACGGCGATGCCCTTGGAAAGCGGTGAAAGTCTTCTGCATTGGAATCATTGCCATATTGGTCGCGATGGCAGCTTTAATACCCGGGTAAATTGCTAAGGTCAATATACCCGGGTTAAAATACCCGACCGGATGGCTCGACATTGCGTTCCCGGGCTGGCACGAACGCGCGGCCGATCGAACCATGCCTAGCCCCGGGGACCACGCGATGCTGACCGTTCATCACCTCAACAATTCCCGCTCGCAGCGCGTGCTGTGGCTGCTCGAAGAGTTGGGCGTGCCTTACGAGATCGTGCGCTATCAGCGCCAGCCGGACATGCGCGCGCCGAAGGAGCTCCGCGCCATCCATCCACTCGGCAAGTCGCCCGTTATCACGGACAACGGCAACACCATCGCCGAATCCGGCGCGATCATCGAATATCTCATCGCCACCTATGGCAACGGCCGGCTGGTCCCGCCGCCGAACACGCCGGAGCGGCTGCGCTTCACCTACTGGCTGCACTATGCGGAAGGCTCGGCGATGCAGCCGCTGCTGCTCAAGCTGCTGTTCACGCTGATGCCGAAGCGCGCGCCGGCGTTGCTCCGCCCGCTGGTGCGCAAGGTCTCGAACCAGGCGCTTACTGCGCTGGTCAATCCGCAGCTGAAGCAGCACATGGACTATTGGGAAGGCGAGCTCGGCAAGAGCGAGTGGTTCGCCGGCAACGAGTTCACCGCCGCCGACATTCAGATGAGCTTTCCGCTTGAGGCAGCCCAGGCGCGCGGCGGGCTGGAGCTCGGCCATCCCAACGCGATGGCGTTCCTGGAGCGCATTCATGCACGGCCGGCGTACAGCCGCGCCCTCGAAAAGGGCGGGCCGTATCAGGTCGGTCGATAGTTAGCTTTCATCAGTCCGCGTGCAGCACGCGCCCGCGCGTCTCCGGGAGCGCGAAGGCGGCGATGAAGAACAGCGCGTAAGCCACCACCGCGAAGATGGCGATCGCATTCGCAAGCGACGTCGTCGCCGATAGCGCTCCGACCAGGAACGGAAACAGCGCGCCGATGCCGCGGCCGAAATTGTAGCAAAAGCCCTGGCCCGAGCCGCGCAGTCGCGTTGGATAAAGCTCGGTCAGGAACGCGCCGACGCCGGAGAAATAGCCCGAGGCGAAAAAGCCGAGCGGGAAGCCGAGCACCCACAGGACCTCGTTGGTGAGCGGCAGCTGCGTGTAGAGCAGCACAACCGCTATCGCGCCGATCGAGAAGGTCAGAAAGAGATTGCGCCGTCCGATCCGGTCGGCGAGCCACGCGCCGGTGAGATAGCCGATGAAGGAGCCGATGATCAGCGTCGAGAGATAGCCGGTCGAGCCGACGATCGACAGATGCCGCTCCTTGGTCAAGAACTGCGGCACCCAGAAGGTGACGGCGTAATAACCGCCCTGGCAGCCGTGGCCATCAGCGACGCCAGGATCGTGGTCTTCAGGATCGGGCCCGAGAAAATCTCCCAGAGCGCCGGGCGATTGCCGCTCGCGGCCTGCTTGGCGCGGGCCTCAGCCGCGATCTCCGGCTCGGTCACCGAGCGGCGGATGTAGAACACCAGCAGCGCGGGCAACGCGCCGATCACGAACATCCAGCGCCACGCTGTCTCCGCCGGCAAAGCCGAGAACAGGATCGCCTGCGACAGCACCGCGAGGCCCCAGCCGACGGCCCAGCCCGACTGCACCGAGCCGACTGCACGCCCGCGATATTGCGGCCGGATCGCTTCACCCATCAGCACGGCGCCCGCCGCCCACTCCCCGCCGAAGCCGAGGCCCAGCACCGCGCGTGCGATCAGGAGCTGTTCGAAATTCTGCACGACCGCGCAGACCAGCGAGAAGAACGAGAACCAGATGATGGTGATCTGGAGCGTTCTGACCCGGCCGATATGGTCGGAGAGATAGCCGCCGAGCCAGCCGCCGATCGCGGAGGCCAGCAGCGTCACGGTGCCGGCGAGCCCGGCCGACCCCGCATCGACCTTCCACAGCGCGATGATGGTGCCGATCACCAGCGGATAGATCATGAAGTCCATGCCGTCGAGCGCCCAGCCTGCGGCGCACGCCCAGAACGTCCGCCGCTCCGGCGCGTTCATGTCGCGATAGAAGGCAAGAAGGCTGGTGTCCTCGATCTCGGCGCGTTCGATGCGCTGGTTCGGATCAACGGTGGTCATGCGCGATTCCCGACAGTGTTTTCTTTGGCAGTTTCTCTGGCCTGGCGGTGGTAGCACGCGCGGGGGCGCGCGCAAGCCGGCCGCCGGCCTTCGCGCCATGCAAGTACAGAGTTACTGCCCCGCTGCTTCCGCGCCCCGGGTGCGTGGATCGGGCGCGCCGAGCGGCCCGTTGGCGGTCACCGCGATCGAATTCGCCGATGTCTGCCCCATCGGCGTGACGATGAGATGATCCATCGCCTTCAGCTCGAGCAGCACATCATCGGGAAAGCCGCTCTCGACCCGGACCTCGTCGGGCAACCATTGGTGATGCAGCCGCGGCGCGGCCACGGCAGCCGCGACGTCCATCTTGTAATCGAGGACGTTGACGATCACCTGGAGCACGGCCGAGATGATGCGGCTGCCGCCCGGCGAGCCCGTCACCAGCACCGGCTTGCCGCCCTTCAGGACGATGGTCGGCGACATCGAGGACAGCGGCCGCTTGCCCGGCCCGGGCAAATTGGCCTCGAAGCCGACGAGGCCGTAGGCATTGGAAGCGCCGACCGCTGCGGTGAAATCGTCGAGCTCGTTGTTGAGCAGCACGCCGGTGCCGTCGGCGACGAGGCCGACGCCATAGCTGAAGTTCAGCGTATAGGTGTTGCTGACCGCGTTGCCGCTGCCGTCGACGACGGAAAAATGCGTGGTGTTGCTGCCCTCATGCGGTGAGGTCGCAGTGGAAACGAGCTGTTCCGACGGCGTGGCGCGATCCGCGGAGATGGTTGCCCGCAGCTTGGCCGCATAGTCCTTGCCGGTGAGCGTCCCGATCGGCGCGTTGACGAAGGCGGGATCGCCGAGATAGCGCGCCCGGTCCGCATAGGCGCGCTTCATGGCCTCGATCAACAGATGCAGCGAGGCCGGCGATCCCTGCTTCAGATCGGCGAGCTGAAAACCTTCGAGAATATTGAGCGTCTCCACCAGCACCACGCCGCCCGACGACGGCAGCGGCATCGACACGATGTCATAGCCGCGATAGGTGCCGCGCACCGGCGCGCGGATCACCGCTTGATAGGATTTCAAATCCGCTGGCGTCATGATGCCGCCCGCATCAGTCACGGCCTTGGCGAGTTTTTCCGCGACCGGCCCTTCATAAAAACCGCGCGGGCCCTGTACGGCGACAGTCGACAGCGTTTCGGCGAGATCGCTCTGCACCAGCCTGTCGCCTTGGCTGAGCGGCGTGCCATCAGGCCGCGAGAATATCCGGGCCGAGGAGGGCCAGCGCACCAGCCGCTTGTGCCAGCCCGGCAGCGTGTCGGCAATGTCGTCGCCGACGAGGAAGCCGTCGCGGGCGAGCACGATCGCGGGCTCGAGCAGTTGCGCCAGCGTGAACCGGCCCGAGCCACATTTTTCCAGGGCGAGCGCAAGACCCGCGACGGTGCCGGGCACGCCGACGCCGAGCGCAGAATCCCGCGACTTCGCCGCATCGGGCTTGCCGTCGGCGCCGAGGAAAATCTGCGGCGTGGTCGCAGCCGGCGCGGTCTCGCGATAATCGATCGTGATGTCTTCGTTGCGCTCGGTGGAATGAATCACCATGAAGCCGCCGCCGCCGATATTGCCGGCCCGCGGATAGGTCACGGCCATCGCAAAGCCGGTCGCGACCGCGGCATCGACGGCATTGCCGCCGCGCCGCAGGATATCGGCGCCGACCTGCGCGGAGATTTTCTCCTGCGCTACGACCATGCCGTGCTCGGCGGGAACGGCGTGCACCGTGTCGAGCGCGGGCGGCACATAGGCCCGCCGCGCATCCTGCGCGGTCGCGGTCGGAAGTCCGAACGCCAGAGTGGCAAGGAAGGCGAAACATGTCCGCCGTGTCGAAAAAGACGACATCATCAAACTTCCGCAATGGCCATGGGCAGTTCACATGCAGCGCTGCAATGCTATACGGTTTGCCCCGACAGAGGCAAAACTGTTCGTGATGAGGATTTTGGAGTGACGACGATCGCCCCGGATGCGCGCATCGCCGGCGCGCAGCGGACCTATCCGCCGCGCAGCGCCGTCGTCAGCTGGATCTTCTTCGACTGGGCCGCGCAGCCTTATTTCACGCTGGTCACGACCTTCGTGTTCGCGCCCTATTTCGCCACCGCCATTGCGCCGAATCCCGCCGCCGGGCAATCGCTGTGGGGCTTTGCGATGGCTGCCGCCGGCCTTGCGATCGCGCTGATGTCGCCGGTGCTGGGGGCCATCGCCGATGCTTCGGGCCGCAGGAAGCCGTGGATCGCGGGATTTGGCGCAGTGCTGGTGCTGGCATCCTGCACGCTATGGATCGGCAAGCCCGGCGATCCCTCGATCATTCCGCCGCTGCTCACCGCGGTCGCCCTCGCCAGTGTCGGCGCGGAATTCGCCACCCTCTTCAACAATGCGATGATGCCGACTCTGGTGCCGCCGGAGCGCATCGGTCGGCTCTCCGGCACCGGCTGGGCGACGGGTTATGTCGGCGGCATCGTCAGCCTGATCATCGTGCTCGGTCTGCTCGCCGCGAATCCCGAGACCGGCCGCACCCTGCTCGGCTTCACGCCTCTGTTCGAGCTTGATCCCGTCAGTCGTCAGGGCGATCGCGCCGCCGGACCGTTGACCGGGCTTTGGTTCATCATTTTCGTGACGCCGATGTTCCTGTTCACGCCGGACTATCCGGCGAAGCGTCCGGTGCGCGAGGCGCTGCACGAAGGCCTGTCGGAGCTGAAGCAATCGATCAAGGGGCTGCCGCAGCAAAAATCGCTTGCGGCGTTTCTACTCGCCAACATGATCTACACCGACGGTCTGGTGTCGCTGTTTGCCTTCGGCGGCATCTATGCGGCTGGCACGTTCGGCTGGCACACGATCCAGATCGGCACGTTCGGGATCATGCTCGCGATCGCCGGCGCGTTTGGCGCGTGGTTTGGCGGCAAGCTGGACGATCGCTTCGGGCCGAAGCGCGTGATCGGCGGCAGCATGCTGATCCTGCTGCTGGCGCTGGCGGCGATCCTGCTCGTCGACAAGGATTCGATCTTCTTCATCAAGGTCGCGCCGCCCGCGCCGGGCGGTGGATTGTTCGCCGCTGCGTCGGAGCGCGCTTACCTGGTGCTGGGCTGCCTGATCGGTGCAGCCGGCGGTCCGCTGCAAGCCGCCTCACGCACGCTCCTGATTCGTCTCGCGCCGAAGGACCGCATCGCGCAGTATTTCGGTCTGTTCGCACTGACAGGGAAAGTGACGTCCTTCATCGGCCCGCTGCTGATCGGCGTGATCACCGCGGTGACGGCGAGCCAGAAGGCCGGCATGGCCGTGCTGGTGGTTTTCTTCGT
Organism: Bradyrhizobium sp. Kon56; assembly: GCF_055807635.1. Classification (NCBI taxonomy): domain Bacteria; kingdom Pseudomonadati; phylum Pseudomonadota; class Alphaproteobacteria; order Hyphomicrobiales; family Nitrobacteraceae; genus Bradyrhizobium; species Bradyrhizobium sp. Kon56. The sequence continues at coordinate 221,256 of NZ_JBVVOU010000002.1, read as the reverse complement.
CGCGGGGCTGGCGCTGTTGATGCGGGTGCGCGAGTAATTTCGTAGCCGGGATGGAGCGAAGCGCAATCCGGGACCACTGCCGCCAAATTGCGAGAACCCGGATTTCGCTTTCGCTCCATCCGGGCTACCGCCGTTCAATCAGTGCCTGAAGTGCCGCGTGCCCGTGAACACCATGGCGATGCCGTGCTCGTCGGCGGCCTTGATCACTTCGTCGTCGCGCATGGAGCCGCCGGGCTGCACCACGGCGGTGGCGCCGGCCTCGATGCAGGCGAGCATGCCGTCGGCGAACGGGAAGAACGCATCCGACGCCACCACCGAGCCCTTGGTGAGCGGTTCGGCGAGCTTCAGCTCGGCGGCCGCATCCTGAGCCTTGCGTGCCGCGATCCGTGCTGAATCGACCCGGCTCATCTGGCCGGCGCCGATGCCGACGGTCGCGAGATCCTTGGCGTAGATGATGGTGTTGGACTTGACGTGTTTTGCGACACGGAAAGCAAACTTCAGGTCGCGCATCTCGGCATCAGTGGGCGCGCGCTTCGTGACAACCTTGAAGGTCATGTCGTCGACGACGGCGTTGTCGCGGCTCTGCACGAGGAGACCGCCCGCCACCGTCTTGGCGGTGAGGCCCGGCGCGCGCGGGTCGGGCAGGCTGCCGGCGAGCAGAAGCCGAAGGTTCTTGCGCGCGCCGATGATGGCGATCGCTTCCTCGCTAGCGTCAGGCGCGATGATCACCTCGGTGAAGATTTTCGTGATCTCGCGCGCGGTGTCAGCATCGAGTGCGCGGTTCATCGCGATGATGCCGCCGTACGCCGAGGTGGAATCGCAGGCCAGCGCCTTGCGGTAGGCGCCGACGAGGTCGGAGCCCTCCGCGACGCCGCAGGGATTGGCATGCTTGACGATGACGCAGGCTGCGGTGCGCTTGGCGTCGAACTCGCCGATGCATTCATAGGCCGCATCCGTGTCGTTGATGTTGTTGTAGGAGAGCTCCTTGCCCTGGAGCTGCCGCGCGGTCGAGACGCCCGGCCGCTTGTCGGGCGTCGCATAGAACGCCGCGGTCTGGTGCGGATTCTCGCCATAGCGCAGTGACTGGATCAGCCGGCCGCCGAAGGCACGGAAATCGGGCGCGTCGATCTCGAGCTGGCGATTGAACCAGTTCGAGATCGCGGCGTCATAGGCGGCAGTGCGCGCGTAAGCCTTGGCGGCAAGGCGCCGGCGCAACTTCAGCGTGGTTGCACCGCTGTTGGCGGCGAGCTCATCGAGCACGGCCTGATAGTCCTGCGCCTCGACCACGACGGCGACGTCGTCATGATTCTTCGCGGCGGCGCGGATCATCGCGGGGCCGCCGATGTCGATGTTCTCGATGCAATCCTCGAAGCCCGCGCCTTTGTCGACGGTCGCCTCGAACGGATAGAGATTGACGACGAGGAGATCGATCGGCGCGATCCCATGCGCCGTCATCGCATCCGCATGGTCCTTGTTGTCGCGGATCGCGAGCAGACCGCCGTGCACCTTCGGATGCAGCGTCTTCACGCGGCCATCCATCATCTCGGGGAAGCCGGTCAGCTCGGACACGTCCTTCACCTCGAGGCCGGCCGCGGCGATCGCCTTCGCGGTGCCGCCGGTCGAGATCAGCTCGACATCGTGCGCGGCAAGCGCCTTTGCGAAGTCGATCAGGCCGGTCTTGTCGGAAACGGAGAGAAGTGCGCGGGTGACGCGGCGGGGATGGTCAGTCATGAGCAAGATCCTCTGTCTGAAGGAGTAATGCCCAGGCGCGCGGCAGCTGTGTCCCGCGCTTCCCGATGGTGCTCCATCCAAGGTCGCCAGTCGCGCGAGCGAGGGCTCGATAGCAGTTTTCGGTCGCTATCACAACGACCAGATGGTGCCGAATCGCATGCGTCTACAGCGGAAGTTCCGGCTCCCGCCGTGCATTTCTGCGGGCATTCGTGACCGCCGGCGAGGCGGTGGAGCGCACAAAACTCCAGCGGATCGAGGGCGCCTGCCGCGCGTCCTGGCGGATCACGATCTGCGCGGTGCGGCGCGGGCCGTCATTGCCGGCCAGGGATACGCTGTCCTCCAGCTCCACCTTGTCGTCGAGCGCCTCGAAGGTCCAGACGTCGCGATTCGGGAGCACCAGCATGACGCCGCGGGCGTCGGACAGCCGGCTCGCCTTCACCGCCGGGTGCAGATGGAATCGCAGCGCGAAATCGGCATCCGGACCCTTGAAGCGCCCGCCTTGCGGCGGCGACAACGTGTCCTCGCCGTCGATGCGCGCGCCGTCATTGGCGATCATCAGTACGCGGCGGTGGATCGCGCCGAATTTTGTCAGGTAACCGTCATGCGACGTCGTGAGCAGGGTGCCGTTCTGCACGATTTCGCGATAGCTCTCAACCTCGACGGGGCCGCTGGTGACCGGAGCGCCGTGCAAGAGCCGCTTCATAGCCGACATCTCCACGAACTGGCATGACGAGGTGTCGTGATAGGTCAGCGTCGAATGCGCCGCCGTGCCGCGTGCGAACGGCCGCCAATTGTCGCGGCCCGTGGCCGGCATGCCGCAATTGGTGACGATGCGGCTGATGCCGGAGGAGAGTTCGAACGACAGGCAGCCGGCATGGGCGTCGTGGCTGACGCTGGCCGCCGGCGGCGGGCCCGTGTCGATGATCAAAGTGGTCTGGCCGGCATCGAGGCGCTGGAAACCGGTATGCGGCATGTTCGACATCGGCGCGCCGTGGGTGTCGTCATAGGCAAGCAGCGTCGCAAGCAGGTCCGAGGGGGTCGCGCTCATGCCGTTGAACAGCGCGAAATTGCCGTCGCCGTGGCGGAAGAAGCGCAGCATCGGCATCATGCGGTCGATCGCGTTGAGCAGCGCGGGCGGCGGCGCGATGTTGCGCGCGGCAAAGGTCTGCCGCAGCGGCAACAGGTCGATCAAGAGCTCGATCAGCGCGCCCGGGTTGCGCGAGACATGGCCGCCGTCGGGCAGGATCTGCCGCTGCAATTCATCCGAGAGCTTTTTCGAGGTGCTGCGGATGTGACTTGCCTGGTTGGCAAGGCACAACGCCGCATAGCACAGCGCGATCAGCACCTGGAGCTTCGGCACTCCGTCGGGGATGTTGACCATGGTGTAGCGCAGCAAGCGGATTTCGCGCGCCAGCGCGCGCAGATACCGACGATAGAATTTGTTGTCGGTATCGTTCAGCACCAGCGGCGCCTGCGACAGCAGGGAGATCACGCGGCGCGCCAGCACGTCGGCGCGTCGCGCGACGGGGCGGCGCTTGCTGGCGGGGTTGCCGATCCAGTCCTCGATCAGCGAGCGCGCATTTGCGCGCGTCAGCGCGGTGTCGGCGGCGCGCAAATGGCGCAGCCAGCCGAAGCCGAGCAGCGCAACTTCCCAATCTTCCGACGGCGGCTCGAGATCGAAGATCGAGCGGCCGTGGCAATTGACGATCTTGCCGGCGAAGACGAAGCGGCCGGCATAGATCTCGGCGGCGCGGGTCGCATCCGCGGTGCGTAGATCATGCGGCGCGATGATCAGCCGGTCGGCGCGGCCGGGCCAAACCCGCGACAGGGCGACGGAACCGCCGCTCGCGCGCGCGAGCATGTTCCGCGCGAAGCGGTTCATCACCAGCGTCGAGATACGTCTGCGTTGAGCGACCGACACGCCTTGCCTTGATGGGGGAGAGGATTCCGACGAATCCTTATTAATCCCAAAATCGGACGGCCGACACCACCTTGAACGACGCGAATCAGTGCCGGGTTTGCAAAATCCAGTGCAAAATCAGGATTTAACGAGCCGGGCCGCGAAAAATCCGTCGAGCCCGCCGAGCTTGGGATCGGCGTTCGGCAGATGGCTGGGCAGGGTGCGCAGATCGCCCTCGGCGGTAATGATCTCGCTGAGCCCAGACACCTCGGACGCATCGATCGGAACCCGGCGAAGACCGGGCTCCGCGGTCAGCAGCGCGGCGACCGCATGCTCGCCCTCTTCAGGTTCCAGCGAACAGGTGCAATAAACTAGCGTCCCACCGGGCTTGAGTAGCGAGACCGATTTTTGCAGCAGCCGCCGCTGGAGCGCGGTCATTGCGGCGATGTCGGATTCCTGCCGGAGCCAGGATACATCGGGGTGGCGGCGGATCGTCCCGGTCGATGTGCAAGGCGCATCAATGAGGATGCCGTCGAAGCCATCGGCAGGGCCGGCCCATTCCGCGGCGTCGGCGACGACGGTCTCGGCCTGCAGCGACAACCGCGTCAGATTCTCGCGCAGCCGTGCCACCCGGGCAGGCGAGCGGTCGATGGCGGTGACGTGCGCGCCGGCCTGCGCCAGTTGCGCGGTCTTGCCGCCGGGAGCGGCGCAGAGATCGGCGATGGATTTGCCCTTGATGTCGCCGAACAGCCGGGCTGGCAACGCAGCGGCGGCGTCCTGCACCCACCATTGTCCTTCGGCGAAGCCGGGAAGCATGGTCACCGCGCCGTGCAGCACCGTGCGCACCGATCCGGTCGGTAGCACTTCGCCATGGAGCCGGCTCGCCCATTGCGCGGCGTCCGACTTCACGGTCAGATCCAGCGACGGATCATGGCTGAGCGCGAGCGCCATGTCCCTTGCGACCGTCTCGCCATAATGCGCGCTCCAGCGCGCGACCATCCAGGGCGGCAGGTCCAGCGACTGCGCGGCAACCTCGTCCACCAGCGCCTTGCCCTCGCGGGCGCAGCGGCGCAGCACGGCGTTGACGAGGCCGGCATAGCGCGCGGCGCGCCGGTCGGATTGCACGAGGCGAACGGAGAGATCGACGGCCGCGTGATCGGGCACGTCCATCCAGAGGATCTGGGCGGCGCCGATCAACAGCGCGCTCTGCGCGCGCGGCGCGTCGGAGGGAATGCCCTTGTCGAGCAGGCGGGACAGCACATGGCCGAGCGTGCCGAGCCGGCGCAGCACGGTGGCGACCAGGCGGCGCATCAGCGCGCGGTCGCGGTCGGGGAGCGTCTTCAGTCCGGGATGGGCGCCGCTGCCGTCGAGCTGCTCGTCAAGTGTGCGGTGCTTGTGCAGCACGCCGTCGACGATGTCGGCGGCAATCCGCCGCGCCGCGAGACCGGGCACTTCGGATGGAGGAGCGAAACGTTGAGAAGGCATGCGGAAACAAGGTTCTGAGCAGCGGCAGTTCGCCGTAATGGGCGCATGCCTTGAGAAGGCGATCTCTGGCACGCGAATATGCCAAATGTAAGAATCGCTTCCGGGTTTTTCAGCCCTTTCGGAGCCATTTCAGGAATGCGTTATTGGGCGTCGCGTCGCGGGCCATCCCGCGCTAGAAAGCCGGCGATGAGCGACCAGCCTCCCGTTCCCGATCGCAAGCAGCTTACGCCGGCCGCCCGGCGCGCGCTGGCCGAGGCCGAAGCGCGCCGTCAGGCTGCGGCAGCCCGAGCCAAGAACGACGGCGAGGCGGCGCCAAAGGAGTTGCAGGGCCCAAAAGGACCCGAACCGACCCGCTATGGCGATTGGGAGCGCAAGGGCATCGCTTCCGACTTCTGAAGCTTGTCTTTTGAGGCTCGCTTGCCGGACTGCCCGACTCAGCCCTAGCGTGCGCGGATGTCGCGTTTCGATCCAAGCCATCCATATCGGCCTTCATACAGCGGCTCGCCATTTGGTCGCCGGTTCTCAGGGCTGTTGCCGTGGATGTTCGTGGTTGGAATCGTGGTGGCCGTGGTGTTCACGTCCCGGCATGGGATGAACTGGCAGTTCCCTCACGTGACCGACGGTCAATCACGAGACGCCGAGATTGTGCTCCAGCAAGGCGGCCATCCCGATCGTCGCGAGCCGGTCGATGTCGTTCGCACCATTGACGGCGACACCTTTCTCGCACGCGTTCGTCAGCGCGACGGCCGCGATCTCATCGTGCGCGTTCGCCTGCGCGGCATCGACGCACCCGAGATGAAAGCATCCTGCCAGGAGGAACTGGACAAGGCCGAAGCGGCGGCCCGCGCATTGCGCGATCTGCTCGCACAGGGTGGCGTGACGATCACCAACCTCGGTGCCGACAAATATGGTCGCGTTCTCGCCGACGTCGCGACCAAACGCACGACCAATGTCTCGGCGGCGTTGCTCGCGGGCGGTTACGCGCGGAGCTACAATGGCGGCCATCGCGACGGCTGGTGCGCGCGGAGCTGGCGCTTCTGGTGACAAAAAAGCCGCGTCGAACGACGCGGCTATTGCCGTCTCGTCCTGATGCCGGCGATCAGCGCGTCACGACCACCGTCGTGCCGACCGAGACGCGGCTGTAGAGATCGGTGATGTCGTCGTTGAGCATGCGGATGCAGCCATAGGAGACGAAGCCGCCGATCGAGCCCGGCACGTTGGTGCCGTGGATCGCGTATTCACCGCCGGACAGCGTCATCGCCGCGACGCCCATCGGATTGCGGGGCGAGCCGCCCGGGATGACGTCCGGGATGCTGGGCTTGTCGCGCTTCACCTCGGCGGGCGGCGCCCAGGCCGGATTGCGGTACTTGCCGTCGATGCGGGTGGTGCCGGCCCACTGCTTGCCGGACTTGCCGACGCCGACCGGGTAGCGCACGGCGTGGCCGCTATCGAGGACGAGATAGAGCCGACGCTCGTTGGTTTTGACCACGATGGTGCCCGGCGAATAGTCAGCCAGGTTCGTCCCCACCATTTCCGGCCGCGCCTGCGCCGCCGTCAACGTCAAGACCCCAGTCACGACAGTGGCGGCCAGCGCCACAGCAATCCTCATCGACATCGATTTTCCCCTTGCCCCGAACGGACCGTCCAAGATTACGCAAAACCGGCAATCGCCGGCTCGCCAAGTCCTTGTTAGGGGACATTCTTAACCGCGCCTGTTAACCGGATGGTTTCCACGCACGGCCGCCAAGGGCCAGCCAGCAGGGGGAACAAAGGAAATGTTCGAAACAAAGTAAATGACCTGAAAACAACACTTGGCGGGAAAGATGCCCGGGCGCCGGGGCGCGGCCTGACAAGTGCGTGAGGATGTGAACGGCCGTTGTTCGGGGGAGCGCTAACGCGGGGATGCGATCTCGTGTCCCGGACGCGGCGCAGCGCGAAGCGGTGCGACGCAGAGCCGGGATCTAGAAGGCCACAGAGTCTGCCGTTGCATCGGCCCCGACTCTGCAGCGCACCGCGAAGTGCGCGCTACGCTGCGTCCGGGGCACAGGACGATGTGGCTCAGACCGCCTTTTTGTTCTGACGGTTCTTGACGAGGTCGTCGACCACGCCGGGATCGGCCAGGGTCGAGGTGTCGCCCAGGCTGCCCGGTTCGTCCTCGGCGATCTTGCGTAGGATGCGGCGCATGATCTTGCCGGATCGGGTCTTGGGCAGGCCGGGCGAGAACTGGATCTGGTCGGGCGCAGCGATCGGGCCGATCTCCTTGCGCACCCAGGTGACGAGCTCCTTGCGTAGATCCTCGGTTGGCTCGATGCCGGCCATCAGGGTCACATATGCGTAAATGCCCTGACCCTTGATGTCGTGCGGGTAACCGACCACGGCGGCTTCCGAGACCTTCTCATGCGCCACCAGCGCGCTTTCGACTTCGGCGGTACCCATGCGGTGGCCGGAGACGTTGATGACGTCGTCGACGCGGCCGGTGATCCAGTAATAACCGTCCGCATCGCGCCGGCAGCCGTCGCCGGTGAAGTACTTGCCCTTGTAGGTCGAGAAATAAGTCTGCTCGAAGCGGACGTGGTCGCCATAGACCGTGCGCATCTGGCCCGGCCATGACCGCGTCAGGCACAGATTGCCTGATGTCTCGCCGTCCAGCACGTTGCCGTCGGCGTCGACGATCTCAGGCACCACGCCGAAGAACGGCTGCGTCGCCGAGCCCGGCTTGAGCTTCGTGGCGCCGGGCAGCGGCGTGATCAAAATGCCGCCGGTCTCGGTCTGCCACCACGTATCGACGATCGGGCAGCGGTCGTCGCCGACGACGCGGTGATACCACTCCCAGGCTTCCGGATTGATCGGCTCGCCTACCGAGCCGAGCAGGCGCAGGCTGGCGCGCGAGGTCTTTTTCACGGGCGCGTCGCCGCTCTGCATCAGCGCGCGGATCGCGGTCGGCGCGGTGTAGAAGATGTTGACCTTGTGCTTGTCGATGACGTTCCAGAATCGCGAATTATCCGGGTAATTCGGCACGCCTTCGAACATCAGCGTGGTCGCGCCGTTGGCGAGCGGTCCGTACAGAATGTAGCTGTGGCCGGTGACCCAGCCGACGTCGGCGGTGCACCAGTAGATGTCGCCGTCGTGATAGTCGAAGACGTATTGATGCGTCATCGCGGCGAACACGAGATAGCCGGCGGAGGTGTGCAGCACGCCCTTGGGTTGGCCGGTCGAGCCCGAGGTGTAGAGGATGAACAGCGGATCCTCGGCGTGCATGTGCTCGACCGGGCACTCGGTCGTCACCATCTTGGCGGCGTCGTGGTACCAGAGGTCGCGCGAGGGATTCATTTCGACCGCGCCGCCGGTGCGCTTGACCACGACGACCCAGTCGACGCCGTCTGCCTTGGCGAGCGCCGCGTCGACATTGGCCTTCAGCGGCACCTTCTTGCCGCCGCGCAGGCCCTCATCGGCGGTGATGATCACCTTGGACTGGCAGTCGTTGATGCGCTGGGCGAGGCTGTCGGGCGAGAAGCCGGCGAACACCACGGAGTGAATCGCGCCGATCCGCGCGCAGGCCAGCATCGCGTAGGCCGCCTCCGGAATCATCGGCAGGTAGATGGTGACGCGGTCGCCCTTCTTGACGTTCCGGGTACGCAGGATGTTGGCCATCCGGCAGACCTCGTCGTGCAGCTCCTTGTAGGTGATGTGCCGGGATTGTGCGGGATCGTCGCCTTCCCAGATGATCGCGGTCTGGTTGGCACGATTGTGGAGATGCCGGTCGATGCAATTATGGGCGACGTTGAGGACGCCGTCCTCGAACCATTTGATAGAGATGTTGCCGGGCGCGAAGGAGACGTTCTCGATCTTGGTCGGCGCGTGCATCCAGTCGATGCGCTTGGCCTGCTCCGCCCAGAAACCGTTCGGGTCCGAGATCGAGCGGGCGTACATGTCCTTGTACTTGGCCTGGTCGACCCAGGCGCGCTTCGCCCATTCTGCGGGGACGTCGTAGATCTTCTCGGACATGTTTCCCTCCACATACGGCGAGCCGAGCACGGACCACTGGCGAGCCGACTTGATCGTTGAACCGATTATGCGTCGGGCTAACCGGACCCGACAAGGTGCACAAGCTGGACCTTCGGCGAGCAGCCTGCCATGCGGAGGATCAAGCCGTTTCGTGCGACTGTCGCAGTTTTGAAACAGGGCGACGGGCGGCTTTGGGGTCTTCACCCAGATCCTCGGAATGGGCCCGCGCAGAGCGCCATGCATTCAGCAGAGGTATTTAGAAACTGCCTCTCACTGATTCGGGACTCGCAATGCGGTTCGGAACACCCTAAATGGCCAACCCGGGTCCAACGAGACCCCTTGGAACAAAAATCAGAACAGCGGCATTGACCGACAACAGACAGGGCTAAGGCATAAGACTATGATGGATCAGCAGAATCTCGGGACGATACGGCCCGCTTCAGCCGATCCTGCAGCCATCGCGCTGGCCAAAGCCCTCGGACAATGGCCGAAACCGGCCGGTTCCGGCCGTCCCAGCCCGAAGAAAGTGTTCGACGCGGCGCCGTCGACGACGGTCGAGGCCCTCGCCAAGGAACTGGGCCTGCGGCTCGGCGACCAGAACGAGCTGACCATCCGCCGCGTCAGGCGCGGCAAGGGCTATTCGTTCGTGCGGCCTAACGGCGTCCACATCCGCGATGCCCGCACCATTCGGCGGCTGCATTCGATGGCGGTGCCGCCGGCCTATCGCGAGGTGCGCTACTCGGCCGATCCGAGCACGCATCTCCAGGCAGTGGGACGCGATGCCGCGGGCCGGCTGCAATATCGCTATCACGCCGATTGGGAGAAGGTCCGCGAGCAACGCAAGGCGCATCGCCTGGAAAAGCTCGTCGGCGCGCTGCCCAAGATCCGGCGCAAGGTCTCGGCGTTCCTGTCGGGCGACGAGCCGACCCGCGAGTTCGCGCTCTCCGCCGTCATCGAATTGATCGCGCGCACCGCGATCCGCCCCGGCAACGAATCCTATGCCCGTCTCAACGGCACCCGCGGCGCCACCACGCTGCTGAAGTCCAACGTCTCGCTGGAAGACGACAGCTTCGTGCTGACCTTCAAGGCGAAGGGCGGCAAGGCGGTGCGCAAGGAGTGCGACGCGGCCAAGCTCGTGCGCGCCATCGGGATCTTGCAGGGCGTTCCCGGCAAGCGCATGTTCCAGTATCGCGATCCCTATGGCATCGTGCGCGCGGTCAGCACCACGCAGGTGAACGCGTTTCTGCGCGAGATCGCCGGCATCAAGATCTCGCTGAAGGATTTCCGCACGCTGATGGCCTCTGCCGTCGTCGTGGAATCGCTGTCGCGGATCACGCCGGCGACCAGCCAGCGCGGCCGCAAGAAGCAGGTGCTGGAGGCGATCCGCGGCGCTGCCGACCAGCTCTCCAACACGCCGGCGATCTGCCGCAAGAGCTATGTTCACGATACCATCGTCACCGCGTTCGAGGACGGCATCCTGGAACGCTTCGCCGCGACCATGAAGGGCCAGCGCTCGCAGGCCAGGCGCGAGCAGCTTTTGCAGCAGGTGGTGGCGACCGCGGCGGTCTGACCTCGGCGTCGTTACGCCTTGTTGGAAACGCCGTTGTCGGGACCGGGATCGCCGCCCGCGGCGGCTGCCGTGAGCCGTCCCAGATAGTGCGCCCATCCCGTCGCGTGGGCGGCCGCCTGTTCCTCGGTCGGCAGCCCGCTATGGGTCATGCGCAGCAATGTGCCGCCGTCGCGTTCGATCAGGTCGATCTCGATCAGGCTTGAGCCGGGCGGCACTTCCTGGCCGCCCTCCCATCCAAACGTGTAGGCGAGCCGATGCACCGGCACGACTTCGCGGAATGCGCCGCGGGCAACGCCGCCGCGGGGGCCGATGCCTTTGAGCAGATACAGCCCGCCGGGATGTGGCTCCGTGGTCGCGTCGGAACCCATCCAGCTCAAAATCTTCTCGGGGTCGGTCAGGTAGGCGAAAACGGTGGCGCGTGGGGCCGCGATCTGGGTCTCGCGTCGCACTATGAACGGTTCGGTCATCGACGATCACCCCTGGGCTGACACTGGGACATGGCGGCGCTCGAGCGGCCCGTCAAGGATTGCCCGTGACAAAGACCGCCTGCCTTCGTCATGATCGGGCCATGCACCTCTCGCCGACACTCGCCTGGCTTGTCGATGCCGCCGCCGATAGCGCCGGCGCCGACCGCCTGCTCGCGGACCTTGGCGCACATCTGGTCGCCGATGGCGTGCCGCTTGCGGCGGGCAGCCTGACGCTGGAGGTGCCACATCCGCTGATCGCGAAACGGACCTGGTTGTGGCGCGCGGAGAACGGCCGGGTGATCGAAGCGCTCGGCTTCGCACCAGGCGGCCTCGCGCCCGACCCGCCCAACGATGCCGGCCGCCGCTGGCTGCGCGACATCGCGGAGGGTGAAGTGCACGAAGATTTGGTCGGACGGCCCGACGGGCCGTTGCTCGGCTGGATCGGGCCGCGTCCGTTCACCGCGGACGAGACCGAGCAATTGCGCCAGGCCGCGCGCTTTGCCGCTACACCCCTTGCCGTACTTGCCGCGCGTGCAACGTTGCGCGCGACGCTGGATGCCTATCTCGGCAAGCGCAGTGCGGAGCGGGTGCTGGCGGCACCCCTGCGGCGCGACCTCGGCGAGACCATACAGGCCGCGCTGCTCTATGCCGATTTGCGCAACTTCACGCTCCTATCGGAAACCAATCCGCCTGCCGAGGTCATCGCGGCGCTCGATGCCTGGTTCGATCGCATCGCCGGCGCGGTCCACGCCTTCGGCGGCGAGGTGCTGAAATTCATCGGCGACGGTGTGCTCGCGATCTTTCCGGTGGTCGGGCCGTCACCGCGCCAAGCGTCCGATGCAACTCTGCGTGCCGCGCGCGCAGCCGAAGCCGGGATGGTGTATCTCAACGCGGAGCGCCGTGCTCAAGGTCTGCCGCCGCTCGCGTTCGGCGCGGCGCTGCATCTCGGCGAGATGCTATGGGGTAATATCGGTGCCGCCAATCGGCTGGATTTCACCGCGATCGGTCCCGCCGTCAATCTCGCCAGCCGGCTCGAAGGATTGTGCAAGCCGCTCGGCAGAACCGTGCTGGTGTCGGGCGCGCTCGCCGCCGAGACCGACATGCCTCTGATCGCGCTCGGATCGCATTCGCTGCGGGGCATCGCCTCGCCATGCGAGGTGTTTGCGCTGCCGGAGAAACAAGCTCCGATGTCGTAGCCCGCATGAGCGTAGCGACATGCGGGATAGCAGCAGTAGTCCTGGATATCGCTTCGCTCATCCGGGCTACAGCACCTAAGCCTACATCCCGCCCATCTTGCAGACGAGCTTCCATTCCTCGGCCGTCACCGGCTGCACCGAGAGGCGCGAATATTTCACCAGGGCCATGTCGGCGAGCTTCTTCTCGGCCTTGATCGCGGCCATCGACACCGGTGTCTTCAAGGGCTTGTCGGCCTTGATGTCGACGCAGACGAATTTCTCGGTCTTGTCGGTCGGATCGGGGTAGGCTTCCTTGATAATCTCCGCGATGCCGACGATCTCCTTGCCCTCGTTGGAATGATAGAAGAACGCCTTGTCGCCCTTCTTCATGGCGACGAGGTTCTGGCGCGCGGTGTAATTGCGCACGCCGGTCCAGGCTTCGCCCTTGGCGCCTTTCGCCACCTGCTGGTCCCAGGACCACACCGATGGTTCGGATTTCACCAGCCAGTACGCCATGTTCATTCCTCCGCCTTGAAAGGTCGCGTCATGAGCCCCGAGATCGCGGCGTCGATCGTGCTTCTGCCGGTCAGGATCGATGCGACGGCTTCCGATACTGGCATTTCGATTTTTTGCGAAGCCGCGAGCTCGATCAGTACCGGCGCGGTGAATTCGCCTTCGGCAAGCTTGCCGGCGGGCGGCTGCTCGCTGCGGCCAAGCGACAGGCCGAGCGCAAAATTGCGCGATTGTGGGCTCGAGCAGGTCAGGATCAGATCGCCGAGGCCAGACAAGCCCGTGAGTGTTTCGCTGCGTGCGCCGAGCGCGCGGCCGAGGCGTGTCAGCTCGGCAAAGGCGCGGGTGGTAAGTGCGGCCTGGGCGGAAGCGCCGAGCTTGCGCCCGACCGCGATGCCGACCGCGATCGCCAGCACGTTCTTGGCGGCGCCGCCGATCTCGACGCCGCGGACATCGGTGGAGTGATAGGGCCGGAACGTCGGCGAGCCCAGCGCCTGCACCAGGTGGCTCGCCAAGGCGTCGTCCTTTGCGGCCAGCGTCACCGCCGTCGGCAGGCCACGCGCGACATCGTCGGCAAAGCTCGGGCCCGACAGGATCGCCGGCTGCGCGTGAGGCGCGGCCTCGGCGATCACGTCGGTCATGAATTTATGGGTGCCGTGCTCGATGCCCTTGGCGCAGGCAATGATCGGCACCGGCTTTTCCAGGTGCGAGGCGAGCATGTTGACAGCACCGCGCAGATGCTGCGCGGGCACTGCGATCAGCAGCATGTCCGCGCGTGCGGCGAGGGCTAGGTCGCTCGTGACGATGATCTCCGGCGCAAGCCGCACGCCCGGCAGCCGCGGATTGTCGCGGCTCGATGCGATTCGCGTCGCGTGCTCGGAATTGCGCGCACACAGCGTCACGTTCCGTCCGGCCCGCGCCGCCACCATCGCCAGCGCCGTGCCCCAGGCGCCCGCGCCGATCACCGCGACAGATCGGAACGCTGTCATTGCTAGAATCCCGCGCGTGTCTTGCCGTATCCGGCCGGTGCCGTCGCGTTCGCATCGAGCAGCCAGCGCGCGCGAGGCTGTGCTTCCATCGTGTCGGTCATGCCGAGCGCGAGACGTTCCGCGCCGGCCCAGGCGATCATTGCACCATTGTCGGTGCAGAGCGCCGGCGGCGGCATGATCAATTGTGTTCCGGCTTTCCTCGCAACGTCATGCAGCGCGCCGCGGATCGCCTGATTGGCGGCGACACCGCCGGCCGCCACCAGCGCACGCGGTGCACCGAACTGCTCGCGGAAGAGTTTCAGGCCGACGCTCAGCCGGTCGGCGGTGGAGTCGAGCACGGCGGCCTGGAAGCTCGCGCAGAGATCGTTGACGTCCTGCGGTGTGATCTCGGCCAACCGGCTTGCTTCGTTGCGCACCGCTGTCTTCAATCCCGAGAGTGAGAAGTTGGCGTCGGGGCGTCCCTGCAGCGGCCGCGGAAACGCAAATCGCGCGGCATCGCCGTTGGCTGCCGCGCGCTCGACCTGCGGGCCGCCCGGATAGGGCAGCCCCAGCATCTTCGCCACCTTGTCGAAGGCTTCGCCGATCGCATCGTCGACGGTGGTGCCGAGCCGCACATACTGTCCGACGCCGGTGACGGCAACGATCTGGGTATGGCCGCCCGAGGCGAGAAACAGGCAATAGGGAAATTCGAGTGCGTCGGTCAGGCGCGGTGTCAGCGCATGCGCTTCCAGATGGTTCACCGCGACCAGCGGCGTGTCGTGCACCATCGCGATCGCCTTCGCGGTGGTGAGCCCGACGATGACGCCGCCGATCAGTCCCGGGCCCGCGGCGGCCGCGACACCGTCGAGCTGGGCGAAGTCGATGCCGGCCTCAGTCATGGCGCGGTCGATGATGCCGTCGAGCAGGTCGACATGGGCGCGGGCCGCGATCTCCGGTACCACGCCGCCGAAACGGGCATGCTCCTCGACCTGCGACCACACGATATTGGACAGGATCTTGCCGCTGCCGTCAGGCGCACGCTCGATCACCGCCGCGGCGGTCTCGTCGCAGGTGGTTTCGATGCCCAGTACCAGCATTGGCGAATTGTTATCCAATTTGCGCCCTTCCCGCCCCTTGCGCTCATCCGCAAAGCAGAGTTCTGGTACGTCCGGTAGCATTCCGGGGTCGGCCAACGCAATCGTCACGCGCTGCCGTTCCTCGTGAAAGCGCCACCGCCACGTGGTTCGGGAACACAAGCGATGTCCATTCTTGTCACACGGCCGCATCCCGACAATGAGGCGACGTCGGAAAATCTGCGTGCACGGGGTCATGTGGTGCTGCTCGCGCCGGTGCTCAAGTTCGAGCCGGTCGCCTTCCATGACGAGAGTGAAACGAGCTACAGCGCCGTCATTGTCACATCGGCCAATGCGATCCGTGGCGTCGCATCGCAATTACCGGACCTTGGTCTCCTGCAGCTGCCGCTGTTCGCGGTCGGCGAGCACACGGCTGCCGCCGGGCGCGATGCCGGTTTTGCCGAGGTGATCGTCGCCGGTGGCGATGCCGCTGCCCTGCGCGACAAGGTGATGCAGAGCGCGCGCGACAAGCGGCTGAAGAAAAAGAGCACGTTGCTCTATCTCGCGGGCGCGGATCTGTCGCGCGACCTCGGCGGGGAGCTGGGCGCCGAAGGCTTCATCGTCATCACGCAGACGACCTATCGCATGGCGCCAGTCAAGCTGTTGCCGCGCGATGTCTGTGAAGGCTTTGCCGCCCATGGGATCGAGGCGGTGCTGCACTACTCCCGGCGCAGCGCGCGGGCTTTCCTGGAGGCCGCGCGGGCGGAAGGTGTCGAAATCTCGGCTCTGGCGATCCCGCAGTGCTGCCTGTCCGAGCCGGTCGCCGGCGTACTGCGCGAGGCCGGTGCCTCGCAGGTTCTGGTTGCGGCGACGCCGGACGAAAATGCCTTATTTGACACCTTGGAGCGTGCTTTGCGCACCCGTTTGGCGTAAGAGGTCGGGCCGAATCCGACGCAATCGGGTCCGTTCGTTCAGGGCAGGTAAGTGTGAGGAACCGTCACGATGGCCGACGACAAGCCTGAAGACGCAGGATTGGCTCCCGAGTCCGGCCGCGCCAAGCGCATCCCGCCCACCATCGACCTCGAGGCGACGGAAGTCTCGACCCAGCCGCAGCAGGTGACGGGCGAGCCTGAGGCTGGGGCAGCGACCGAACAGGCCGCGCATGAGCAAGCCAAATCTGAAGAGGGCAAGTCTCAAGAGGAAAAGTCTCAAGAGGAAAAGTCTCAAGAGGTAAGGTCCGAAGAAGCTATTGCCGCGCCGCAGCCCGAACCTGCCGAAGAAGAGTCTTCCGTTGCGTCCGCGTCGGTATCGCCGTCGATTTCACCCTGGGTTATCGCTCCGTTCTCCGGCGCCGTCGCAGCCGCAATCGTGATCGCGGTCGGCTGGATGCTGGGCTGGCCTGCCGTGCAGGCGCCGCCGGCTGCTCCGCAAGTGACGGGCGCAACCGTCGAGGCGCTGAGCGGGCGCGTGGCCGCGGTCGAAGCCAAGGCGGGCAAGCCGGCCGCCGATCCGGCCATGGTGGCGCGGATCGATGCGCTGGAGAAATCCGCAACGAGCCTGCGCAGCGAGATCGCCAATCTGCGCGCACAATCCGACAAGACTGCCAGCGCCCTGAACGACGCGACATCGGCGCCGCGCGCTGCCGCGCCCGATCTTGCCGCTCTCAACGACCGCCTCGCTCAGCTCGAGCGTGCAAGCAAGACCGAACGTGCGGAACTCGCACAGCAAAGCGAGAAGATCGCCGACGCGAAGACGATGGACGACAAGCCGCTGCGCCATGTGGTGGCGGCGGCCCTGCTCGACGTCGCCGTTCGCCACGGCGATGCCTACGAGTCGCAGCTCGCCGCCGCGCGGTCGCTGGCAGCAAAGCCGGAGATGCTGAAGCCGCTCGACACCTTTGCGTCGTCAGGCATTCCGACGCCGGTCGCCTTGAGTCGCGAGCTCCTCAACATCGTGCCAAAATTGTCGCCGCGGGCGGAAGCTCCGGCCAGCGGCACCGGAATCGTCGAGCGCCTTCAGGCGGGGGCGTCGAAACTCGTCCGCATCGAGCGTACCGACGGGGTCGGCAACGATCGCGGCGCGATCGTCGCGCGGGTGACGGCGGCTGCGTTGCGCAACGATTTCGTCGAGGCGCGGCGCGAGTTGAAGACGCTGCCCGAGGCCGATCGTGCACCGGCGCAAGCCTGGCTCGACAAGACCGATGCCCGTGACGCCGCGCTCGCCGCGTCACGCAAATTCGCCGACGCCGCCATGGCGGATCTCGTCAAGCCTGGTCAATAAAGGTTCGCGCAACAATCAGCGCGTATAGGGATCGTCATGCTTCGCATCGTCCTCTTCCTCGTTCTGATCGCACTGGCGGCGGCCGGCGCGGCCTGGGTTGCCGATCAGCCCGGCGACCTCGTCCTGACTGCGGGCGCTTTCCGCGCCACAACGACGCTTCCCCGCTTCGTGTTCTTGCTTGGTCTCTTTGCCGCGGCAGTCGTGCTGGTCTGGAGCCTGCTGACGATGGCCTGGCGCGCTCCGGGGCGTCTGCGCCGCCGTCGTCACGAAAAGCGCCATGCTCGCGGCCGCCACGCCATCACCCACGGCCTGCTTGCGATCGGCCATGGCGACACCGCGCTTGCCCGTCGCCACGCCGATACCGCGCGGCGGCTGGCTGCAAACGATCCGCTCGCGCTTCTCTTGCATGCGCAATCGGCGCAGCTCGAGGGCAATCGCGACGAGGCCCAGCGCGTCTTCCGTGCCATGGCCGAGCGCGAGGACACGCGCCTGCTCGGCCTGCGCGGCCTGTTCATCGAGGCGCAGCGCGCCGACGATGCGGTCGGCGCCGTGATGATCGCCGAGGAAGCGATCAAGCTGTCGCCGTCCTCGACCTGGGCCTCGCATGCGGTGCTCGGCTTCCGCTGCGCGCGCGGCGACTGGAGCGGCGCGCTCGCGATCCTCGATTCGAATCTGTCCGCGGGCCTGATCGACAAGCAGGCCTATCGCCGCCAGCGCGGCGTGCTGCTCGCCGCCCGCGCGCTGGAATTGGAAACAATGGACCGCGACGTCGCGCGCGAGAGCGTGATGCAGGCGGTCAAGCTCGCGCCGACCCTGGTTCCGGCCGCAGTGCTCGCTGCAAAATTCGAGAGCGAGGCGCATCAGGTGCGCCGCGCCATGAAGCTGGTGGAAACCGCCTGGCTCGCCAATCCGCATCCTGATCTTGCGGATGCCTATGCGCATGTGAAGCTCGGCGATTCCGCGCGGCAGCGCCTGCAGCGGGTCGAGACGCTTGCGGCCAAGATTTCTGCCGACAAGGCTGGCTATATCGAGGGCCAGCTGGCGATCGCGCGCGCCGCGATCGATGCGTCCGAGTTTGCCCGTGCGCGCGCGGTGCTGGCGCCTTACGTCAACGATCCCACCCAGCGCGTGGCGTTGCTGATGGCCGAGATCGAGCGGACCGAGCATGGTGACGGCGGCCGGGCCCGCGCCTGGACCTTGCGCGCGGTGCGCGCCCGCCATGATCCGGCCTGGACTGCGGACGGTTATGTCAGCGACCGCTGGCGTCCGGTTTCCCCGGTCACCGGCCGTCTTGACGCCTTCCAGTGGCAAACGCCAGTCGCGAGTCTTCCTTCCGACAAAGGCGCCATGATCGAATCCTCGGCCTTCGAGGAGGCGATGCTGGCGGCTCCGCCGCCGAAGCGGGTGACGACGGCCCCGAGCGAGAGCCCGGTGGAACCGGCTGTCATGGCGCCGGATCCGGTGCCCGCTCCGCAGGACAATTCGCCGCCCCTTGAAGCCCAGGAAATCTTAAAGGAAGCCGTCGAGGAGACCGCCAAAGAAACCGTCAAGGAAGAGCCGGTCGTCACGCCTGCCGAGCCGCTCAAACCGGCCCCTGAGATCGCCGAATCATCGTCCGCGGCGGCAACGCCGGTGTTCCGGACCCGCGCCGACCTCGGCAAACCTGGACAAGCACCTATTCCCGCCGTCATCCCGATCGTCCGCGCCCCGGATGATCCCGGTATCGACGACGAGGGCCCGAGCGATGAATTTACGGAACAAATCGGCACGCCCAGGGACCACGCAAAGGCCCAGGCCGGCGGCTGGCGCGGATTCTGGTCTCGCTGGGGCGGGTGAGCGGCATATGGGAGCCGGCTCCACCTTGCCAATTCGGGCCATGCCCGATATCAGGAGCGCGCGTAACGGGACCGGCCTCGCGCGGGCCCCGGCATGGTTCGCCGCAATAGCTCAGTTGGTAGAGCACGTCATTCGTAATGACGGGGTCGGGGGTTCGAATCCCTCTTGCGGCACCAGCGCCTTGATTGTCCGGCCCGAAGACATGGGTAACGGAACGTACCCAAGAACGGAACGTACCTAAGACATGGGTGACAGCCTCGTTGTCGAGACGTTGCAGGGTTTTCTGCTCCAGGTCGAAATATCCCAGATCATAGTGCATGAAGCTGACGAGCCAAATGCTTCGCGGCCCGCGTGTCGCGCGCTTTGGTCATTTGCCTTGGATTGACAGCGCGTCCGGACGGCCGAAACTACAGGCAACGCGGCGGCGCGAGGCAGCATGCATGATATCCTGGTGGTTGGGCTCGTCGCGCTGACGTCCGGCGCCATTGGTCTTCCGTTCTCCCTGCTTCTGCCGTCGGACCAGTTTGCTGTGCGCTGGGCGCTCGCGCCGCCGCTTGGCTTCGGCCTCCTCGCCGCAGGAACCGCGGTCCTGTATCTCTCCGGCGTCGCTCCGTGGGTGACGTTGCCTGCGATGGCAATCGCCGGTCTTGTCATTGCCGCTGCAATACGCTTCCCGGCGCTGCGTCGGCGGCCTGAGCCATCGCCCGGACGATGGCTCGCGATGGCGATAGCGATCGCGGCTATTGCGATGGTGTGTCTTGCTCCCGGCTGGACCGGAGGCGCGCGCTTCCGCGTTTTCCAGGCCAACGTCTACGATCATATGTTGTACGTGGGATCGTCGGTCTCGTATCGCGTGCTCGACTACGCAACCCTGGCCATCCAGGGCGCGGACGAGTCGAACTCCAATCCAATTTCAGTGATGGCACTGAAGTTCGTCGACTATCGCGGCGCCGTGTCGATGATCCATGCGGCAATCGCCGCTATCAGTCGCGGCGATGTCGTCGATTGCGCCTATCCGTATATGGTCGGCATGCAGCTCAACATGCTGTTTGCCGCGCTGTTCGTCTTTGTCAACGCGCTCTCGATGCGGCGCTGGCTGGCGTTTGCGTGCGCCGTCGCGCTCACGATCGGCTTCTTCGAACAGTACGTCTTCGATATCAACGCCTGGTCTCAACTTGCGACGCAGCCGATCTTCCTGCTTCTGCTCGCATTCGTGGCGTTCGCCTTCGATCGCAATCGCTTTGGGCAAATGCCCAGCTCGATCATGCGGTTGGGAGCGGTCTTTGCGGCGTTGATGACAGGCGCGTTCTTTCTCTATCCGGAATCGCTGACGATCTACGGTCTCGCCGCGGCGGTTGCGGCCGCGATGGGCTGCTGGCATCGCGCCTCGCGCAAGGCCTTGCCCGTGGCTGCGTCAGGCCTGGCGGCAGGTGTGGGAATATCGCTGTTCGCGTGCATCCCGCTCTGGTCCGGCACGGTTGCCTATGTCGTCCGCCAGCTGAGTCATGCAGCGATCAACCCGCCCGACTGGTGGAAATACTATCAGCGCTACCTGTTCGGCAGTGACGCGAACTTTCTCGATGTCATCGGCAGCCCCGACAATCGTATCGGAGAACTGGCGAACGCCTGGTTCTCATTGCCCGTCGAATCCGCGCTTGCGGGTCTCGGCCTCTATGCGGTGCTGCCGTCGGCGGGTTGGCCCGCCGCGGTGGCGGTTGCGTGGAAATTGCTGCTCTATGGCTTTCTGTTCGTGCTGTTGAGGGGCATCGCAAGAACCGCGTGGACGATCTGGCGCGCCGAGCCGGACGGAAGCGTCGCGCGGCTCCTGGCAGGCAGCCTTGCCGGATGCCTCATGCCGATTGCCATTCTCGCGGCCGGTCATGGTTGGGCCGCGGGCAAGGGCCTGGCCATGGCGACGCCGATGCTCTTCACGCTTGTCATTGCTCCCTTGGCGCGCTTGGTTCCCTTGGCTGCGAATCGGTGGAATCCGGGCGCCGTCGCCGCCGTTGTCGTCGTCGTAGCTGTTCACCTCGGCCTTGGCATGTTGCGGCCGCTGCTGGTGATGCAAGCGGTGGGCGCGAGTCTTCCGGGGCTTCCGACCGCCGCCGCGCAGGTCAACGCGCAAAAGGCGACGTCTCTCGACTGGGACTACAATCGCTTGTCGGCGGACATCAAGAGCTGCAACGCACTCGTCATCGATGTTGCGAATCCGATGATGCACAATTTGTTGCGCCGGCTCGCAGCGGAGCTTCGGGTGCCCTGGGCGGCGCCGCGAATCATGTCCTGGCCCGACACGGCGGGGCGGCCGTATTTTCCCGAAGGTTTTGAAAAGTTCGACTGTCTGGTGGCGTCCGGGCGGCTCACTGCCAATCCGGGGCAGCGGCTGATATCCGTGGCCACAGACCGGTCTTCGCGCGAATTCATGGATGGGCAGCGCAATGAGCTTGAGGTCGGCACGGAAGCCCCGCCGGGGATCGCAACGCGCGGTCTTTTCGGCAAGGAAATCACCCCAGGGGGTGCGCTGCAATGGGCATCACCGAGCGCGCGTCTCGAGATTCCGAACAAGCCTGTGATGCCGGCGCGCACGTTGAAGCTCGAATTGTGGCCCACGCCGATCTGCGGAAACGAGTTCCTGGTCAAGATCAATGGGCGTGAGATCTACAAAGGCGTCGTGCCTGCGGGCCCGTTGTCATTTCCGCTGGATCAGTTTGCAGGCGACGAAACGCTCGTGGTCGAGCTGGACACCAATGCCGTCACGCATTTTCCGGGCGATCCCCGCGACCTCGGTTTTGCGATCCGGGAGCTGAGTGTTCGCCGCTAGCCAATCAACAGATGCGAGGGATGCCGCCGGCGTGATTCGCGTCACATTACCCCGAGCGCGGCTCCCCCAGTGTCCAGCTCACGCCAAACACGGGGAGATTTCATATGCGCAAGATCATTCTGGTGACCGCCATGGTGCTGGTCTCTGCCTCTGCCCAGGCCGGAGGCCCGCGCAGCCTGTCGCTGTCCGCGGTGAGCGAGCCGGCTTCGGTTCAGCAAACGGCGCCGGCGCTTGCCGCCGCGCCGACGCAGGTGAGCGAAGCAGCGCCTGCCGCCGAAGCTCCGAAATATCTCGATCGCCCGCCGGCGGTGTCGCTCAATGCGCCCGCGGCGGTTGCCACACCCACGACCACGACGGCCTCAGCGCCCGCGACGACGACGCAACCCGCCGCGAAGACAACGGCCAAGGCAGACAAGCCGAAGCACAAGCGCAGCTGGACCGAAGGCCGCATCATCAGCGAGCTGCATCGCCATGGCATCTACTGGTAAGATGCCCGCTCTCAAAAGGATATGGCCGGGACAAGCCCGGCCATCACGCGAGAGTTTTGAATCTGATCGGGCGCGTTACTGCGAAACCGTCTGCACCACGCTCCCGATCGGACGCGCGCTCGAGGTCGGCACCTTTAGGTCCTTCAGCAGCGCCTCGTCATATTCCGGCAGCGACTGGAGGGTCGTCTTGGCCTTCATCTGCACGATCTTGTAGCCGCCGGCCTTCAGCCGCGCGAGCAGCGCGGGCATGGCTTCGCCGGTGTGCTTCTGGAAGTCGTGCATCAGGATGATGCCCTTGCCGAGCTTGTCGAGCCTGGTCATCACGGTCTCGATGATCTTCTCCGGCGTGGCGCCCTTCCTGAAATCGAAGGAGTCGATATCGGTCGAGAACATCGCGACGTTTCGGGTGCCGAAATAGCTCACGATCGCCGGATTGTGCTGGAGCTGCGGGAAGCGGAAGAACGGCGCCGGGTTGGTGCC
This sequence comes from Bradyrhizobium sp. Kon56, assembly GCF_055807635.1. Classification (NCBI taxonomy): domain Bacteria; kingdom Pseudomonadati; phylum Pseudomonadota; class Alphaproteobacteria; order Hyphomicrobiales; family Nitrobacteraceae; genus Bradyrhizobium; species Bradyrhizobium sp. Kon56. The sequence goes on along the minus strand of NZ_JBVVOU010000002.1, from coordinate 198,467 downwards.
GAGCGCGTATTTCACCGCGCTAATGCCCTTTTCGACCTCGTCCTTGGCCATCTGCTCGGTCATCTTCTTGCCGTTCAGATTGACGTGCGACCAGGTGTGCGTGCCGACCGTATGGCCCTGGGCCAGCACCTGGCGCAGGATCTCCGGGTGGTAGGTCGCATGCTTGCCGACCGAGAAGAACAGGCCCTTGGCGCATTCGTCCGCGAGCGCCTTCAGTACGGCGGGCGTGTTGACCGGCCAGGGGCCGTCGTCGAACGTCAGCACGACCTCCTTGTCGGTGAGGAAGTCGAACTGCTTGAAATGATCGAAGCCGAAGCCCGGACCGCCGGTGGTGTCGATCTCGACCACGCGGGAGACGCCGAGCGCGTTGGGATTGGCGCAGGTCGATTTCTGCTGAACCGGCATCGGCGCGGGTGCGGGCGCCGGGGCGGCTGCCGCCGGCTTGGCCGCAATCGCGGCCGTGATCGCGACGTCGTCCTTGGCGGCGAGCTTCGCCTGTGCCGGCAATGGATCGGCGGCACGGGCGGCAATCGTCTTGGGAGCGGCCTGATCGGCGCGCGAGGAATAATAAAACCAACCGCCGGCGGCAATCACGACCGCCGCAACTACACTGGCCAGCATCAGGCCCAACGCATTACGCATCGCCATTCTTTCCAATTACGCAACCAAACCGGCGGAATTTCCCGCTCGACGAGCCATTAATGCGAAGGAACAGTTAACGTGACACCAACACGACAGCGGATATGGAGGAATTTCAGCGAGGTGCGCCAGCGTGACCGAGGTCACAGAGGGTGAGCCTCCCGTGACCGTCATCACAGTCGGAACTGTTTTGCTGGAGCATGGTCAATCCCATCAACAACGGCGGGCCCGCTTCCGCGGTGCCAATGGGAGCTTCAAATGACCAACTCGCTGAACATCAAGTCCTTAAGTAGCAAGATCCGCGACGTCAGCCTGGCTCTGGGCTTTGCCGCCATCCTCTCGATCGCCTCGACCGGCTCGAGCTTCGCCTTCTCGTCCGAAGCGCAGCAGCAGTGCACCGGCGACGCTTTCCGCCTGTGCTCGTCGGAAATCCCGAACATCCCGAAGATCACGGCGTGCATGATGAAGCATCGTTCGGATCTGAGCGCCGGTTGCCGTGCGGTGATGGACAAGGATCTCGCCAAGGGCGGCGCGTCACGCAAGGTCGCTGACGCCCGGGACAGTCAATAAGAGTCGGTCAGTAACAGCAACGATAGCGTCGTTGCGTCGGTTAGCTCCCCTCGCGATGTGCCCCGGCGTGATGCCGGAGCGCCGCGGCGGCGCAAGCCCGTCTGCCAATAAAGCCGTTGCGGCTTCGGGATCGTCGCTCTAGCTTCGCCCGCACATCTTCCGGGTAAGAGGCATTACGCGATGACCAGATTTCTTTCCATCATTCCATTGATCCTGTTTGCATCGGCTGCGTCAGCGCAGCAGCCCGGTCACGACGCCTGCGCGCGCGACGTCACGCGCTTCTGCCGTCCGGTGATGAACAATGGCGATGGCGCCGTGCTCGCCTGCCTCAAGCAGAACCGTACGCGGCTCACCAAGGGCTGCGACAAGGTGCTGACGGATCACGGGCAGTAAGACGTCGCTACGGACTCGCAAAACCTAAGTGCTGCTTCCCGCCGCAGTGGCGACCACGGGCAGCACCTCACTTGCTGCCTGGTCCGGCGTCTCCTCTTTCCAGCGCACCGAGCCGAACGGACGCTCGAGCATGCGGCGGATCCGCACCGGATCCGGGCCGATGTGGAAATCGATCGCCTCCTGATGCAGCGCGCGTTCGGACTGGGTCGAGCGGTTGCGCTGGCGCAGATAGTCGAGCCAGGTCGGGCAATGATAGCGCTCGGTCCACAATTCGGGATCGGCGATGTCGCGCGCGATCGACCAGCCATAGGCGCCGTTGCGCTGGCGAGAGAGCTGCACGTCCTGCATCACGTTGTGAAAGGCGCGGGCGTTCTCTTGGGCGACGCGGTATTCGATCTCGACCACCAGCGGCCCGCTGCGCGCCGTGAGCGACAATTTGACTTCCGGATCGGCCAGCAGATCGGCGTCTTCGTTGCGGGCGCCGACGCGCGGCATCGTGAGCCAGATTCCGAGCACCGGCGAGATCAGCATCAGGCCGGCGGCCGTCAGCAGCGCGACCTCGACGCCGGCATAGTCGGTGAGATGGCCCCAGCCCCAGGCGCCGATCGCGATGCCGCCGGAAATCGAGGCCTGAAACGCCGCGAGCGAGCGGCCGGCGACCCAGCGCGGCGCCGAGAGCTGCACGCCGATATTGAACAGCGCGATGGCGGCCATCCAGACCGCGCCGGCGAGCACCAGCGCAGCCGCGGTCAGCACCGGCTCGGTGCTCACGGCGAGAGCGGCCATCGCAAACGCCATCGAGATGGTGCAGGCGCGGATCGCGGCTTCGCCGCTCATGCGCTTGCGCAATTCGTGGATGTTGAGCGCGCCGATCACAGCGCCCATTCCGAAGGCGCCGAGCATGATGCCGTAGGTTTGCGCGCCGCCATGCAGCAGATCACGTGCGACCAGCGGCATCAACGCCATGATGGCACCGCCAATCAGGCCCATCACCAGCGTGCGCAACAGCACGATCTTGATCGGCGGCGAATTGGTGATGTAGCGGAAGCCCGATACCATGGCGCGGTTGAGCTTCTCCCGCGGCAGGCGCGAGGGTTCGGTGTTGCGCCGCCAGAGCAGCAGCACCACCAACAGCGGCAAATAGAGGATCGCGTTACACGCGAACGCCGCGACAGCACCGAGTGCGGCGACGATGACACCGCCGACCGCAGGGCCGAAGCTGCGGGCGATGTTGTAGCTGATGCCGTTCAGCGCGACGGCTGACGGCAGTGCATCGGGCGGCACCTGCTCGCTGACCGAGGACTGCCAGGCCGGACCGAACAGTGCGTTGCCGCTGCCGACCACGAAGCAGAAGGCGAGCAGCGTTTCCGGGGAAATGAAGTTGAACCAGGCCAGGACCGTGAGTGCGGTCGCGCCAGTCAGCGCGATCATGAGCGCGATCAGGGTGACGATACGGCGGTCATACATGTCGGCGATGGCGCCCGCCGGCATCGAGATCAGCATGATCGGCAGCATCAGGGCGGTCTGTACCAGCGCCACCTTGCCCGCCGAGGCCGCCATCTGCGTCATCGCCCAGGCGGCGCCCACGCCCTGGATCAGCAGGCCGAGATTGGAGAGCAGGCTGGCGAGCCAGATGCGCCGGAACACGGTGTACCGTAGCGGCGCCATGATGCCGTCGGCGTCAATTTTCTGACGGTTCGTCTGCTCGGTCATATCCCCTTCCAAATGGGCTGGCAGAAGTGGCGTCGGCGTGGTCTTTGGGCGATTTCGGCAAGTTCAGTGATGCCCGCGAAAGTCCTTCGCTGTCCAGTGGTTAGGCCGGTATAAGCGGTGCACAGAGATGCTTTTGCCGGGGAGGAACAGATGAAGCTGTCACGACGGATGATCTTGCAAGGTGCCGGCAGCTTGCCCTTCGCAATTGCGAGCTTGCGCACGGGCGCATTGGCTCAATCCGCACCCACTGCGCCGAGCGAGGTGCCGCCAATCCTGTTCGTCCACGGCAATGGCGACTACGACGCGCTCTGGATGACGAGCTTGTGGCGGATGGAATCCAACGGCATTGCGCGCGATCGCATGCATGCGATCAATTTCAACGATCCCAATGCGCGAAGTGACGACAAGGTCGAGCAGGCGGGCCGCTCCTCGACCGAGGACCAGCGCCGCGAGCTCGCCGCCGCCATAGCCGAATTGAAGCGCAGCACCGGCGCCGCCCGCGTGGCGCTGGTCGGCAGCTCGCGCGGCGGCTATGCCATCCGCAACGTCATCAAGAACGGCGGCGCCGGCGATGTCAGCCACGCCGTGCTGTGCGGCACGCCCAATCACGGCGTGTTCGCGACTGACGACCAGCCCAACAGCGAGTTCAACGGCCGCGGCGCGTTCCTGCGCGGCCTGAACGAGGGCGAGAGTGAGGTGACGCCGGGTGTTGCCTTCCTGACCTTGCGCAGCGACGGCATGGACAAATACGCGCAGGCCGATGGCCGCTTCATCGGCAAGCCCGGCACGCCGACCGGCGTCAGCGTCGAAGGTCCGGAGTTGAAGGGGGCTACCAACCTCGTGCTGGGCGCACTCGATCATCGCGAGGTGGCGTTTCACCCCCGAGCCTTCCGCGAGATCTATAAGTTCATTGCCGGCCGCGAGCCCGCGCGAATCGCGATTGTGCCGGAGCAGAGCGTCAGGCTGAGCGGCCTCGTGACGGGCACACCGGGCGGTGCGCCGACCAATTGGCCGGTGGCCGGTGCAACCGTCGATATCTTTCGGGTTGATCCTGAAACCGGTGAGCGCAAGGGCAGCGCCGTGCACAGCGCGAAGACCGGTGCCGACGGCCGCTGGGGACCGGCGCAGGTCGAACCTTCCTGGTCGCTCGAATTCGCCCTCGCAGCGCCGGATGCGCCGACGACGCACATCTACCACTCGCCCTTCCCGCGCTCGTCCGACGTCGTTCACCTGCGCGCCGCGCGCCCGCTCGGTCCCGCGGACAAGGACGCCGGGGCCGTCGTGATCATGTCGCGTCCGCGCGGCTATTTCGGCCTGCCGCGGGACGTGGTGCTGCTCGACGGCAAGGAGCCGGCGGACGTCAAATCGGGTGTGCCCACGGATTCGACAGCAACACTGCGCCTTCCGGCCGGCGAGGTCGGGCGTAACATCGTGGCCGAATTCAACGAAGAACGAATTGTGGCACGCGCCTGGCCTGCCTCCGAGAACAGGATTGCGATTGCCGAGCTGACTTACTAGCTAACTGCCTGCGCCACCCCTCCGGGAGAGAGCCATGAACATCGCCAGCGTGCGTCGGCCCATCGTCCCTCCGACGCCGCCGCGAGCGCCCGACGACATGTCGTTCCTCGGCCGGCTTGCCGTGATCAAGCGGAATATGATCGCGACCTGGGGGCAGCGCGCCTATGAGGAAGACGTCATTGAGGGCCGCTTCTTCTTCCGCAACAGCTTCATCCTGAACCGGCCGGATGCGATCCGGCATGTCCTGCTCAGCAATTACGAGAATTATTCGCGTACTCCGGCGGGCATCCGCATGCTTCGTCCCGTGCTCGGCGACGGTCTTCTGATTGCGGAGGGCCATTCGTGGACGTTTCAGCGCCGCACCCTCGCGCCGGCGTTCACGCCGCGTGCGACAGCAAATCTCGTTCCGCACATGACGGCGGTGCTCGACGAGACCATCGCAAAGCTCGACGGGCGAACGAGCGAGCCGGTCGATCTGCGCGAGATCATGCAGCGCATGACGCTGGAGATCGCCGGCCGCACCATGTTCTCGTTCGGCATGGACCGGCATGGTCCGACCTTGCGCAACTTCGTCATGGAGTATGGAGCCCGACTCGGACGGCCGTACTTGCTCGACATGGTGCTGCCGCTGTCCTGGCCGAGTCCGATGGATTTTGCCCGCGCCCGTTTCCGCAAGCGCTGGACCGAATTCGTCGCGATGCTGATCGCCGAGCGGCGTGAGATGGGCAAGAAAGACGGCGCGCCGCCGCGCGATCTTTTCGATCTCATGGACGAGGCGCGTGACCCTGAAACCGGCAAGGGCTTTTCGGACGAACAACTCGTCGACGAAGTCGCGACTATGATCCTCGCGGGTCACGAGACCACGGCGACCGCGCTGTTCTGGGCGCTCTATCTGCTCGCGCTCGATCCCGATACGCAGGAGGAGATCGCCTCCGAGACCCGCGGCGAGCACCTCGACAGCATGGCCGACATCGATCGGCAGAAGTTCACCCGCGCCGTGATCGAGGAGACCATGCGGCTTTATCCGCCGGCCTTCCTGATCGCCCGGGCCGCGCGCGAGAAGGACAACGCGGCCGGCGTCGCCATCGGCAAGGGCGACATCATCATGATCGCACCGTGGCTGCTGCACCGGCACGAGAAGCTGTGGGATCAGCCGAACGCGTTCATTCCAAAACGCTTCATGTCCACGGAAGGGCCCGATCGATTCGCGTATCTGCCCTTTGGCGCGGGTCCGCGCGTCTGCGTCGGCGCCCCCTTCGCGCAAGCCGAATCCGTGCTGGCGCTGGCCCGGCTGATCGGTGCGTTCCGTGTCGAGCTTGCCGATACCAGCCCTGTCATTCCGCTCGGCGTCGTCACGACCCAGCCGGACCGGTCGCCGCTGTTCCGCATCACGCGTCGGTGACAGGCGTTCGCCTGGCCGACGGCGTGATCCACTCCAGATAGAGTTGCGCCATGAGCGATATCCAGGCCCAGTTTTCCGTTCTGAAGCAGACCGCCGATGCGAAAGTGGTCGACGCGATCGCGCGCCTCATCGAGGACGGCGAAGATCACGAGCTCAACCGCGTCAATGTCCTCGATTTCGCGAAGCAGCACGGTCTCGATGAAGAGCACGCGATTTCGGCATTCCTGCATTCGGCGCGGCTCGGCCTGTTCGATCTGGGCTGGAATGTGCTGTGCCCGGGCTGCGGCGGCGTGTTGGGTGCGCACTCGACCCTGAAGGCGCTCAAGCCAGACGATTATCATTGTGCGCTGTGCGCCTGCGGCTACAAGGCCTCCGTCGATGATCAGGTCGAAGTCTCCTTCACCGTCAATTCACGCGTCCGGCGCATTGCGGCGCATGATCCCGATACGCTTCCGGTGTGGGAGTACTTCAAGCAGGTGTTCTGGAGTTCCGGCGTCGACTTCAACAAGGAATCGTTTGCGACGCTCGCCAACGAGGTGACGCTGGATACGATGGAGCTGCCGGCCGGCGAGAAGGCGACCATGTCGCTGCAACTGCCGAACGATTTCATCATCATCTTCGAACCGGTGACGCACGCGGCGCATTTCATCGACGTGCAGGGCGAGCCCACCAAGGACCGTCAGCAGCTCGCCATCATGTACAACAGGGTGCAGGCGCCGACGGGAACCACGACCATGCGGCCGGGCCCGCTGCGGCTGTCGCTGGAGAACCAGGCCGGCGTACGCGTGCTGCCGTCGGTGTTCATCGCGGCCGAGGCGCTCCATCACCTCATCGGCAAGCGCAAGCCGTTCCTGACCGCCAAGCGGATGCTGTCGAACCAGACGTTTCGTGATGTGTTCAAGGCGGACAATCTCAGTCTCGACCAGCGGCTCCAGATCACCTCGCTGACCTTCCTGTTCACCGATCTGAAGGGATCGACCGCGCTCTATGAGCGCGTCGGCGATCTTGCCGCCTTCGACCTCGTGCGCGCGCATTTCCATGCGCTGCTCGAGATCATCTCCTCCGAGAAAGGCGCGGTGGTGAAGACCATCGGCGACGCCGTGATGGCGACCTTCGTCCGTCCCGAGCATGCGATCGCAGCGGGTTTGCGGATGCGCGCGGCGATGGACGAGCTCAACAAAAAGCGCGGTACTGCCGATCTCATCGTCAAGATCGGCATCCACGAAGGTCCGTGCCTCGCGGTGATGCTGAACGAGCGGCAGGATTATTTCGGCCAGACCGTCAACATCGCCGCCCGCGTGCAGAGCCTCTCGACCGCGCAGGAGATTCACATCACCGGCCCGGTGCTGGATGCGCCGGCGGTTGCCGAAGTCCTCAAGCAGCGCGAAATCAGGCCGATCCAGAAGCAGGCCGCACTGCGCGGCATCGCCGACAAGATGGTGGTGTACGAGATACCGTGACTGGTGTCGTCCCGGCGAAGGCCGGGACCATACCGCGTGATTTCCGAAACAGGCTGGATGGTCGTTGCCAAAGCCTTCGCCAAACCGCAGCCTGTGGTTATGGGTCCCGGCCTTCGCCGGGACCACATGTGCGCACTTGCCTTGCCCTACTCCAAAATCACAGACTCAGATTGCCGAAACGTAATGCGACGCGCGGAACTGACGCACGTTGCGCCGGTTGAATTTCCTACTCATATAATGCTGGTAGCGGTCGCGCTCCGCGGCTTCATCGATTTCGGTAGGATCTTATGCTCGACGGCCTGCGCCAATTCATCGCCGACATTGTTGCTCCCCATGCCCAGGACCGTGCTTTCGGTGACAGTGATTACCGGCTGGCGGCGACCGCGCTGCTGGTTCACGTGATCTCGCTGGACGGCCAGCCGACGGCTGCCGAGCAGCGCAAATTGCACAGCCTGATCGAAAGCCACTTTGGGCTCGATCGCGGCACCGCGGATCGTCTGATCGCGGATGCGACGGAGGTCGAGGGCGAGGCGGTCGACCTCTATCACTTCACCAGCATCATGATGCGCTCGCTCGACGAAGAGGGCCGCAAGCGGGTCGTCCAGATGATGTGGGAGCTGGTCTATGCCGATGGCCAGGTTACCGAGTTCGAGGATAATGTGGTCTGGCGTGCCTCCGACCTGCTCGGGATTTCGCAACGCGACCGGATCGACCTGAAGCACGCGGTCGCAGATCGTGCCGGTGGTCAGGTCAAGAACAGCGCGGTCGGTGGGTGATCATTGCCAATACCGCCAATTGGCGGTTGTGCGGACCACATGACGAAACTTTAATGTAGCCTCGGGGCTGCCCGGGTTCCGGTTTTCCCCTGTAAAAACGGGGTTTTCCTGCTTCCCCCGTTTCCCGCTCAGGTGGCTATGCGGTGGACGCCGCTTGCCTGTCGCGCACGGCCTATGCTCTCGTTCCAGCATTGCGGCGCCAAAAAACTTCAATTCAAGAGATCTTGATCGTGACTGAGCGGGTAACGTTGATCACCGGTGCCTCGGCGGGCATCGGCACGGAGCTAGCGCGTGTGTTCGCCGCGAACGGACACCGTCTTGCGCTGACGGCGCGACGCGCGGACCGGCTCGAGGCGCTCGCAAACGAGCTCGCTGCCAAGGGTGGCAAAAAGCCGATCGTGATCGCCTGCGATCTTGAGGATGCGGATGCCGGCGAGAAGATCGCCGCCGCACTCGCTGCCGAAGGCGTCGAGCTCGATCATCTCGTCAACAATGCCGGCTTCGGCGTGTTCGGCGACGCAATTGAGCGCGACCGCGTCGAGCAGGTCGGCATAGTGGATGTCAATGTCCGGGCTCTGACGGATCTGTCGCTGCGCTTTGCCGATCAGCTGATCAGGAACAAGGGTGGCCTCCTCAACGTCGGATCGGTCGCCGGCTATCTGCCCGGCCCCGGCATGGCGGTCTATTACGCGTCCAAGGCCTATGTCATTTCCTTCACCGAGGCCTTGCGGGCGGAGCTTGCACCGCACGGCGTTCGCGTCACCGTACTTTGCCCGGGCCCGGTGCCCACCGAATTCCAGGCGCGCGCCGGCGTTGGGTCCGGACATGATACGGCCCTTCTCAATGTTCCTGCCGCTGAGGTCGCACGACAGGCCTATCGCGGCCTGATGGCCAACAAGCGGGCCGTGCTCCCCGGTCTGGGCATCAAGATTGTGCCATTCGCGCTGCGCTTCTTCCCGCGCGGCTTCATCCTGTCCGCCACCAGCCGGTTTCAGAGACAAAGACGCTAGAGGGAGCTCTCGGTCGGTCGTGGCCCGGAGCTTGCTTTCTATCGGGAGTGTGTGTGCGCAAACTCACACGAAATTAACGATCGCTTAGTTATGCTGGCGGTCAGAACCGATAGCAGTCGCAAAGACCATGTCGTTCCGGACGGACAGATTTGGTGGCGCAGATGTGGTGCCCTTCCCCAGAAGGACGCCTGATGTCGCCGCCTTCGAAACCCGGTTGCCGGTTCTGATCATCCTGCATCAGGAATCCTCGACGCCCGGCCGCGTCGGCAATGCGCTGCGCGCCCTTGGCCACCGCCTCGACATCCGCCGTCCCCGCCTCGGCGATCCGCTGCCTGAGACCCTCGACCAGCATGCCGGCGCTGTGGTCTTCGGCGGTCCCATGAGCGCCAATGATCCCGACGACTACATCCGCCGCGAGATCGACTGGATCGAAATTCCGCTCCGCGAACAGCGGCCGTTCCTCGGCATCTGCCTCGGCGCGCAGATGCTCGCGAAGCAGTTAGGAGCCCGCGTCGCGGCGCATGCCGATGCGCTGACCCAGATCGGCTACTACCCGATCCGCCCGACACCCGCGGGACACGGGCTCTGCCCGAATTGGCCGGCACGGGTCTATCACTGGCATCGCGAAGGCTTCGAGCTACCGGTTGGCGCTGAACTGCTTGCCGAAGGCGATGATTTTCCGGTGCAGGCGTTCCGCACCGGCAACGCTTTCGGCGTGCAGTTTCATCCTGACGTGACCTACGCCATGATGCATTGCTGGACCACGCGCGGCTATGACGGTCTCAGCGCGCCCGGCGCGCGGCAGCGGCATCATCACTTCGCGGACCGTGCCGTCTACGATGCCGCGGAACGGGCCTGGCTTGATCAATTCATCGACGGCTGGCTGGCGCGTCGGCCGTTGCTGGCGCAAGCCGCCGAGTGATCGCGCCCTCCCAGGCCGTTGGCACAAGCCCTTGTCTCATCCCTTGATATGCTAGGCTCATGTCAACGAGCGCGCGCGAAACTGCGCCGGCAAACAAAGGGAGAGCACCATGGCTTACGAACACATTCTCTATGAGGTCAGCGACAAGGTCGCGACCATCACGCTCAACCGTCCCGATCGCATGAATGCGTGGACGCCGATCATGGAGCGCGACGTGCGCCATGCGATGGAAGCATCGAGCGCCGATGACAATGTCCGCGTCATCGTGATCACCGGCGCGGGCCGCGCCTTCTGCGCCGGTGCCGACATGGACGCATTGAAGGGGCTCGACCCCGATGATGTCAGGCGCGCGTCGAACCTGCCTCCCTTCGACATGAACCGGCGGCCGGACTGGCAGACGCGCTATGGCTTCTACCCGTCGATCGGAAAGCCTGTCATCGCCATGCTCAATGGCGCGACCGCCGGCATCGGCCTCGTCCACGCGCTCTATTGCGACCTGCGCTTTGCCGCCGACAACACCGTGTTCACCACCGCCTTCGCCCGGCGTGGTCTGATCGCCGAGCACGGCATCAGCTGGATGCTGCCGCGAATCGTCGGCCACGCCAACGCGATGGATCTGTTGCTCTCGGCGCGCCGCGTTTCGAGTGACGAGGCGCTGCGGATGGGGCTGGTGAATCGGCTCTGCTCGCCCGAGAAGCTGCGCGAGGAGACCTATGCCTATGCGCGCGACCTCGCCGATTTCGTCTCGCCGAGCGCGATGGCCGTGATCAAGCGGCAGCTCTACGAGGTGCCGTTCCAGACGCTGGCGGAGGCGACGATCGAAGCCAATCGGGACATGATGGTGGCGCTGAACGGCAGCGATTTCCGGGAGGGAGTCGCGAGCTTCATGGAGAAGCGGCCGCCAAGGTTTACGGGGAAGTAGGGAAGCTTAAGGGGCAGTCCGTCTTCGCCCTGCGGGCTACGCCGGACACCACGCTTCGCCCCTCGAGCTCCGCGCGGCTGCGCCACGCGTAGCCCGAAGGGCGAAGCGTGGTGGAGCCAGGCGGGATCGAACCGCCGACCTCGTCATTGCGAACGACGCGCTCTCCCAGCTGAGCTATGGCCCCTTTTGTAGGCCGCTCTGGTCAATGCGGCCGACAACCGGGCGCCATTTAAGTCCCCGCCAAGGTCAAGTCAAGGACGGGTGTAACCCGGTTTTAGCCATCCCGGCACCGACTTCCCTTGTTTGGACCGGGGGGAACCGATATCTAGCAGCAGGCGTCAATCCCGACCGCAGCCAGAATTTTCAAAAGTCAGAGTCTTCAAAAGCCATGCGTGCCGTTCTCGACATCGTCATCATCGTGCTCGACCTCTACGTCTGGCTGCTGATCGCGTCCGCGATCCTGTCCTGGCTGATCGCCTTCAACGTCGTGAACACCCGCAACCAGTTCGTTTCGGCGGTGGCGGAGTTCCTGTACCGAATCACCGAGCCGGTCCTGGCTCCGATTCGCAATTTCCTGCCCAGCCTCGGCGGCCTCGACATCTCGCCGATCATCCTGATCCTGCTCATCATGTTCATCGAGCGGGTGATCCTGTATTACATCTACCCGAACGTGATCTAAGCAAGCTGGAGCGCCTTGGGTTGCCAAAGAACCTTGTCATCAAGGAACCTTGGCGTTACGGGGCCGCAGGTATCAGCATCGCGCTGCGGGTGACGCCGCGCGGCGTCCGCGACGACATCGACGGGATCGAGCAGCTCTCCGATGGCCGCAGCGTGCTCAAGGTGCGAGTGCGCGCTATCGCAGATGGCGGCGAGGCCAACAAGGCCGTTCTGGTGCTGCTGGCGAAATCGTTGGGCGTGCCCAAGGCCAGCGTCAAACTCCTGTCGGGAGCGACCTCGCGGCTGAAGCAGATCGCGGTCGACGGCGATCCGGCGCGGCTCGGCGAAGCCCTGCGCCAGCTCGCATCAGCCAAATCGACAGACTGAGGGAACTGACATGACCGCCAAGATCATCGACGGAAAAGTCATCGCCGCAGAACTTCGCGCCCGCGTCGCCGACGAGGTCGCACGCGTCAAGCGCGAGCACAATCTGGTTCCGGGCCTTGCGGTGGTCCTGGTCGGAAGCGACCCGGCGAGCGAGGTCTATGTCCGGTCGAAACACACCCAGACCCAGGCCGCCGGCATGGCCTCGTTCGAGCACAAGCTGCCGGCCGACGTCTCGCAAGCAGATCTCCTGGCGCTGGTCGCAAAACTCAACCGCGATCCCGCCGTGCACGGTATTCTGGTGCAACTACCGCTGCCCAAGGGCCTCAATACCGCGGCGGTCGTCAATGCCATCGACCCCGGCAAGGATGTCGACGGGCTGCATCCGAACAATGCCGGCCGCCTCGCCGGCGGTTTCGAGGCGCTGTCGCCCTGCACGCCGCTCGGCTGCATCATTTTGACCAAGAGCGTGCATGCTTCGCTTGAAGGCATGAACGCCATCGTCATCGGCCGCTCCAACCTCGTCGGCCGACCGCTGGTGCAGCTGTTGCTGAACGAGAACGCCACGGTGACCATCGCGCATTCGCGCTCGCGTGACCTGCCCGGGCTCGTGAGGCGCGCAGACCTCGTCTATGCCGCCGTCGGAAAGTCCGAGATGGTGCGCGGCGGCTGGCTGAAGCCGGGGGCGACCGTGATCGACGTCGGCATCAACCGGATTCCGAGGGACGACGGCAAGACGCGTCTCGTCGGCGATGTTGCCTTTCAGGAAGCGCTCGCCGTGGCTGGCGCCATCACGCCGGTACCGGGCGGCGTCGGTCAGATGACAGTCGCCTGCCTGCTCGTGAACACGTTGCGCGCGGCCTGCGCGATTGCAGGGCTGCCGAAGCCGGCGGTGTAGTTCACCTCGCCCCGCAAGCGGGGCGAGGGAGCAGAGCTCAGGCCTTCTTCTTTTTCTCGCGATCGATGCCTTCGAGGATCAGCTTGTGCGCATCTTCGGGGCCGCCCCAGCGCAGGATCTTCACCCACTTGCCGGGTTCGAGATCCTTGTAGTGCTCGAAGAAGTGCTGGATCTGCTGGAGCGTGATGTCCGGCAGGTCGGAATACGACTTCACCTTGTCATAGCGCTGCGTCAGCTTCGACGACGGCACCGCAAGAATCTTCTCGTCGCCGCCGGCTTCGTCTTCCATGAACAGCACGCCGACCGGGCGCACGCTCATGACCGCGCCGGGAATGATGGCGCGGGTGTTGATGATGAGGACGTCGCAGGGATCGCCGTCGTCGGACAGCGTGTGCGGAATGAAGCCGTAGTTCCCGGGGTAACGCATCGGCGTGTAGAGGAAGCGGTCAACCACCAGCGTGCCGGCTTCCTTGTCCATCTCGTACTTGATCGGTTCGCCGCCCACGGGGACTTCGATGATGACGTTGACGTCGTGAGGGACGTTTTTCCCGATCGAGACCGCATCGATACGCATTCAAGGCTCCGTTGTTGCCGAGGTTAAATCGCACCCGGCAGCGATTTTGGCGCTGTCATACGCGGGCTTGGCCCGCTGATCCATCGCGTTTTTGTGAAATAATGAATCCGGCGATCACCGGCTCAAGGCAGCGGTATCGACGGAAGGAAAACGCTGCCGGCGGGACTTCAGCAGCTCAATTGGTCCAAGCGAAGGCAACCTTGTCGAGCGACTTCGGCCCGAAACGCTCCGAGGACCGCGCCACCATGCGGCCGCCCAAGGCGCGGTAGAACTCGGTGGCCGGATCGTTGTCCGAGAGCGCCCACACCACCATGCTCTTCAGGCCGCTCTGCATCAGGTCGCGGCGGGCCGCGGTGAACAGGCGGCGACCAAAGCCCAGGCCCTGGAATTCAGGACGCAGATAAAGCTCGTAGACCTCGCCGTCGAAATGCAGGCTGCGGGCGCGGTTGCGGCCGTAATTGGCGTAGCCTGCGATCTTGTCGCCGAACACCAGCACGCTGACGCGGCTGCCCTTGCGGATCGCGCTGTCCCACCATTGCGGACCGCGGCGGTTGATCAGCTTCTCCAGTTCGGCGCCGGGAATGATGCCCTGATAGGCGGAGCGCCAGGCTTCGTCATGGGTGGACGCCACCGCAGTTGCATCTGCGGCTTTGGCCGGCCGGACCTCGATCAGGGTTGTGCTCATGGACGTGATCAAACCAAGTCGCCGCGCCGGCGGCAAGACCTATCGTTAATTATCGGTTAACGTGTGGACTTTCTGCATCAGTATTTGAACCATGTTGTACCGAAAAAAGACAAGACGCCGGTTCGAATGGCACCAGGGTGCTCTGCGCCGGTGCAAAACTGCTTTGCGGCAACGAATGAACGGCAATGGCAACGCAGAAAGTCTGCCGATATTGATTCGTTCCTACTAGTGTGACAGTCGCAGTTTCTCGCCTCCGGCCATTCATGCGGCTCCTCAACATTCTCGTGCTCCTGGCTCTGTTGGCCTTGCTGACCGCGCCGCCGGTGTGCGCTCAGGTCATTTTTGGTTCGTCAGGAGCGGAGGGCGCTCCGTTTCGCCGGCAGCAATGGCACGTGCCATCGCCGGATACCGACATCGCCGCTCATGCCCTGCTGTTTCGTCCGCCCGGTGCCGGCCCCTTCCGGCTTGCGGTGATCGCGCATGCTTCGACGCAAAACAGCTTGCGGCGCGCGCAAACGCCACAGCCGGAATACCGCGCACTCACTGCATTCCTCATCGCGCGCGGCTTCGCCGTGCTGGTGCCCGAACGGCTCGGCCATGGTGCGACCGGTGGCCGCTATGTCGAGGACCAGGGTGGCTGCGACGAGGCGGACTACGTGCGCTCGGGCCGCGCAACGGCCGACGAAATCGCGCTCGCGCTGGACTATGTGCGAAAGCAGGATTTTATCCGCAAGGACCCCGCGATCGTGATAGGCCATTCCGCCGGCGGTTGGGGCGCGCTGGCGCTCGCGAATGCCGATCCGAAGGCGATCTCCGCCATCATCGCCATTGCGCCGGGCCGCGGCGGCCATGCCAATGACGAGCCGAACCGGATCTGCGCGCCGCATACGCTTCTCGCCGCGGCGGCTGAATTCGGCAAGGCCGCGCGCATCCGCGTCACATGGCTCGTTGCCGCCAATGACAGCTACTTTGCACCGGCATTTTCGCTTGCGCTGGTCGATGCGTTTCGCGGCCGCGGTGGCAAGGTCGACTTCCGCACGACGCCGGCCGTCGGTAGCGAGGGCCACTGGATGATCGAAACCGAGGCCGGCGTCAAAGCCGCGAGTGCCGAGCTTGCGCGTGGGTTGAGCCTGCCCAAGCCCGTGGTGACCAAGAAGCCATGACGCTGTATTTCCTCATCAAATATCTGCACGTGCTCGGAGCTATCGTCATCCTCGGCACCGGAACCGGCATTGCCTTCTTCATGCTGATGGCACATCGCACGAACGACGTGGCGTTCATCGCGCGCACCGCTTCGGCAGTCGTGATCGCCGACGCGATCTTCACGTTGTCCGCCGTGATCCTCCAGCCGGTCACGGGCGGCCTGCTGATGATGCTCTCGGCAACGTCGGTCGCCGAGCGCTGGCTGCTCGCCTCCCTTGCGCTCTATGCAATTGCTGGCTTGTTCTGGATCCCCGTGATCTTCATGCAGATCGAGATGCGCGATCTCGCGCGGAAGGCCGCCGAGCAGCGTGGCGCGCTTCCGGAGCGCTATTTCGTCCTGTTTCGCCGCTGGTTCGCGTTCGGTTTCCCCGGCTTCGGGGCCACGATGCTGATCCTCTGGCTGATGATCGCAAAACCGTTTTGAGGAAGGTCATGAGCCAGCGAACCATTCTCGTGCTCGGCGCCTCCGGCCTGATCGGCCGCTACGTCACCGACGATCTTCGCGCGCATGGATTTCGCGTGATCGGGGTGGCGCGCAGCCTGTCGGTGGCGCAGAAGATGAGCGCGCTGGACATCGAGCTGCCGATCCTCTCCCTCGATGCGGCGGCTCTGACGCGCCTCCTTGGTGAGCACGCGGTCGCTGTCGTCGTGAACTGCCTCGGCGTGCTCCAGGACGGCCCCGGCAGCGATACCAACGCGGTGCATCGCGATCTCGTCATACGATTGCTTCAGGCGATTGGCGGCAGCGGCCGTGCGATCCGGTTTGTGCACATCTCGATTCCCGGGACCGCCGGCGAGGATCGAACCGCGTTCGCAACGACGAAGCGTGAGGCCGAACGTTTGATCGTGGCTTCCGGCACTCCCCACGCCATCCTGCGGCCCGGTTTCGTGGTCGCGCCGTCGGCCTATGGCGGCAGCGCGATGCTCCGCACGCTTGCGGCCTCCCCGCTCGACCTGCCGGAGAAGGAGATGGCGACGCCGTTCCAGCCCTTTGCTGTCGAGGATATTTCCGCCACCATTGCCTGGCTTGCCGCGCGCGATATCGACGACGCATCGGTGAAGGCCGTGAACTGGGACCTGATGCAGGTCGAACCGATTACAATGGCTGGCGTCATCAAGCAGTTCCGTATCGCGTTCGGTACGGCCGGCTGGTCGCGCGTCGCGATGCCGTCCTTCGTGCTCGATCTCGGCGCGAAAGGCGGCGATGTCGCCAACTATCTCGGCTGGATACCGCCGATGCGCTCCACGGCCATCGCCGAGCTGCGCCGCGGCGTCACCGGCGATCCCTCGGCGTGGATCGCCGCCACGGGCATCGTGCCGAAATCACTGGCTCAGACGGTCGGGCGCCACCCCGCCACGATCCAGGACAAATGGTTCGCGCGGCTGTTTTTGGTGAAGACGCTGATCTTCGCGAGCCTTGTCGCGTTCTGGTGCGTCTCCGGTTTCATCGCGCTGTTCGTGTCCTATCGCGCCGCTGCTGGCATCCTGAGTGCGCACAACTTTCCCTCGGCGCTCGTCGATCCCATCACCATCGCCACCAGCCTGATGGATATGAGCATCGGCGTGTTGATCGCGTTCCGTCGCACCGCTGCGCTCGGGCTCGTTGCAGGCATCCTGGCTTCGCTGGGCTATATGTTGGGTGCCGCGATCCTGACGCCGGACCTTTGGATCGAGCCGCTCGGCGCACCGGTGAAGACGGGGCCGGCGATCGTGCTGATGCTTGTTGCGCTTTTGATGTTGGACAATCGCTGATGCCAAAATGGCCTGACGACGACGTGATCCTCTTCGACGGCGTCTGCATTTTTTGCTCGCGCTGGGTCCGCTTCGTCGCCGCGCGCGACACGGGGAAGAGGTTTCGCTTCACGCCGATCCAGTCCGACTATGGCGCCCGGCTCGCGCGCACGTTCGGCATCGATCCCGCTGATCCCGACACCAATGCCGTCATTCACGGCGGCGAGGTGTTCATGAAGTCGGACGCTGCGCTGACGGTGCTGTCGCAGCTTCCCGGCTGGGGCTGGGTGCGTGCGTTGTTTGCCGTCCCGAAAGCGTTGCGCGACCCGGTGTATAGCCTCATTGCGCGCAACCGTTACCGCATATTTGGCAAGTACGATGCGTGCTTCGTGCCTGACGCCGATTTGCGAGCACGGGTGATCGAGTAATTCGTCATTGCGAGCGCAGCGAAGCGATCCGTGTCGCTGCGGAAAGATTCTGGATTGCTTCGCTGCGCTCGCAATGACGAGCGTGCGGTTACGGTTTGCCCAGAACGCCCAGCACTTCCCTCGCCGCCCGCTCCCCTGAGTCCCGCGCCCCATGCGCCGTCGAGAAAAAGTTCGGCGACGTCGCTTCTCCCGCAAAGAACAGCCGCCCATCGGTCGGTGCCGCCAGCACGGCGCGGTCACCGGCGTGGCCGGGCAGGGCGTGCGAGTAGGAGCCTCTCGCGAAGGGGTCGTGGGCCCAGCGCGACTCGTAGAGCGGCTTCAGCTTTCGCCTGATGTCGTTGCCGAGGAAGCCTGCGATCTCCTCGATGCTTTGGGCGGCAATGGCGCCGTCGCCCGCGTCTTCCAGTTCGCGTGCAAAGCTGCCGCCGAAAAAGCCTTCGATGCAGGGCTGGCCGAACGGGCGGATATGATAGGTGCCCATGTCAGTGCGCATCGTGGCGCCGCGCAAATTACCTTCCTTCGGGAAGGCTTCGGCATCGTCGAGCGCCAGCGTCACCTTGTCATCGACACCGAGCGGCAGGCCGGCCGCGGCGTCGACCTTGGCGGGGAGAGGTGGCGAGAAGCGGATCGCCTCATTGGCGATCAGATTGGTCGGCACGGTGACGATCACCTTGTCCGCGGTCAGCGTGCCCTGCGATGTCTCGATGCGGATGCGCTGGCCGGAATGATCGATCAGCGTGACGTTGCAGTTCAGCGCCACCAGGCAGGGCGCGCCATAGGCCGCGATCAGCGCGCCGTAGCCGCGGCGGACGCGCCAGTTGAGGTCGCTGTCCTCGTAGGCGTCCCAGTCCAGCGTCGACATGTCCTTCAGTTCGCAGCCGTTAATGTAGGTCGAGATCGCGTCGATCATGGGA
This sequence comes from Bradyrhizobium sp. Kon56, assembly GCF_055807635.1. Classification (NCBI taxonomy): domain Bacteria; kingdom Pseudomonadati; phylum Pseudomonadota; class Alphaproteobacteria; order Hyphomicrobiales; family Nitrobacteraceae; genus Bradyrhizobium; species Bradyrhizobium sp. Kon56. The sequence continues at coordinate 179,668 of NZ_JBVVOU010000002.1, read as the reverse complement.
TTCCAGCGATTGCCGGGCTCCAGGCTGAAGCTCGCGGGGACATCCTGGCCCTTCTGGGCGGTCTCCCACAGCCGCTGATAGAAGGCGTCCATGGCGTGCATGAAATCATCGCGCTCGGCTTTCGGAAACGCGTCGCCATAGGCGCGCTCGCGCCAGGGCGGGAGGTCCTTGTTGACCTCGAAATCGAGCTGCTTTGCAATCGCGACGAAGGAGTTGTTGTCCGCCGAATGCAGCCAACCGCAGCCGACGTCGAAGGTGACTTCGGGCGAGGCCTGCACCGTCCAGGCCCGGCCACCGAGCCGGTTACGCGCCTCGAGCACGATCACGGAGAGGCCGGGGCCTGCCAGCGCATGCGCCGCGCCGAGGCCGGCGGCGCCCGCACCGATGATCGCGACGTCGACGGAGGAGGGGAGGGACATAGCGGTCAATTTCATCGTCATGCCCGGGCTTGTCCCGGGCATCCACGTCATTGACACCAGTATCGAAGACGTGGATGGCCGGGACAAGCCCGGCCATGACGCATTCGTCGTGTGTCCGAGTGGCCTTAAGCCACCGCTTCCTTGGATTTTTCCGCGCGCTTGCGCTCGTTCGGGTCGAGGTGCCGCTTGCGCAGGCGGATCGACTTCGGCGTGATCTCCACCAGCTCGTCGTCCTCGATATAGGCCAGCGCCTTTTCCAGCGTCATGCGGATCGGCGGGGTCAGGCGCACCGCTTCGTCCTTCGACGTGGTTCGGATGTTGGTGAGCTGCTTGCCCTTGAGCACGTTGATCTCGAGGTCGTTGTCGCGGGTATGCTCGCCGACGATCATGCCCTTGTAGACCTTCCAGCCCGGCTCGATCATCATCGGGCCGCGATCTTCCAGCTTGAACATGGCGTAAGCCACCGCTTCGCCCTGGTCGTTGGAGATCAGCACGCCGTTGCGGCGGCCCTGGATCTCGCCCTTGTACGGCGCGTAGCCGTGGAACAGACGGTTCATGATCGCGGTGCCGCGGGTATCGGTGAGCAGCTCGCCCTGGTAGCCGATCAGGCCGCGGGTCGGCGCGTAGAACACCAGCCGCAGACGGTTGCCGCCGGACGGCTTCATCTCGATCAGCTCGGACTTGCGCTCGCTCATCTTCTGCACGACGACACCGGAATGCTCCTCGTCGACGTCGATGACGACTTCCTCGATCGGCTCGAGGGTGGCGCCGGTGGCCTCGTCCTTCTGAAATACGACACGCGGACGCGACACCGAAAGCTCGAAGCCCTCGCGGCGCATGGTCTCGATCAGGATCGCGAGCTGCAATTCGCCACGGCCTGAAACTTCCATTGCGTCCTTGTCGGAGGCTTCGACGACCCGCAGCGCAACGTTGCCCTCGGACTCGCGCAGCAGGCGGTCGCGGATCATGCGGCTGGTGACCTTGTCGCCTTCGGTGCCGGCGAGCGGCGAGTTGTTGACGATGAAGGACATCGACACGGTCGGGGGGTCGATCGGCTGCGCCACCAGCGGGGTGTCGACCGACGGATCGCAGAAGGTGTCGGCGACGGTGCCCTTGGTCAGGCCGGCGATGGCGACGATGTCGCCTGCCTCGGCTTCGTCGAGAGGAGTGCGCTCGATGCCGCGGAAGGCGAGGATCTTGGTGATGCGGCCCTGCTCGATCATCTTGCCGTCGGCGCCCAGCACCTTCACGGCCTGATTCGGCTTGATCGAGCCCGAGGAAATACGGCCGGTGATGATGCGGCCGAGATAGGGGTTGGCTTCCAGAATGGTGCCGATCATGCGGAACGGGCCTTCCTCGACGGTCGGCGGCGCGACATGGCGCACGATCAGGTCGAACAGCGGCTGCATGCCGGCTTCCTGCGACCCGTCCGGGCTCTCGGCCATCCAGCCTTGCTTGGCCGACCCGTAGAGGATCGGGAAGTCGAGCTGCTCCTCGCTGGCGTCGAGCGCCGCGAACAGGTCGAACACCTCGTTGATGACTTCGGTTGCCCGCGCGTCGGGACGGTCAACCTTGTTGATCACGACGATCGGCTTCAAACCGACCTTGAGCGCCTTGGAGACTACGAATTTGGTCTGCGGCAGCGGCCCCTCGGCGGCGTCGACCAGCACCAGCGCGCCGTCCACCATGTTGAGGATGCGCTCGACCTCGCCGCCGAAATCGGCGTGGCCTGGGGTGTCGACGATGTTGATGCGGGTGTCCTTCCACTGCACCGAGGCCGCCTTGGCCAGAATGGTGATGCCGCGCTCGCGCTCCAGATCGTTGGAGTCCATGGCGCGCTCAGTCACCTTCTGGTTCTCGCGATAGGTGCCGGATTGCTGGAGGAGGCGGTCGACCAGGGTCGTCTTGCCGTGGTCGACGTGGGCGATGATGGCGATGTTGCGAAGATTCATGAGTGGGCTTCTTTGCGGTCGGACAATGGGTTAAGCGCGATCTCGCCGGTCAGACCGGGACCTCTTCTCGAAACAACGCTTGAAGACTGGAAACGGGGCGCTTTCCGCCCAAAAGGGAAAGCCCGGCATATCGACCGGGCACCCTACGCGTTGCGGCGCAATATAGGCAAAAACGGCCAAAAAACAATGTGTTCTTTGGCCGTTGGTTGATTGAATTTTGTCCGGGAATTCCCGGGGTTTAGGCGAAAAGCCGGGCTCAGCCGCGCCGGCCCTTGATCGCGGCCCAGATCAGGGCGACCCCGCCCAGCCCCACGACCAGGCCTACGAACACCAGCGGTGCCACGTCGGAACCCATCCGGCCGCCCTCGATCACCGACATTCCGCCGAACAGCAATGCGCAGGCACCGGGTAGCAGCATGAGGATCCCGAAGATCGCCATGATCGCGGTCAGGCAGCCGCCGCGCTTGTTCGGCGGGGCAGGAGGCGGTCCCGGAGGGGCTGGCGGCGGCGTGTCGCTGATGCTCATGCCTGCAGGACTCCTGCGGTTGACTGCGCCGCCAGTTCGGCGCGGATGCCGTCGATCTTTCCGTTTCGGTAGAACAGATTGTAGGTGTCGAACGGGATGATCGCGCCGTTCTCGGTGACGAAATGGATGCAGCTGCGCTTGACGTTGCCGACGCAGAAATTGAAGCGGTCGAGAAACTGCACGATGGTGACGCGGAATACGTTCTCGTACGTGATTCCCTGCGGCACCTCGAAGCTCGGCAGGCAGCACAGCAATTCGCAGACGCGCTCGCTCGTGTTCAGCGGTCCCGAGGACAGCGAGAACAGATCGATGAATTTCTCCCTCAGTGCCGGATGCTTCTCCGGGCTTATCGTATTGGGCAACAATGCGACGAGTTGCTCCTGCGGGATCAGCGAGGTCAGCGGCAGCACTTTCTCGCCGTTGCGCAGGCCGTAACCGATCGAGATGCTTTCGGGATTGCAGGGCAGCGGGATCATGTCCTTGTCGCCGAACACGCCGGTTTCGACCACGCGCTTGCGGATCTCCGACAGCATGATGCGATCGGTGTTCTTGTCGAAATTTTCGTTGCGGCCGGCGTCCTGCACCGGCTGCAGCGTGACGCCGCGAACGCACTTCCAGGTCAGCGCGTGGCGGACGATGTCGCCGATCTCGGCATCGTTGACACCGCGCTTGATGGTCGCCACCAGCGTGGTCGATACGCCGTAATGCTCGAGATTCTCCAGCGCCTGCTGACGGATCTTGCGCAAATCCGCGCCGCGCAGATTGATCAAAGCGTCGCGTTCGAGCGAGTCGAACTGGAGATAGACCTCGAGCCCGCGCTTGTTCTCGGCGAGCCGCGCCACGAAATCCTTTTCGCGGGCGATACGCAGGCCGTTGGTGTTGATCATGACATGGCGGATCGGGCGGGCGCGCACCGCATCGAGGATCGCGAAGAAGTCGGGATGCAGCGTCGGCTCGCCGCCGGAGATCTGCACCAAATCAGGCTCGCCCTCGCTCGCGACCAGCGCGTCCAGCATTCGCTCGACCTTGGCCAGCGGCGTGAAGCTGGTCCGCGCCGGCGAGGAATCGGCAAAGCACACCGGGCAGGTCAGATTGCAATGCTCGGTGATCTCGATCAGCGCGAGGCAGGAATGCTGCTCGTGGTCGGGGCACAGGCCGCAATCATAGGGGCAGCCGAATTCGGTATGCCGTTGAAAGGCCAGCGGCCGGTCGCCCGGCTTGATGAAATCCTTGCACAGGCGCCAATACGCGGCGTCCGTCGACACGAGCGTGGACTGGACGCCATGCTCCTTGCAGCGCTTCTCGTACCAAACCTCGTTGTCGAGGATCTGGATCTTGGCCGGCACCAGCTTCAGGCAGGTCTCGCAGAGAGATTGGGTCTGGCCCCAGAAGATATAGGGACGCGACTTACGCAACGGCGCGTTCATGCATGGGTCTCGCATTGGGCGCCCTCGCCAGCATGACGACGGCGTAGAGCAGGATGGACAGCGACAGCAGGTGAAACAGCGTGAAGGGGCCGATCAGCGTGCCGTAGGGCTTGAGGAATTCCCACAGGAAGCGCTGTGCTCCATAGTAGACGAGGACGAGGTAGAAACCATTGGTGATCACAAACGCGCTCCGGTTCAAGACCGCCACCACGTAGAGCAGCGCGAACACCCCCATCGCGGCGCTTTCGTAGAGCTGCACGGGATGGCGCGGGATGCCGTCGCCGAAATCATGGCCCCAGGGCCATGCCGTCGGCGTGCCGTAGGTGAAATCGTCGAGGCCCGCGAAATAGCAGCCGAGCCGGCCGATCGCGATGCCGAGCGCCAGCGGCAGCGCAAAACGGGCGCCGGTTCGGACCGTGATCCCTGCGGACCTTTTGTAGAGCTCGATCGCCGCGATGCCGCCGACCAGCGCTCCTTCCACGGAGCGCGCGATGCCGCTCTGGCCGGACAGCCACAGATTCGCGGAGCCGAACAGATAGGCGCCAAGGCCCGCACCGAACACCAAAGCGGCGAGGTAGGACCGCTCGAAGGATTGCGCCGGAAACCGCAAGCCCTGTCGCGACAGCCAGTAGAGCGCCACGGCCGCAGCCAGCCACGCCGCGATGTCGAAGAGAGTGTGAAGGAAAGCCCCGCTCATGCGGGGACATTAGCCCAGGTTCCCCCGCGGCGGGATAGTGCGGCCGCTTCTTATCCCCCAAGAGGAGCGAGTCAGGCGGCTAGCCGGCCTGCCTCTCCTCGGTCGGATAGACGCCGCGCAGCACCTCCTCGAAGTGCATCTTCACGGCCTCGTTGCACAGGCAGGAGCGCAGGCGCAGGCCCTCGCGGTTGCGGACCAGGATCGATCCGCGTCGCGTGTCGAGCACGCCCTCCGCCTTGAACGACTGGAGCACGCGGCTGGCATAGCTGCGGCCGACGCCGAGCAGTGTCGCGAGTTGCTCGTGCGTCAGAGGCACGCTGCTCTCGTCGCCGGTCCGCTCCATAGCGGCCAGCATCCATTTGGCGGTGCGCTGCTCGATCGAGTGAATGGCGTTGCAGGCGGTGGACTGGAAGATCTGAGCCAGCATGCAGTCGGCGTAACGAGCGAAGACATGGCGCAACGAGGGCGAGCGCTGCTTGGCGGCCTCCAGCTTGCTGACGTGAATTCGCGCAAACGGCCCGCCGAATTTCACGCAGATCCGGGTATAGGCCGGCAGATAACCCTCGCTGACGATGCCGCCCACCGCGCCTTCGCGGCCGACCAGGATGGTCTCGACATCGCGGCCGTCCTCATTGGGAACGAGGAAGGTTGCAAGCGACGGTCCGCAGGGGAAGTGGACGACCTGGACGTCGTCGCCGGGGTTGTAGAGCAGCTCATTCGCTGCGGCGCTTTCGAGCATGACATGCGGCGCAAGCAGGGCGAAGTCGGCCGGGCTCAAGCGCCGCAGCAGATTGTTGGTCGGCCGGCTATCGATCTCGGTGGCGTTGCTGGTCCGCGCGTCCATCTTAAACTCCCATCCGCCTCCACATTAGCGAGTTCCGACGAGGTCTGTGTGCACAAGTAGACAGACCTAACAACTGTGATGTGGTGGTTTCGTTCCGGGAACCTCCGCGCCGGGTACAGGCGTCATGACGCGGTATCCCAGTCAGAGAAACCTCATGCTCCAAGTTACGATGATGGCACCCGCCGTTTCCGATGATTCGAACTGTCCCGCCGATGTCCTCATCGTCGAGGACGATCCGATCATCGCGATCGACTTCGAGGATCGCCTGCTCGGATTTGGCGTGAAGAGCGTGCGCACGGTAGGTTCAGTCGCGCAGGCGCTGGCCGCAATCGCGGCGCACGCCCCCGAATTCGCCTTGCTCGACGTCGGTTTGAGTCGCGAGAACAGCTTTGCGGTCGCCGAACGGCTCGCGGCGCTGAAAATTCCCTTTGTGTTCGTCACCGGCTACGGCGCTGACGCGCGCATCCCGCCCGAATTCGCCGGCCAGCCGCGATTGCAGAAGCCGTGTTCGAGCGACGCGCTGGAGGCGGCGCTCCAGGTCCGCGCGGCGAACTAGCGATACGGCGTCAGGCCGGCTTCGGATCGAGCGTGGTCAACCACAGCGCGACGTCGGCGCGGTCGCGCAAGGTCACCGTCATCTGGCCGGAGGCGCCGTCGATCTTGACGTGACCGAAGAACTGCATGCCGGCGGACGGCGGCAGGTTCTGGTTGTCTTTCCCGGGCGCCTTGACGAAACGCACCTCCGGCCCAAACGTATTGTCGAGCGCGTTCGGACCGAATGTGCCCGCGTGAAGCGGCCCCGACACGAACTCCCAGAACGGCTCGAAATCCTGGAATTGCGCCTTGTTCGGATCGTAATAATGCGCGGCGGCGTAATGCACGTCCGCGGTCAGCCATACGGTGTTGCTGATCGGCGCCATCTTGATGAAACGCAGAATGTCGGCGATCTCGAACTCGCGGCCGCGCACCGGGCCGTCGCCCTGCGCAATGGCTTCCGATCCCCCCTTCGGCGTGTCTGACACGACGAGGCTGAGCGGCATGTCGGAGGCGATCACTTTCCAGGTCGCGCGAGAATTCAACAGGCCGCGCTTGAGCCAGGCGATCTGGTCCGGGCCGAGGAAATAGCTGGCCGGGTCGTAAACGGTTTCGAGGTTGGGGCCGTTCGGGCCGCGATAGCTGCGCTCGTCGAGCACGAACACGTCGAGATGGGGACCATAGGAGATCTGGCGATAGACGCGGCCGGGCTCGACGATGCTCTCGCGCATCGGATACATCTCGTGGAAGGCACGGCTTGCGCGGGCCGCAAGCAGTGCGATGTCGCGCTCCTTGTAGGTCGCCGGCAGCTCCTTCGACAGCGACCAGTTGTTGGTCACCTCATGGTCGTCCCACTGCACGAAGATCGGCACTTCGGCATTGAAGGCGCGAAGATTGTCGTCGGTGAAATTGTATTTGTGCGCGGCGCGGTACTCGTCCAGCGTCTCGGCGACCTTGGCCTTCTCGGGAATCGTGACGTTCTTCCAGATCTTGCCGTCCACGAGCTTCACCTCGGACTGGATAGGGCCGTCGGCATAGATGGTGTCACCGGAGTGCAGGAAGAAATCCGGACGGTGCTTGCGCATCGCCGAGAAGGTGAACATGCCGCCGTCATCAGGGTTGATGCCCCAGCCTTGTCCTGCGACGTCGCCGCCCCAGACGAAGCTGACGTCGCGACGGTCGGCGGGTGCGGTGCGAAAGCGGCCGGTCACCGGCTCGCCCTCCACCGCGGTGTGCGAAAGATCGCGGAAGCGGACGCGATAAAAAATGTCCTGTCCGCCCGGCAGGTTTTCGATCAGCATCTTCGCGGTGAAGTCGCTGTCGGGCAGCGCCGCGATCGGCGGCAGCGCGCGGGCATCCCTGAACGACTCCGTCGTCGCCACCTCGACCAGCATCTGTGCGGGCCGGTCGGTGCGCGCCCAGACCACGCCGCTGTCGACGGTGACGTCGCCCGACTGCACGCCATGGGTCACCGCCGGCCGGTCGGCCGCGCGGGAGAGATGGGGCATTGCGACCGCGCCGAGCGCGCCGGCACTGGTCGTCAGGAAACGGCGGCGGGAGAATTTGATGTTCATGAAGACGGTCTCGATATCGCGGGAGGCGATCGCCCAGGGCGGTCGCCATGGTGAAGCAGACGCTATATTGAGACAATGTGACGCGGCGATAACGCGCGAGCGCTTACGCGTTGCCAGCGGCCCGGAATTGGGCACCGGCGCGCTGCAGGTTCTGCGGCAGGCTGAACAGCACCGCCTTGCGGTCGGCAACCGCCGCATGGAACTGGTCGAGCGCAATGTTGAAGGCGGTAAGCGCACCTTCCTCGATCGCGCCGTGGTCGTAGCAGCGCAGCGTATCGCGCAGGATCTCGTCGGCCTCGGTCTGCATCTGATCGAGATCTTCGGTCGTTTCGCTCTTTCGAGCGGCGGTGATCATGTCGAGCAGCCGCTCGCGCAGATGGCTGTTGTTGTCGCGCTCGTCCTTCTTCAGATAGCCCGCAAACCAGGCGCCGATCGAGCCCATGGCCGAGAGCGCCATCAGGGTCCACCAGATGTAATCGCTGTATCTGTCGAGGAAGGTCTTTTCTTCGCCGTCGACGAAAGCGGCGGCGCCGGGATGCACGGGAATCACCGCATCCTTGTCGGTGTCGGGCGTTTCGATCTTCGCCGCCAGCGGGAATTCCGTCACCAATTGCTGGCGTACGGAGAAAAGCTGGCGCGTGAACGCCGCGATGGTGGTTTCGGACACTGCTTTGCGCGCCACGATGTGGTGCGAGAAGCTGATGGTCTTGACCTCGTCATCGGGACGATCGGGCGAGCCGCCGTAAGTGCCCGCGGGAATCTCGGCCGCTTCATAGACCGGATGGTTCTGGGCGATCGCATCCGCGGAATCGATCGCGAGAAAGGTCGGCGTGCCGAAATCCTTGGTGGAAGCGGCGATCGCCTCCGCCGTGATCTTGCTGTTGACGGGACCGGCCGCGAGATAGGCATCAGCCCTCTGCGCCTTGATCGCTTCGACGGCTTCGGTTGCCGGGTATTGCACGATCTCGACCTTGGCGGGATCGACACCGTATTGCTGCAGGATCACCTTGAGCAAATTGACGTTGGCCTGGGTGCGGCCGACCACGCCGACCCGATGTCCGGCGAGCTGCGCGATCTTGGTGATCTTCGCGCCCTTCTTCTTGCCCTTGCCGGACACGGACCATAGCGCCACGACGTTCTTGCGCAGGGTCGCAACCGCTTGCGCGTTCTTCGGTACGTCGACGTCGCCGCGCACAATGGCAAGATCGGCCTTGCCTTCCGCGAGCAGATTGGCGCTGGCGGTGGCGCCGTCGGTCTGGATCGGGCGCAACCGCACAGAACTCTTATGCTGCGCGAAGGCCTGGGTCAGTGCCTGCACGACCTTGACGTCATCGCTGTTGGCGGGGCCGACCGCGATCTTCAGCGTCACCGGCCGCATGGCAAAGTAATAGCCGCCGGCGAGCGCGCCAACGATCGCGAGCACCAGCGCGAGAGTCACGAGCGCCGTCTTCCGCGCCGATGATCGCGGCGAGGGCGGGGTGGGCGCTTCGGCCAGGTCCAATCCCCCGGTCATCGATCTCCCGAACATTCGCTTGAGGCTCAGTTTCATCTTGGCCGGCGGTTTACGCCTGCAAGTGTAGCAAATTTCTTGTCCGGCAGGGTTACATCTCCGTCATGGTTAGCGGATGGGGTCCAATCCCGTATGAACCCGGGGCGTCAGTGCGGTGTTAGGGTAAAGTTCCCCTGAAAGGACGGAGGCGAGGATGACAGAACGGCTCTCGGCGGAGGCACGCAGGCAGGCGCTGGGCGAACTACCTGGCTGGACCGAGGCTCAAGGACGCGAGGCGATCGGGAAAACCTTTGTCTTCAAGGATTTCAACGAGGCGTTCGGCTTCATGACCCGCGCGGCACTGGTCGCCGAGAAGATGGACCACCACCCCGAATGGCGCAATGTCTACAAAACGGTGGAGGTGGTGCTGTCGACCCATGACGCCGGCGGCGTCACCGCGCTCGACATCGAGCTCGCCAAGGCGATGAACGCCATCGCCAAGCTGACACCAGGCTGACGTCTTGCAGGGGAAGGCCGCGTCCCCATCTTGTGATCAGCACGGGATGCGGCGATCTGCCACCCAGGCTGGAACGGGGAGTTTGTCGAACATGGCTGCCGAACACAGCGTCGGTTTCGAGCCCGCCGACCGGCTCGCGGAAGATCGTGAGAGCGTGCGCCGCCGCTTCTGGCGCAAGCTGAAGCGTGTCGCCGCGCATCTGCCGTTCGCGGAGGATCTGCTCGCCGCCTATTACTGCGCCTTCGACCGGCAGACGCCGCGCCATGTCCAGGCCTCGCTGCTCGGGGCGATCGCCTATTTCATCCTGCCGTTTGATTTCGTTCCCGACGTGATGCCGATCCTCGGCTTCACCGATGACGCCGCCGTACTCGCCACCGCGATCCGCATGGTTGCCAGCCACATCACGAACGAGCATCGCGAAGCCGCCCGCGCCGCGCTGAAGCGCGGGGTGGATGAGGTGGAGCCGGAAGCCGCGCAATAGCTGTCGCCGCATACTCCGCTGTCATTCCTCGCGATGGTGCGGAATCCAGCACGCCGCGGCCTTCCGATTGAACCATAACCGTCTCGGAATGCTGGATCGCCGCCTTCGCGGGCGATGACAGCTGTATGTGTGGATGACTGCTCGCTACTTCTTCTCCGCCTGCGCCTGGGCCTGGGCCTTTTCGGCGTCCCACGCCTGGAATTGCTTGAACAGCGTTTCCTTGTCCGCGTCGGACACTTTTGCGGCCGAGGGGCTCTGTCGCAGGAACGCCTCGAAGCGTTGCCGCGTCACCGGTTCGACGCCGTGGCGGTCGAGCCATTGCTGCGCCACCGGCAATCTGTTCCAGCCCGCCAGGGGCGCCGCGAGCGAGACCTCCTTCCACTTTGGATGGAAGGGCGGGTTCTGCAGCGTCGGGAATTTCGTGAAGAACGCGTCCACGTACAGTGCAAGCTTGCGGTAGCGCTCGGTGTTGGGCGCCCAGTTGTAGGCCGCGAGCACGGCCGGCACCGCGATGGTGTCCACGCTCTCGCCCTCCTTGACCAGGTTCGGATAGTCCTTGGCGGTCAGCGTCGCCGGCAGATAGTCGCTCTGGAGGGGCTTTGCATAATCCACGGTCGCAAGGTGGAAGCGGCCGTCATTGCCGAAGGTCGAAACGGACTTGTACGGTTTGCCGCCGACCACGATGACGGCGTCGATCTCGCCGGCCTTCAGTTTCTCCATCGCGATGCGCTGCTCGACATAAACGAATTTCGCCTTGATCCCGAGCCGCTCGAACACGGTGAGCGCGGTGACGAAGGTGCCGCCGTTGGGCAGATCGACGCTTACAGTTTTGCCTTCCAGATCCTTGAGTGTCGCGACCGATTTTGGCGCGATCACCTGCATCTCTTCGTTGTAGAGCTTCGTCACATAGGTGAATTGCTTCTTGATGTCCTTGGCAAAACCTTTGCGCTCGAGATAGTCGAGCGTATCCGCGCGGACGATTCCGAGATCGACGCCTTGCAGGAACAGGATGTCGGCAACGCTCTGCACCGAACCTCGGCCGACGATTGGCAACACACGAATCCTGTTGCCGTCGTCGAGCACGGAGGCGAGGTCGGCGCCGAATTGCACATAGGTGCCGCCGATCGTGCCGGTGATCAACGTCACGGTGTTGGCGTTCAGCGACTGCTTGGTCGAGGTCGAACCGAACTGGAAGATGGCTTTCAGGCTGTCAGAGACCTTGGCCGGATCATATTCGGTCTGCTCCGCGCGTGCCGCGAAGGCATAGATCATCATGATGGCGGCAAGCGCCATTCTCAAAGCATTACGCATGATATCCCCTAAAGAGTTCTAGTTCTGAAGCTGGGCGAGGCGTTGCCGCGCCTCCGCCGATCCAAGGCCTGCGGCCTTTTGGTACCAGTCGCGCGCGGCGGTCGCGTCGGCAGCAACGCGCCGCGCGTCGCTCGTGCCCAGCACCGCCGGGTCATAGGTTTGCGCGAGCAGAAATGCAGCCGTTGCATCCTGTGCATTGGCGGCCCGTTCGAGCAGCAGGCGCGCCGCGGCAATGTCGCCGACGGCCAACAGACCGTTCGCGCGCGCCATCAGCCCAGCCAGTGTGTCGGCATCGAGCGTCTTAGCGGGCGGTGGGGGCGCAGGCGGCGCCGCGACTGGCCCGGGCACCTGGGCTTGCAGCGCGGTTTGATAGGCAGTCGCAATCGCTTCGCGGCTCGGAGCTGAGGCTGCGGGGAGATCCTGCGCGTCAGCGCTCGCCAGCCTTGTGTTGCTCAAGCGCGCCGGGTCCTTGTACGCGGTCTGAGGCCTGTCCGGCACGTTGGCCGACGCCATGGCCTGGTCCAGCTCGGCACCCGTCGGGCCGGCAGCGTCGGCGGCGAAGAGATTGCGGAGACTGGGCTGATACAGCGCGGCCGCAACGGCCAGCGTGGATGCGATGAGAACCGCCGCGAGAACACGCGGGACAATTCTGAGCCGGGGACCCAACGCCCGCGCCGTATATTCGCCTGACTCCGGCACACCGAGCGGATCGGACAGGAACAGTGGAATTGGATCTTCCGGTGACAGATCGAGCCGCGCGGCGCGCGCACGGATATAGGACGCGACGGCCGGATGTGATGCAGCTTGATCGGAATCGAACGATCTCGATTCCCTGGACGGGCGGTACGCCGTCGTCTCCATGGTGATGCTCCCCACTACTAACGCAACGCTGGGGCATCCCGGCTTCAGTCTTTTTGTTGTTGTCCAGAAATGCCCCGCAAACTGGAGCCGGTAAATCGCCGTCTGAATCAGCCCAAAAAACGTCGGCGGCTTGCGCGAATCGGGAGATATTTGGGTTTGATTGAGGCGAGGCGGAGGAATGCCCCGCAATTTTGTCGACAATGGTTGACGGGGATTGACCCGGCGGCGGCGCGGACACTGCCTGTCCCGCGCTCGCGGTCATTCCCCGCGAAGGCGGGAAACCAGTACGCCGCGGCTTCTCGATTCAATGACTGACGTCTCGGAGTACTGGTCGCCCGGTCAAGCCGGGCGATGACAGTTGAGCTCGTGGCGAGCGGCCGTACCGACACACGTCGTGCCGCATAGCCTCACGGATGCAGGATCACTTTGCCCATCGCCTGGCGTCCGGCGAGCACCTTGAGCGCATCCGCCGTCTGCGCCAGCGGGAAGACGCGATCGACATGCGAGGAGATCTTTCCTTCCGCTGTCCACTTCACGAGCTTCTCGAGATTGGCGCGGTTCTTTTCCGGGTTGAGCCGGGTCCAGGCGCCCCAGAACACGCCGCGGATATCGCAGCCCTTCAGCAGCGCGAGGTTCAGCGGCATCTTCGGAATGTCGCCGGCGGCGAAGCCGATCACGAGGAAGCGGCCTTCCCAGGCAATCGAGCGCAGGGCCTGCTCGGCATAGGTGCCACCAACCGGATCGAAGATGATGTCGACGCCCTTGCCGCCCGTAAGCTTTCGCAGGCCTTCCTTCAAATCTTCCTTGCCGTAATTGAGCGCGAGTTCTGCGCCGTGCGCCTTCGCGAATTCGAGCTTCTCGTCCGACGAGGCGCAGGCGATCACCTTCAGGCCCATCAGCTTGCCGAGCTCGCACGCGGCAAGTCCGGTGCCGCCGGCGGCGCCGAGCACCGCGAGCGTCTCGCCCGGCTTCGGGCTCGCGCGATCTTCCAGCGCATGCAGCGCGGTGCCGTAGATGATGATGATGCCGGCCGCGCGGTCATAATCGAGATTGTCGGGGATCTTCACGATCGATGCCGCCGGCAGCGCGATCTTTTCGCGCGCGCCGTTGTGGCCGCAGGAGGCGACGACGCGATCGCCGATCTTCAGATCAGTCACGCCGGGACCGATGCTCTCGATCACCCCAGCCACTTCGGCGGCCGGCGAGAACGGGAATGGCGGCTTGATCTGGTACTTGCCTTGAATCATCAGGATGTCGAAGAAGTTCAGCGCCGCAGCCTTGATCGCGATCACGGCTTCGCCGGGACCGGCCACCGGATCCGGCACGTCGGCCAGAACGAGATCGTCGGGCTGGCAATATTGCGAGCAGAGGATGGCTTTCATGGCGGCACCTTCTTGAGAAGTGAAGTACTGGGCGTTTCGAGTGGATTTATAGTTTGCCCGTTTCTGCCGGATTTAGGTGCGGGCGACAATCCGGTTTCTTTGTCAGTTGGAACGCAGGAGCCTATCCTCCCGTCATTGGGAGCGTAGCGAAGCCTATTTCCGCGGTACGGTTTCCCGCTGCGCGCGCAACGACGAAACAAGAAGGATTCAAACCATGTTTGAAACAGGCCTGCTCAAGGACAAGCGCATCCTCGTCACCGGCGGCGGTTCGGGCCTCGGTGCTGCAATGGCGCACCGTTTCCTCGCGCTCGGCGCCGAGCTCGTGATCTGCGGCCGCAAGCTCGATCGGCTCGAGGCGGCGGCGAGCAAGATGCGCGAAGAGACCGGCGGCAAGGTCACCACGATCGCCTGCGATATCCGAGACGGCACCGCCGTCGAGAGCATGATGGACGCGATCTGGCGCGGGGCGCCGCTCGATATTCTCGTCAACAATGCGGCTGCGACTTTCATCGCGCAGAGTGAGCATCTCTCATTCCGCGCCGCGGATGCGATTCTCGCGCCGACCCTGCATGGTGCGATGTATTGCACGCTTGCCGCCGGCAAGCGCTGGATCGACGGCAAGCATGGCGGCGTCGTGCTCTCGATCCTCTCGACCTCGACCATCACCGGTCGCGCCTTCACCGTGCCGTCGGCGATGGCGAAGTCGGCCGTGTTGGCGATGACCAAAAGTCTCGCCGTGGAATGGGGCCCGAAGGGAATCCGCACCGTCGCGATCGCGCCGGGACCGTTCCCGACCGCCGGCGCCTCGGGCCAGCTCCGCCCCGAGGGTCGCGACGAAGGGTGGGCCGCGCGCAACCCGATGGGACGAGCCGGCGAGCACCCCGAGCTTGCCGACCTCGCCAGCTTCCTGGTCTCCGACCGTGCCGGCTACATCAACGGCGAGATGGTGGTGATCGACGGTGGCGCGCATTTGCGCAGCTCCGGCGCCGAGGATTTGTTGCGCTGGACCGATGCGCAATGGGCGGAGCAACGCGCGGCGCGATCCAGGGCCTAGTCGCCGCGACCTTCGCTAACTGCCTTCCCAAATTGGACTTTCCCGGCTATCCCTGCCCCGGGGACAATGCGCGACCGGGCCATCTTCCAGTCACAATATTGAGGGAACCACTCCAGCATGTGGCGGGTGCTGATTTTAGCTTTGATGACGGGCGTGGCGGCCTGTGGAATCATCGATTCCGCGCGGGCGCAGACGGCGCAGCCTGCGCCCAAGACTGCACCGAAAGAGGCCGCGCCGAAACCGGCCGCGCCGGCGGCCAATACGACTGGAAAGACGGCTGCAAAGCCCGAGAGCAAGCCGGCGGCCCCGCACGCGGCGGTTGCCGGCGGCGCGGAGCCAACCCTGATCGGTCAGTTCGGCACCTGGGGCGCCTATTCGGCCGCGCCCAACGGCAAAAAGGTCTGCTTCGCGCTGGCCAAGCCGTCGTCGTCGAAGACCAACCCGCCGAATCGGCCGCGCGATCCTGCCTATGCCTTCGTCTCCACCCGCCCGGCGGAGAAGGTCAACAACGAAGTCTCGGTCATGATCGGCTATGCGCTGAAGCCGGGCTCTGAATCCTCGGTCGAGGTGGGCGGCGCCGCTTTCGCCATGTACTCGCAGGGCGACGGTCTCTGGATCAAGAACGCGGCCGAGGAAGAGCGGATGGTCGAGGCCATGCGCAAATCCGCCGATCTCGTGGTCAAGGGCATGTCGTCCAAGGGGACCGAGACCACCGACACCTTTTCGCTGAAGGGCCTTGCCCAGGCGCTCGACAAGATCGCGCAGGATTGCAGGCGTTAAGCCTGCGGTCGATAAGGTCGCAATCGGCCGTTCCGGTTGCTATATAGGGCGCGTTCCAGATTTTCTCCCGTCATTCCGGGGCGATGCGTAGCATCGAACTCGGAATCTCGAGGTTCCGGGTTTAGTCCTTTGGACCATCCCAGAACGACCACCTAAATCAGGCCATTCCATGCAACCGACGACCGAGCCGCACAACGCAACACTGGTGGAGAAGACTCCGCTCGAGACCTATGTGCCGCCGGCGAGGCCCTCGCTGATCGGCCTGTCGCGCACCGAGCTTGCCGATCGCCTCGGCGAGATCGGCGTTGCACCGGCGCAGCGCAAGATGCGCGTGCAGCAGCTGTGGCACTGGATGTATTTCCGTGGCGCCCAGAATTTCGAAGAGATGACGTCGGTCTCGAAGGGCATTCGTGCCGAGCTCGCGCAACATTTCACCGTCGACCGGCCCGAAGTCGTGGCCGAGCAGATCTCCAACGACGGCACCCGCAAATGGCTGCTGCGGCTGCCGAGCGGCGACAATGTCGAGCGGGCGCATGAAGTCGAGTGCGTCTACATCCCCGAAACCGATCGCGGCACGTTGTGTGTGTCCTCCCAGGTCGGCTGCACGCTGAACTGCTCGTTCTGCCACACCGGCACGCAGCGCCTGGTGCGCAATCTCACCGCCGGGGAGATCGTCGGACAGGTGATGGTGGCGCGCGATCGTCTGAATGATTGGGCCGATCGCGAAGACGGTACGCGCCGCGTCACCAACATCGTGATGATGGGCATGGGCGAGCCGCTCTACAATTTCGACGCGGTGCGCGACGCGCTGCTGATCGTCGGCGACAACGAAGGCATCGGCATCTCCCGCCGCCGCATCACGCTGTCGACCTCGGGTGTGGTCCCGAATATCGTGCGCGCGGGCGAGGAGATTGGAGTGATGCTCGCGATCTCGCTGCATGCGGTGCGCGACGAGCTGCGTAACGAGCTGGTGCCGCTCAACCGCAAATATCCGATCAAGGAATTGCTGCAGGCCTGCCGCGACTATCCCGGCGCCTCGAACGCGCGCCGCATCACCTTCGAATATGTGATGCTCAAGGGCGTCAACGATTCGCTCGACGATGCCAAGCTGCTGGTGAAGATGCTCAAGGGCATTCACGCCAAGATCAATCTGATCCCGTTCAACCCCTGGCCCGGCACCGCCTATGAGTGCTCGGACTGGGACCAGATCGAAAAATTCTCCGAATACGTCTTCAACGCCGGCTATTCCTCGCCGGTGCGCACTCCGCGCGGCCGCGACATCCTCGCCGCCTGCGGCCAGCTCAAGTCGGAGACGGAAAAGCTCTCGGCCCGTGAACGCCAGACGCTGCGGGCCATGGCGATGACGGATTGATATTGATGATGGCGACGCTCTCAACGCCCGTCATGGCCGGGCTTGACCCGGCCATCCACGTCGAGCCACGAGAGAGCAAGTCGTGGATGCCCGGGTCAAGCCCGGGCATGACGATTGTGGATGTGGCGACGCCGTCAGTCACCAATTCGTTCCCATCATGTCCCTGATCGGCCGCCTCGTCGTCATCTTCATCGGCTTCCTCGCCGCCTGTTTCGTCGGCGGCATGATCGTTGTCGTCGCGCTGTTGTTTCCGGAGTTCGCCGATCTCGGCGCCGGTCCCGTCGATCAGGGCACGATCGATATCCTGCTCGGGTTCGGCTTCATCTTCGTCTCGGGCTTTGCGCTGGTGCCGGCGGCGGTGATCGTCGCGATCACCGAGGCGCTCTACATCCGCAGCGCGCTCGCCTATGCCGTGGGCGGAGGCGTCGTGGGGCTCGCCTGCTATCTCGGCCTGGTCCCGTTTCATTCCGACACGCTGCAATTCGAAGGCATTGTGCGGCGGCATCTGGAGATCATGACCGGCGCGGGCATCGTCGCCGGCGTCGTCTACTGGCTGATCGCCGGCCGCAATGCCGGCGCTTGGCGCAATCCGCCGCCTGCGCGCCAGCCGCCTCCGCCGCTGCCGTCGAATTCGCGGCCGGATGCGCGGTGACTTTCTGACTTGTCACGGGGTTTTCATCCCTTTCCCACTGGGCTAAACCGCGCGCCATGAACCGGACTGGACTCTTCATCGCCCTGGCGCTGTGGCTCGTGATCGGCGTCGTTTTCGGCCTCTATCCCGAGCTTGATCTCAAGCTCGCCGCGCTGTTCTTCGCCCCTGAGACGAAAACGTTTCCGCTCAAGCTGAACGGTTGGGCCGGCTTCGCGCGCGACGCCGCGATGTGGGTCGCCTGGGCGTTCGTGCTGCCTGCGCTGATCGCGCTCGTGGTCAAGATGGTCCGGCCCGACCGCCCGCTGATGGTATCCGGTCGCGCGATCGTCTTCCTGCTGGTCACGATCATCATGTCGGCCGGCATCCTCACCAATCTCGCCTTCAAGTCCTATTGGGGCCGGCCGCGCCCGGTGGTGGTGACGCAGTTCGCCGGCGACCAGCAATTCGTGCCGTGGTGGGATCCGCGCGGGGGCTGCGCGCGCAACTGCTCGTTCTTCTCGGGCGAGGGCGCGACCGCGTTCTGGACGCTGGCGCCGGCCGCACTGGCACCGCCGGCGTGGCGACCGCTCGCTTATGCCGGAGCCGTGGTGTTCGGCCTCGTGACCAGCGGGCTGCGGATGGCCTTTGGCGGCCATTTCTTCACCGACGTGTCGATCGCCGGCCTCGTCACCTTCGTCGTGATCTGGTTTGCCTACGCGCTGATTTACCGCTGGCCGCGGACCCGGTTTTCCGACGAGGCGGTCGATGCCGCCCTGACTCGGCTGAACATGCCCGCTTACCGGCTCCGCCAGCGCCTGTTCGGACGCAAGACGGGTGCCGAGCCGTCAGTTTGAGCCATTAAAGGGGTGCCGAGCCCCGCGAAATTTGATATTCGCGCGGTCAACCCGTGAAACGACATCAGCCCTTCGAGACCGATTGGAAGCCCCATGACCACGATCCTGAAAAGCCTGCCCAAGGGGGAGAAAGTCGGCATCGCTTTTTCGGGCGGCCTCGATACCAGCGCGGCGCTGCTCTGGATGAAGCAGAAGGGCGCGCGCTGCTACGCCTATACCGCCAATCTCGGCCAGCCGGATGAGGCCGATTACAACGAGATCCCGCGCAAGGCGATGGAGTTCGGCGCGGAGAAAGCGCTGCTGGTCGATTGCCGCACGCAGCTCGTCCACGAAGGCATCGCCGCGATCCAGTCCGGCGCCTTTCATATCTCGACCGGCGGCATCACCTATTTCAACACCACGCCGCTCGGGCGCGCCGTCACCGGCACGATGCTGGTCGCGGCGATGAAGGAGGACGGCGTCAACATCTGGGGCGACGGCTCGACCTTCAAGGGCAACGACATCGAGCGCTTCTATCGCTACGGCCTCCTGACCAATCCGGGCCTGCGCATCTACAAGCCCTGGCTCGACCAGCAGTTCATTGACGAGCTCGGCGGCCGCGCCGAGATGTCGGCGTTCATGACGGCGCAGGGCTTTGCCTACAAGATGAGCGCCGAGAAGGCGTATTCGACCGACAGCAATCTGCTCGGCGCGACGCACGAGGCCAAGGATCTTGAAAGTCTCGACAGCGGCATCAAGATCGTCAACCCGATCATGGGCGTGCCGTTCTGGCGTGACGACTGCAACGTCAAGGCCGAGAAGGTTGTGGTGCGTTTCGAGGAAGGCCAGCCGGTCGCGCTGAACGGCCAGACCTTCTCTGATCCCGTCGCGCTGTTCCTCGAAGCTAACGCCATCGGCGGCCGCCACGGCCTCGGCATGAGCGACCAGATCGAGAACCGCATCATCGAGGCCAAGAGCCGCGGCATCTATGAAGCGCCCGGCATGGCGCTGCTGCACATCGCCTATGAGCGCCTCGTCACCGGCATCCACAACGAAGACACCATCGAGCAGTACCGCATCAGCGGCATGCGCCTCGGACGCCTGCTCTACCAGGGCCGCTGGTTCGATTCGCAGGCCCTGATGTTGCGCGAGACCGCGCAGCGCTGGGTCGCGCGCGCCGTCACCGGCGAGGTCTCGCTCGAGCTGCGCCGTGGCAACGACTACTCGATCCTCAACACCGAAAGCCCGAACCTCACCTATGCGCCGGAGCGGCTCAGCATGGAGAAGGTCGAGGACGCGGCGTTCACGCCGGCCGATCGCATCGGTCAGCTCACCATGCGCAACCTCGACATCAACGATACCCGCGCCAAGCTGAAGCTCTACAGCGACACGGGCCTGCTCTCGGGCAGCGAAGGCTCGCAGATCTTCCGGCTGGAGAGCGACAAGAGCTGACACGCTCCATCCGGGCTACGAAACAAAACAAAAAATGGCCGGGATTGCTCCCGGCCATTTTGCATTTTGTGCTTCGCCTCAACGCGGCGGCGCGGTGCCGGGCGGGGGCGGCGGCAGCGAGGCCTGGCCGCCGTTGAGCAACGGCGTGATGTTGCGGACGGTGACGCGCCGGTTGATCGCGCTCGGTCCTTGCGTCTGCTCCTTCAGGTACTGCTCGCCATAGCCTTGCGACGTCAGGTTTTCAGACGGCACACCGAATTGCTGGGTCAGCAATTCGGCCGCGGACTGCGCACGACGGTCCGACAATGACAAATTGTCGACGTCGTTGCCGACCGCGTCGGTGTGACCTTCGATCAGGAACACCACGCGCGGGTTGGCCTGGATCGCACGGTTGAGACCGTCGGCGATCGACTGCAGCTTCGCCGCCTGGTCCGGTGGGATGGTCCACGATCCGGTCTCGAAGTTGATCGTGTTGAGGTCGATGCTCGGCATTTGCATGCGAACATTCGGGCTGTAGCGGATCTCGTCGAGCGTGTAGCGACGGTTGATCCGCTGCACCGGCGGCGCCACCATCGTCTCGTAGATCACGTCCGGCGAGGCCTCCTGGGCGTCGACGATATAGCGATCGTAGGGCATGTTGACGACGGGCGGCGGCGCGTCGACATAGAAACCGCCGACCGACTGCGGATCGCGGTAGCTGTTGTCGATGATGACGAGCTCGCGCCCGGCCGGGTCCCTGCGGATTCGCCGCAGCAGCCGACCGTCCTGACCTACAACGGTAATGATCTCGCTGCCGTCGGGACGGATCACCACGGTGCGGGTATCTACGCCGACAGTTTCGGTGCGGATGTCGCGGGCGCCATAGCGGAAGCGATAGAGATCGTTGCCGCGGACGTAGGTCTGCCCACCCGGATCGCGGATGATGATGCGGTCCGGCTCGGTGTAGACGGTGCGGCCGCCTTCGACCGACTCGCGGCGCTGGTTGCGGTAGTCGGCGATGGTCGCGCCGATCACGGCACCGGCGACGACACCTGCACCGATCGCGAGCGGCGTCAGGTCACGCTGCGGCGGACGCGGCGGTGGCGGCAGGGGCGTGGTCGTCGTGGGCGCGGCGCGGAACGCCGGCGCAACCGTGGGCGCCGCGTATTGCGCCCTGTTGGGCGGCGGGGTCGCAGCCGCCGAGCCCGGCACGGTGCTCGGTGCGGCGGCGCCGGCGGGGGGAGCCGGCGGCCGGGGCGGGGCGCCTGCCTGCGGCTGGGTCGGCGGAGCTCCGGCAGCGGGTGCACCAGCAGGAGGCGCACCACCCTGGCGTCCAGGGGGCGGTGTCACGGCGCCACCGGGGGCCGGCGTCGTTGTCGGAGCCGGAGTTGCACCAGGCGCAGGAGGCGAACCTGGAAGGACGGGCGGCGGCGTCGGAGTGCCACCGGGGGTCGGCGTGGCCGTCGGCGCGGGCGTGGCGCCTGGAGCAGGTGACCCTGCAGCCGGGGGCGCACCAGGACGTCCGCCGGGAGGCGGCGTACCGGGGCGGCCAGTCGGCGGCGTGCCCGGCGTGCTGCCTGGAGCCGGCGTCGCGGTCGGCGCAGGAGTCGCCGTCGGTGACGGTGTGGCTGCAGGTGCAGCCGGAGCACCCGGTCGCGCGGTCGGAGCGGCCGGCGCAGGCGACGGTGTTGCCGTGGGCGCCGGCGCTGGGCGTCCCTGCGGAGTTGCTGCCGCAGGCGGCGTCGGTGCGTGCTGCGGAGCCGCGGCGGACGGCGGTGCTGGCGGCGGGGGAGCCGGGCGCGCGGAAGGCGGTGCCGGAGGCGGCGGTGTCGGCGCGTGCTGTTGCGGAGCCGCAGCCGGGGGCGGCGCAGGTTGCTTCGGGGCGGCGGGCGGCGGTGCGGGCGGCGGCGGTGCCGGACGGGCCACAGGTGGCGGCGGCGGCGGTGCCGGACGGGCCGCAGGTGGTGGCGGGGGCGGTGGCGGCGCTGCTGGGCGCGGCGGTGCCGCAGCCGGCGGAGGCGCTGCCGGCGGATGGGGAGGTGCAGCTGCGGGCGGCGGTGCGGCCGGGCGCGCGGGCGCCGCAGGCGGCGCGGCCGCTGGTGGTCCCTTCGGCGGCTGCTTCGGTTTTCCGTCAGGGCCGGTCTCTTGTGGCTGCGCCTGCGCGACGACAAGCGGCGGCGCGCCTTGTGCATGCGATGCGGAGCTTGCGAATTGCATCGCGGTCAGAGCCGTGGTGGCAAGCAGCACGAAACGAAGGTTGGTCATGTGGTGAACTTCCCCGGAAGGTTCTTTGACGAAGTGTTGGGATGAACAGCTACGCGTTAGGCCGGATTGTGGCAGACGAAGCGGACGCGGCCCGATTTATTTCTGCACGCAAATCACCTCACTATGGTGACGTTCATTGCGCATTCAGACGCAGGTTGCAATTGCCTCGGATGTGATGCGTCGCCTCATGCGCGATCCCGCGGCGGACTTGCATCCGTCGCGGGATTCGGCGTGAGCGGTCCGTTCGGTCCGCGTGATGGAATCTCTTCAGGCATGCGGCCCGGCAATTCGTCGGGCGGCGCTGGCGAGCCGGGCTCGCGCACCGGCGGTGCGATTTCAGGCTGCGGATTGCTCGGCGGAATCCCCGGCGGCGGTTCGGTGGGCGTACCGGGCGTCGACGGCGGTATCTCGGGCGGCTCGATCGGCATTACATAGAGACCTTGCGGTTGTCGCCGAGATCGGGGCGCGTGTTCGTCACCGCCGCGGCCGCCATCTTCACATAGGAAATCACGGTGCCGGGCGAGTCCCAGAACTCGGCATCGTCAGGCGTGACCTTGAGCACGCGGATGTTCGGATCTTCCGCAGAGTCCCACCACGCCTTGGCCGGCGTCGAGAACAGCTCCTTGATCTTGGCACGGTCATTGGAGATCATTGCGGTGCCCGTCAGCGACACGTATTTCTGGCTGCCGGCATCTGCGAACGACAGGTTGATGGACGGATTGCGCGCGATCTCCTCGTCCTTGTGACGCCGCGCGTCGGTGAGGAAATAAATCGTGTTCGCGTTGCGGTCGAGATAGGCGCTCATCGGCCGCGCGCGGAGCTTGTCGCCATCGCGCGTCACCAGCATCGCGAATCCGATCGTCTTCATCAGATCCCATACGCGGTCGACGTCGCGGGCATTGTCGTTGGCCATGTCGTGCTCCTTCTTGCAAGGGACGACAACGGCGCGCGCGGAACGAGGTTCCGGCCGAAGGATGGAACTTATCTATTCCGGCGCGTGGCAAACCGCCTCGATGTTGTGTCCATCAGGGTCGAGCACGAAGGCGCCGTAATAGGTCGGATGGTAATGCGCCCGGATGCCCGGCGGCCCGTTGTCGCGCCCGCCCGCTGCAATCGCCGCCTTGTAGAACGCGTCCACCGTGGCGCGGTCCTTCGCCAGAATCGCGACATGCACCGGCTTGTTCAGCGCGCCCTCGCCGCCGATCCAGAAATCCGGCTTGCCGTCGGCGCCGAAGCCGGCGGCTGGATCGTGTCCGGTCTGCTCCTGCGTGACCTCCATGATCAGGCTGTAGCCGAGCGGCGCCAATGCCTTGGCGTAGAACGCCTTGGCGCGCTCATAGTTGGAGACCGGGAAGCCCATATGGTCGATCATTCGTAACCTCCGTTGTTCGTCGTCAGCGCGACAGGAACGTATTGCTCCGCGTCTTGCGCGCAACCACGAAACCGCGCGCGACCATGTCGGCGATACAATCGTCCCGCCATTCCTTTTGCGACAAATGCTCGATTACCACCGCGCGCGGCCATAGCGATTGCGGCGCGTCGCGGAAGAAGCCGATCAAAACGCGATCCTCGAAGCCCTCGACGTCGATCTTCAGCGCGTCCACCTTGGTGACGCCGGCCTCGCCGAGAATGCGCGTCAACCGCAGCGAGGGCACCTTGATCGCCTCGGCGCTGGCCGTGCCGGTGACGACATGCGTGGCACCGAGATTGTCGCCGCCGCTCTCGATCATCAGCTCGCCGTCGCTGTCGCCGGCGGCCGCCTGCACCAGGCGCACCTGCGTCGCTTTCGACGCGGCCTGGTTGAACGACAGCCGTCCAAACGTCATCGGATGCGGCTCGATGGCGATCACTTTGCCTGATGGCCCGACCTGTCGCGCCATCACCAGCGCGAAGGTGCCGACATTGGCGCCGACGTCGACGAACACGCCGCCCTCCGGGGTGTGCTGGCGCAGGAAGTCGAGCTCGTCGAGATTGTAATCGGGATTGAACAGCGCGCCGCGCTCGGTGGCGCTGCCCTGGTGATAGAAGCGGAACGATGCGCCCTGGTATTGCACGTCGATGGGACCACCGCGCAGCAGGTTCACCAATCGCGACAGCCAGGGCCGGAACGCGCCGCGCTTCAGCCCCGATTGTGTCGCGAGGCGAATGATCGCGGCCTGCGCCGCGTTCGGCGCAAACGCGCCGAACGGCGCGGACGAAGGGGCATTATCGGTCGCCAAGTCAAAGTCCTCGTTGCAAGCGGCGCATGCATAGCCGGTTTTGCCGGGGACTCCAACGCTCGATCCGGGCAACAATCTCTGGGTCGTCCCGGCCTTCGCCGGGACGACGAAGAAAAGAGACCGCCCGTCACGCCGCCTTTTTCGGCGCCTTGCGCTGGCGCAGGAAGCGGCCGAGCAGCTTGCGCTTGCCCTTGCGCGGGATCAGGTCGATATCGCTGACGAGTTTTGCGCCGCCCTTGCGGCGCTCCAGCACGATCTTGCGGCTGTGGAAGGCTTCCAGCTCGACACGATGCGCGACGCTGACGATGGTGGCCTTCGGCAGTTCGTCGGTGATCATCTTCATCATCTTGTCCTGGCTCTTCTCGTCGAGCGCCGAGGTCGCCTCGTCGAGCACGACGATATCCGGGTTGTGCAGCAACAACCGCGCGAAGGCGAGGCGCTGCTTCTCGCCGCCGGACAGCGTCTGGTCCCAGGGTGCTTCTTCCTCGATCTTCTCCTTGAGATGGTCGAGGCCGACCTTGTGCAGGGCCTCGCCGATCTCCTCGACCGTCCAGTCGTCTTCCGCGCCGGGATAGGCGACGGCACGACGCAAGGAGCCCGACGGCACGTAGGGTCGCTGTGGCAGCATGAACAGCCGCCGGTCGGGATGGAAATTGACGCTGCCGCCACCCCATGGCCAGAGCCCGGCGATGGCGCGCACCAGCGTGCTCTTGCCGGTGCCGGATTCGCCGGCCACCAGCAGCCGCTCGCCACGCTCGATCACCACCTCGGTCTCGCCGACCACGGCGGTGCCGTCATCGAGCGTGACGGAGAGATCCTTCAGCTCCAGCATGGCGTCATTGCTGGTCTCGCCGCGCTTGATGCGGCCGAAGCCGTCGCCCAGCTCGGCGCGCTCGAGGCCGTCGAGCGACATCATCAGCGAGGCGATGCGGCGAGCGCAGGCATTCCAGTCGGCGAGCCGCGGATAATTGTCGACCAACCAGCCGAACGCGCTCTGCACGATGGTGAAGGCGGAAGCCGCCTGCATCACCTGACCCAGCGTCATGCTGCCGTCGAGGAATTTCGGCGCGCACAGCAGAAGCGGCACGACCGGCGCAACGAGGCTCGATCCCTGCGACACCAGCGTGGTGCGCATGTGCTGACCCGCGAGCCGCGCCCATTGCCGCAGCACGTTGGTGAAATTGCGGTCGATGCCGTCGCGCTCCTCCTCCTCGCCGCCGAGCAGCGCGATGCTCTCGCCGTTCTCGCGCACGCGCGTCAGCGTGTAGCGGAAATCGGCCTCAGCCTGGTTCTTGTCCTCGGAGACCTGCACGAATTGGCGGCCGATCACCAGGATCGAGCCCGATGCGATTCCCGCATAGAGCATCGCGGCGATCACCAGGAAGCCGGGAATGGTCACCGACGATCCCGCAAGGGTGACGGTGAGCGCGCCGCCGATGGTCCAGAGCACGACGATGAAGGTCACGGCCGACAGCAGCGCGGACGTCACGCCGGCGAGAAAATCCACCGGCGAATCGGTCGCGACGCGCAGATCCTCCGCGATCCGGTATTCCGGATTCTTGTGGTCGCCGCTGACGAGATTGAGCTGGTAATAGCGGCCGTTGCCAAGCCAGCGCGTCAGCACGCTTGCCGTCAGCCACGCCCGCCAGCGCCGCTGGATGCCCATGCGCGCGAACACTTGTGCCACGCCGAGCACGATGCTGCCGATCGCGAGCGGGAAGAATACCGCGGTGAGATGGAAGACGGTGGACGCCTCGCGCTTCTCGATCGCGTCGAAGATCGCCCGATTCCAGACATTGATGCCGTATTGGAAGCCGACGGTGAGGACGATCAGCAGGCCGAGGCCGACGGAGTAGAGCCACGCAAGCCGGTCGCCGTTGCCGCCCCAGAAGCCGCGCGCGCTGATCCAGAAGCGGGTGAGGAGATAGTCCTTGCGGGCCTGCTCGGCCTCTTCAGGCGACAGCTCCGGGTCGGGCTCGACCAGCTCGGGCGGCGGCGGAGCCACTTCCCCGCCGGTCTCGCCGATGATTTCGACGATGGGCGGCTTCTTGCCCGATTCGCGTTTTCTGACCGGCTTTTGCATGGCCGGATAACGCAAGCTAAATCAAAAGGTT
The DNA here is from genome assembly GCF_055807635.1 of Bradyrhizobium sp. Kon56. Taxonomy (NCBI): domain Bacteria; kingdom Pseudomonadati; phylum Pseudomonadota; class Alphaproteobacteria; order Hyphomicrobiales; family Nitrobacteraceae; genus Bradyrhizobium; species Bradyrhizobium sp. Kon56. The sequence continues at coordinate 152,955 of NZ_JBVVOU010000002.1, read as the reverse complement.
CCCGTAGGTTCCGGGCGTCAGCTCACTGGGCGGCGCCGTCGCGCACCCGGCGCCGCGCGACCCGGTGCAGCACGCGCGATAGCTGATCGATCGCGTAGGGCTTCTGCACGAGCTCGAAATCGACCTTGCCGTCCTGGGACAGCGCCTCGCTGTAGCCGGTGGTCAGCACGACCGGCACGCCGATGCCGCGGTCGCGGACCGCCTGCGCGAGATCGAGCCCGGTCATGCCGGGCATCACGATGTCCGAGAAAACGACATCGAAGCGATCGGCATCCATGACCAGCTCGGCGAGTGCATCGGTTGCGTTGTCGATCAGCGTGACGCTGTAGCCGAGCTCGGTGAGGCCGTCGGCCGCGAAATTGGCGAGTTCGATATTGTCCTCGACCAGCAGCACCGACATGCCGCTGCCGGCCACGGCCGGGGCCGTATTCGGTGCCTGCCGCTGCGGCAGCAAATCCGGCGCCACGCGCGGCAGGTAGAGCGAGAAGGTGCTGCCGTGGCCGACCTCGCTGGTGACTGTCACCTCGCCGCCGGACTGCCGGGCGAAGCCGAACACCTGCGATAGGCCGAGACCGGTGCCGTGGCCGATCTGCTTGGTGGTGAAGAACGGTTCGAAGATGCGCTCGAGCCGCGTAGCCGGAATGCCGATGCCGGTGTCGCTGACGGCAATGCCGACGAAACCGTGTTTGCCAGCAAGGTCACGGCCGCCTGAAAGATCAGGGTTGCCCGAGACGGGAGCCCGCGTGTCCGCAATGGTCGCCGCGGCCTCGACGTTGAAGACGATCCTGCCCTTGCCGTGCATGGCATCGCGCGCATTGGTCGCCATGTTGATCAACGCCGTCTCGAACTGGCTTGCATCGGCATTGACGAGGCAGGGCTCGGCCGGCAGCCGCATCGCGATTTCGATCGCGGGTCCGAGCAGCGTCGCGAGCATGTCGTGCAGCGACTGCAACCGCGCGCCGACGTCGAACACCTCCGGCTTCAAGGTCTGGCGGCGCGCGAAGGCGAGCAGCTGCGATGTCAGCTTGGCTGCGCGCCCGACCGCGTCTGCGATGGCGGTGATGTAGCGCTGGCGCCGCTCCTCGCTCAGCTGCGGCCGGTTCAGCAGGTCAACGGAGGCGCGAATCACGGTCAGGAGGTTGTTGAAGTCGTGCGCGACGCCGCCGGTGAGCTGGCCGAGCGCCTCAAGGCGCTGGCTGTGCTTGAGCGCCTCCTCGGCTTCGCGCCGCGCGGCGGCCTCGGCCTGGAGATGCTGGGTGCGCCGGAACGCGAACGCCAGCAGCAGAAACAGCAGCGCGGTGGCGGGAATGCCGAACACCAGATGCTGGCCCATGGTGGCGAACCAGCGCGCGCGGATCGCCGAGGTCTCCAACCCCGCGCTGACATAGATCGGGTATTCGGCGATGCGTCGGTAGCCGATGCGGCGCTCGACCTCGTCCCATGGCCAGGCAATGGTGATGAGGCCATGCTCGGGGTGAGCTGCGATGCTGCGGCCGACCGGCCCGTTAGGATCGAGCCTGAGGTCGCGATCCAGCCGCGGAAGATGCGCCAGCACCACGCCGTCGGTGCGTCCCATGGCGAGGAAGCTGCCAGGGTCGGAGCCGATCCGGGCATAAAAGCTCTCGAAATATTCCGGGAGGACAGAGGCCTGGATCACGCCGATGAAGCTGCCGTCGTCGGAGCCGCGGCGGCGGCTGACCCCGAAGAAGCGCGCGCCCTGATAGGGCTGGCGCGGCGTCAGGGGAACACCGATGTAGCTGCCGATGGTCTGGTCGACATGGGCGGCAAAGTAGTCGCGGTCCGCAAAGCTCTGCGCCGGCGGCGGCGAGGCCAGGCTGTTGACCAGCGACTTTCCGTCCGCATCGAAGATCCATGCCGATTTGAGCTGCGGCAGCGAATCGGAGAGTTGCTTCAGGCGGCGGTGCAGGGCCGGCTCGCGCGAGCGGATGATGTCGTCGGGCATGCCGCGCACCACCTCGTTGATCTCGGCGAGGCTGCGGTCGATGGTCTCGAACACCTTGAGCGCATGCTCATGCGCGACATCGAGGGTGCGCTCGATCTCGCGGTCGGCGATATCTTTCGTCGAGGTGTAGGAGATCGAGGCGGCGATCGCGAACAGCGCAATCGGCAGCGCCAGGGACGCAGCCATCATCCACTGCAGCAATCTCAGCGAATTGCGTTGTGCGCCCTGCACGGTCGCTCCGGTCCCACGCCGGAGAGCTTACTTGAATTTCGCGCCGGGAAGGAAGCGGCTTGTGGCGGGAACCAGAGGTTGCAACCCGCCTGCTTGCGCGCGCAGGGGTGCAGGCAAAATCTACTCGAACACCTGCCCGTCGTAGAATGCCCCGGCCGTTCCGGCCGGGGATCGCAGCATGAATGACGCCTAGATCTGGCGCTCGACCATCTTGAGCTTGAGCTCGGCGATGGCTTCCGCCGGGTTGAGGCCCTTCGGGCAGGCCTTGGCGCAGTTCATGATGGTGTGGCAGCGATAGAGGCGGAACGGGTCCTCGAGATTGTCGAGCCGCTCGCCGGTCGCCTCATCCCGCGAATCCGATACCCAGCGGTTGGCCTGGAGCAGCGCGGCGGGACCGAGGTAGCGCTCGCTGTTCCACCAATAGCTCGGGCAAGAGGTCGAGCAGCAGGCGCAGAGGATGCATTCATAGAGGCCGTCGAGCTTCTCGCGGTCTTCGTGGCTCTGCTTCCATTCCTTCTGCGGCGTCGGCGAGGTCGTCTTTAGCCACGGCTCGACCGAAGCGTATTGTGCATAGAAATTGGTGAGGTCGGGGATGAGGTCCTTCACGACAGGCTGGTGCGGCAGCGGATTGATCTTCACCGCGCCGTCCTTCACGTCGTGCATCGAGCGGGTACAGGCCAGGGTGTTCTGGCCGTCGATGTTCATCGCGCAGGAGCCGCAGACGCCTTCGCGGCAGGAGCGGCGGAAGGTCAGCGACGGGTCGATGTTGTTCTTGATCCAGATCAGGCCGTCCAGCACCATCGGCCCGCAATCATGGGTGTCGACGTAATAGGTGTCGACGCTGGGAGTCTTGCCGTCGTCCGGATTCCAGCGATAGACGCGGAATTCACGGACCTCAGTCGCGCCCGCGGGCTTCGGCCAGGTCTTGCCGCCTGATATCTTGGAGTTCTTCGGAAGTGCGAATTCAACCATTTCGATAAAGCTTTCGCTGTTCGCTCAGTACACGCGCGCCGTTTAGTAAACGCGAGCTTTGGGCGGGATGTACTGGACGTCGTTGGTCATGGTGTAGTCGTGAACGGGGCGGTACTCGATCTTGACCTTGCCGGAATCTTCCAGCCAGGCCAGCGTGTGCTTCATCCAGTTCTTGTCGTCGCGCTCGGAGAAGTCCTCGCGGGCATGCGCGCCACGGCTCTCGGTGCGGTTGGCGGCCGAGTTCATCGTCACCACCGCCTGCGAGATCAGATTGTCGAATTCGAGCGTCTCGATCAGGTCGGAATTCCACACCAGCGAGCGGTCGGATACGGCGATGTCGATGATGCCGCTATGGACCTTCTCGATCAGGTTCTGGCCTTCGCTCAGGATGTCGCCGGTGCGGAACACCGCGCAATTGTTCTGCATCACGTGCTGCATGCCTTCGCGCAGCTTCGCGGTCGGCGTGCCGCCGGAGGCGTAGCGGTAGTGGTCGAGCCGGCCGAGCGCCAGGTCGGACGAATTCGCCGGCAATTCCGGCTGGCTGGCGTTCGGCGTGAGCTTCTCGGCGAGGCGCAGCGCCGCGGCGCGTCCGAACACGACGAGGTCGATCAGCGAGTTGGAGCCGAGGCGGTTGGCGCCGTGCACGGAGACGCAGGCGGCCTCGCCGATCGCCATCAGGCCGGGGATGATGGCGTTGTCGTCGCCGTCCTTCTTGGTCAGGACTTCGCCGTGATAGTTCGTCGGGATGCCGCCCATGTTGTAATGCACGGTCGGCACAATTGGGATCGGCTCGCGCGTCACGTCGACATTGGCGAAGATCTTTGCGGATTCCGAGATGCCCGGCAGGCGTTCGGCCAGCACCGCGGGATCGAGATGGTCGAGATGAAGGAAGATGTGGTCCTTCTTCTTGCCGACACCGCGACCTTCGCGAATCTCGATGGTCATCGCGCGCGAGACGACGTCACGCGAGGCCAGATCCTTGGCGGAGGGCGCATAGCGCTCCATGAAGCGCTCGCCCTCGGAGTTGACGAGATAGCCGCCTTCGCCGCGCGCGCCTTCGGTGACGAGACAGCCCGAACCGTAGATGCCGGTCGGGTGGAACTGCACGAACTCCATGTCCTGCATCGGCAGACCGGCGCGCAGCACCATGCCGCCGCCGTCGCCGGTGCAGGTGTGCGCCGAGGTGCAGGATGCATAGGCGCGGCCATAGCCGCCGGTGGCGAGGATCACGGTCTGGGCGCGGAAGCGGTGCAGCGTGCCGTCATCGAGCTTGAGCGCGATAACGCCGCGGCAGGTGCCCTGGTCGTCCATGATCAGGTCGATGGCAAAGAACTCGATGAAGAACTCGGCCGCGTGACGCAGCGACTGGCCGTACATCGTGTGCAGCATGGCGTGGCCGGTGCGGTCGGCGGCGGCGCAGGTGCGCTGCGCCTGGCCCTTGCCGTAGTCCATGGTCATGCCGCCGAACGGGCGCTGGTAGATCTTGCCGTCTTCGGTGCGCGAGAACGGCACGCCCCAATGCTCGAGCTCGTAGACCGCCTCGGGCGCGTTGCGCACCATGTATTCGATCGCGTCCTGGTCGCCCAGCCAGTCCGACCCCTTCACGGTGTCGTACATGTGCCAGCGCCAGTCGTCCTTGTGCATGTTGCCGAGGGACGCCGAGATGCCGCCCTGCGCCGCGACGGTGTGCGAGCGGGTCGGAAACACTTTGGTGATGCAGGCGGTACGAAGACCGGCTTCGCTGCAGCCGACCACGGCGCGCAGGCCTGCGCCGCCGGCGCCGACCACGACGACATCATAGGTGTGATCTTCGATCGGATAGGCTTTGCCGTTGGTGGCGGGAGCGCCGTTGCCCTTGCCATTGGTCTCTGTGGCCATGGGTTTAGACTCCGGAGGAAAGTTTCAGGATCGCGTAGGTCGAGGCGAGCGCCACGGCGAACGAGAAGAAGTTGTTGAGCATGATCGAGATGAGCTTCAGCTTCTCGTTATGGATGTAGTCCTCGATCACGACCTGCATGCCGATCTTCATGTGCCAGGCGCTGGCGAAGATGAAGAGCAGCAGGATCACCGCGATCGGCAGCGAGCCGAGAATCTGTGCGGCGCCGGCCTGGTTGCGGCCGAGCAGCATCATCACGATCACGATCACGGGGATCATCAGCAGCGTCATGGCGACGCCGGTGATGCGCTGGCGCCAGAAATCGGAGGTGCCCGAATGCGCCGCGCCGAGATTGCGCACGCGGCCGAGCGGGGTGCGCATGGAGGAGCCCTTCGGGGCGCCGTGGGATTCGTCGAAACTCATCGTCCGCCTCCGATCGCGTAGGCGATGATCCAAATGAGGACCGTGAGCACGATGCCGCCGATCAGGGCGCCCCAGGTCAACGCTTCGCGCTCATTGGCCTTGAAGCCGTAGCCGAGGTCCCAGACGAAATGCCGGATGCCGCTGAGCATGTGGTGCATCAGCGCCCAGGTGTAGCCGAACACGATCAGGCGGCCGATGATGCTGCCGGTGAAGGCTTGGACGTGGCTATAGGCGGCGGGGCCGGAGGCCGCCGCAATCAGCCACCAGGCCAGCAGCAGCGTTCCGGCGTAGAGGGCAATTCCGGTGGCGCGATGGACGATGGAAAGCGCCATCGTCAGGGTCCAGCGGTAGGTCTGAATGTGCGGCGAAAGCGGTCGTTCGATCCGTGCGGTCATGGGCTTCAATTGCTTTATTGCGGCCCAGCATGGGGCGCGCGGGGATCGCGAAAGGTCGGCTCTATTTACGGAGTCGATTTCACCTGCGCAATCACCAAATCGCCATAAACCGAACTTGAGTTCAGCTCTAGGCCCTTGATGTAACAAGGCCAATCGGAGACTTGGTATACCAGAGGGGTGGCGCACCGGCTAAAGATAGAATATAAATTCACCTCTTGTAATGAGACCCGAGACGCATTGAAATTACTATTGGAACGGCTCCAAGCCGCTGCGGGCCGGCCAGGGTTCGAGCCAGTCAGTTCATGACGTTCGAACCGGTAGGGATGGTCGGCAAGCAATCTCCAAGTTCCGCGAAGCGCGCCGATTTTTCGCGAGACGGGCGGATATGCGCAGTCCGCATCCCACCCCGGACCGGAGATGCGGCGGTCGACCCGACAAATCAGATCGCCTAGAGCATTGCGGGCAGCCGTTTCCGAGCGATGCATCGGAGAAGTTGCGACCCATCGCCGGGGCAGGTCAGGGGTGATTGCAGGACTTGATATCAAGGAGATCGCCGAACTCGCGCTGCTGCTGATCGCAACCGGCGCGCTCTCCGGATTTTTGGCCGGCGTGTTCGGCATCGGCGGCGGCGCGATTCTGGTGCCGGTGTTCTACGAGTGCTTCCGCATCGCCGGTGTGCCGCTCGAGGTGCGCATGCCGCTCTGCATCGGCACTTCGCTCGCTGTCATCATTCCGACCTCGATCCGTTCGTTCCAGGCGCACTACAGGCGCGGCGCCGTCGATCTTGCGATCCTCCGGGTCTGGTGGCTGCCGATCCTGATCGGCGTCGTCGCCGGCAGCGTGGTCGCGCGTTACGCGCCGGAGCGACTGTTCAAGATCGTGTTCGTCGCCGTCGCTTGGTCGGCCGCGGTACGGCTGATCTTCGCGCGCGAGAGCTGGAAGCTCGGCGATGATCTGCCGAAGGGCCCCTTGATGCGAATCTACGGCTTCTGCGTCGGCATTTTGTCGACGTTGATGGGCATCGGCGGTGGCCTGTTCTCGAACCTGCTGATGACGTTCTACGGCCGCCCGATCCACCAGGCAGTGGCGACATCGTCGGCGCTCGCGGTCTTGATCTCGATCCCCGGCGCGCTCGGCTACATCTATGCCGGTTGGCCTGCGGCGGTGAGCTACCCGGCCGTTGCAGCCCTGCAGGTCCCGTTCGCGCTCGGTTACGTCTCGCTGATCGGCGCGGTCCTGGTGATGCCAATGAGCCTTGTGACGGCACCGCTCGGTGTGAAGGCTGCGCATGCAATGTCGAAGCGGACGCTGGAAGTCGCGTTCGGGTGCTATCTGTTCATCGTCGGCAGCAGGTTTGTGATGAGCCTGGTGGGTGGGCACTAATTGACGGACCGGTCCTTCAATCTCACTTCGCTGTGGCCCCACATTTGAAGATTGCCTTGCGCCTCCAGGAGGTCGGCCTCAACCAACGCCTGAATGCGGGCCGCAAAGACCTCAAAATCGACGGGAGCCGCTAGCGCTTCTTCCTTTTCGACCCTCTCAACCGCGCAGTACAGGACCATTGCGAACTTCTGCCATCGCGACTTCATGACAGAGAAAATGACGCGATCCAAATCGGTCTCCAGCACAGAGGACGGAAGTGAAACGTCTTCCCACCAGAGTGTGCTGTCGATGGTGGCAGGCCGTCCCGGCGGTTCAAGATCCGGAAATCGCTTGTAGATCAATCGCAGAAGCTTGAATTGCAAATGGAAAACCGCCGTTACGAGCGGATCTGCAAACAGCTTTCGGCCGTCATCGCCAACATCGACGATCGCGGCCTCCGCTCGCCGGAATGCTGCGGCGGCATCGAGCAGGTGCTTGTGTATCTTCTTAGCTTGCTCTCGGTTCATGTCCCCCCAGCCCGGAGCAGTTGCGCCCCTATTTCTTCGCGTAAAGATCCTTGTACGTATCCCGCAGCACGTTCTTCTGCACCTTGCCCATGGTGTTGCGCGGCAGCTCGTCGACCACGAAGACCCGCTTGGGCATCTTGAACTTGGCCAGCCGGCCGTCGAGCGCCTTCAGCACCGCGGCCTCGGTCACATCGGCGCCCTTGTTGCAGACCAGCACCGCCGTGACGCCCTCGCCGAAATCAGCGTGGGGCACGCCGATCACGGCGGATTCGATCACGCCGGGCATGGCGTCGATCTCGCTCTCGATTTCCTTCGGGTAGACATTGAAGCCGCCGGAGATCACGAGATCCTTGCCGCGGCCGAGAATATGGACGTAACCCTTGGCGTCGATCTTGCCGAGGTCGCCGGTGATGAAGAAGCCGTCGTCGCGGAATTCCGCCTTGGTCTTCTCCGGCATGCGCCAATAGCCCTTGAACACGTTCGGGCCCTTGACCTCGATCATGCCGATTTCGTCACGGGGCAGCTCCTTGCCGGTCTCGGGATCGGTGACGCGTACGGACACGCCGGGGAGCGGAAAGCCGACCGCGCCGGGCACGCGCTCGCCGTCATAGGGATTCGACGTGTTCATGTTGGTCTCGGTCATGCCGTAGCGCTCGAGCACCGCGTGCCCCGTGCGCGCCGACCATTCGCGATGGGTTTCGGCGAGCAGCGGCGCCGAGCCCGAGACGAACAGCCGCATGTGCTTTGTGGTTTCGCGCGACAGCGCAGCGTTCTGGAGCAGACGGGTATAGAACGTCGGCACGCCCATCAGCACCGTGGCACGCGCCATCAGCTTGATGATCAGATCCGGGTCGAGCTTCGGCAGGAAGATCATCGATGCCCGCGCAAACAGCGTCACGTTGGTCGCCACGAACAGGCCGTGGGTGTGGTAGATCGGCAGTGCGTGGATCAGCACGTCCTTGTCGGTGAAGCGCCAGAAGCCGACGAGCGAGAGCGAGTTCGACGCCAGATTGTCGTGGGTCAACATCGCGCCCTTGGAGCGGCCGGTGGTGCCGGACGTGTAGAGGATCGCGGCGAGATCGTCGTTTGCGCGCGCCACCGTGGTGAATTCGCTGCTCGTCTTGTCGGCGGCGTCCGTCAGCGAGCCCTTGCCGTCAGGCCCGAGCGTCTCGACTTTGGCCTTCACCTTGGCGGCGATGGGGGCGAGGCCCTCCGCCTTGGCGGGATCGCAGACCACCAGCGAGGGCTCGGCATCGCCGATGAAGTAGTCGAGCTCGTTGAGCGTATAGGCGGTGTTGAGCGGCAGATAGACTGCGCCGGCCCGCACCGTGGCCAAATACAGCACGATGTTGGTCACGGACTTCTCGACCTGCACCGCAACGCGGTCGCCGGGCTTCACGCCGCGCGCGACCAGCACATTGGCCATCTGTCCGGCCCGGGCGATCAGATCACCATAGCTGATGCGGACCCCGTCATGCGTCTCGATCGCGAGGCGCTTCGGATCGTCGAGGCCGTCGAACAGGCGGGAAAACAGATTGGCGTTGGCAGCTTGGTTCATGCAAGATTTCCTCGACCGCAAGGCTTGACCGCAACGATCGTCAGAGGCCGGTCAAAACCGAGGGCTGGATTAGCAAAAACCGCCCCGATGAAGCAACGGAGACAGTTTGCATGACCAAAAACGGGAAACGCGTGGCCTGGGTGACAGGCGGGGGCAGCGGGATCGGGGAGGCCGGCGCCGAGGCGCTGGCGGCCGACGGCTGGACGGTGGTGGTTTCGGGCCGGCGCAAGGACGCCCTGGATACCGTGGTCGCGAAGATCGCCCAGACGGGCGGGGCCGCCGAGGCCATCGCGCTGGACGTGTCGGTCGCCGCCGCGGCCCAGAAGGCGGCCGATCAAATCGTTGCGAAGCACGGCCGGATCGACCTGCTGGTGAACAATGCCGGCATCAATGTCCCTAAGCGGAGCTGGAAGGACATGGAACTGGAGGGCTGGGACCAGCTGGTCCAGGTCAATCTCAACGGCGTGCTCTATTGCATGCGCGCGGTGCTGCCGACGATGCGCAAGCAGCAGGACGGCTCCATCATCAACGTCTCGTCCTGGGCCGGCCGCCACGTCTCGAAAATGCCGGGCCCGGCCTACACCACGACCAAGCATGCGGTGCTGGCGCTGACGCATTCCTTCAACATGGACGAATGCGTCAACGGCTTGCGCGCCTGCTGCCTGATGCCGGGCGAGGTGGCGACCCCGATCCTGAAGCTGCGCCCGGTGGTACCGAGCGAGGAGGAGCAGGCCAGGATGCTGCAATCCGAAGATCTCGGCCGCACCATCGCGTTCATCGCGAGCATGCCGGCGCGGGTGTGCATCAATGAACTGCTGATCAGCCCGACGCATAATCGCGGGTTTATCCAGACGCCGCACAACAGGGATTGAGCGGCAGGTAGATCGTCGAGGCGCGTCATTGCGAGCGAAGCGAAGCAATCCAGCGGTGCATCCGCGGTGGCAGCCTGGATCGCTTCGTCGCTTCGCTCCTCGCAATGACGCCCCCCACGGAGAACCACGCACTTAGTTTCACCCATCACAAAGAAGTTTTGCTCGAAACCGCTTCGCAAACGCTCCCGTAGTTCGAGCCAACGACGGCGCTGCTGCTTCACACTCGCAGGTCGCAGCCACTGTTGTTGCCCAACTCGAACGCCGGCAATCGCCGGTCACAATCCAATCGGGAGACCCTCCATGTCGAAGCGTATTGCCTATCTCACCGCTGCGGCCTTCAGCGCGCTGGCCATCACCGCGACCGTCGTCGCGCCCGCCCGCGCCGAGGAAAAGACCGTCATGGTCGGCGGCGCCGCGATGTTCCCGTCCAAGAACATCGTCCAGAACGCCGTCAACTCGAAGGACCACACCACGCTGGTGGCGGCGGTGAAGGCGGCCGGCCTGGTGCCGACGCTGGAAGGCAAGGGTCCGTTCACGGTGTTCGCGCCGACCAACGCCGCCTTCGGCAAGCTGCCGGCCGGCACCGTCGACACTCTGGTGAAGCCCGAGAACAAGGCGACGCTGACCAAGATCCTCACCTACCATGTCGTGCCCGGCAAGCTCGAGGCGTCCGACCTCACCGACGGCAAGAAGATGAAGACCGCCGAAGGCGAGGAGCTGACGGTGAAGAAGCAGGACGGCAAGGTCTGGATCCTCGACGCCAAGGGCGGTACCTCGATGGTGACGATCTCCAATGTCAACCAGTCGAACGGTGTAATCCATGTGGTCGACACCGTGCTGATGCCGGCGACGTAAACACCGCGCCGTCCGGCTTCATCCCCGAACCGGATGCGACGAAATGGCGAGCCGGGGGTACCCGGCTCGCTTTATTGTGACCACGATAGCCAGCCGACATGGATTCGATGCCGAACAGGGCGTAACGAAAGCGGAAGCATCGGCGTATAATTGCTGTCAGACGATGTTCAGGACGGAACCGCCATGTCGAGCCTCACAGTCACCGACGAGCAGGTCAGCGCCACCCCGGCCAAAGTGATCCAGCCGGCCTGGGTCCGGGTCATGCACTGGATCAACGCTTTCGCCATGATCCTGATGATCCTGTCGGGTTGGCAGATCTACAACGCCTCGCCGCTGTTCGGTTTCAGCTTTCCGCGCGAGTACACGCTCGGCGGCTGGCTCGGTGGCGGCCTGCTCTGGCACTTTGCGGCGATGTGGCTGTTGATGATCAACGGCCTTGCCTATCTCGTCACCGGCCTTGCCACCGGCCGCTTCCGGAAAAAACTGCTGCCGATCACCCCATCCGGCGTGCTCCACGACGTCAGGGCTGCGCTGACCTTCAAGCTCGGCCATGCCGATCTCTCCGTCTACAATTACGTCCAGCGCGTGCTCTATGCCGGCATCATATTGATCGGCGTGATCATCGTGCTGTCGGGGCTGGGAATGTGGAAACCGGTGCAACTGCACTGGCTCGTGTCCCTGTTCGGCGACTATCCGACCGCGCGCTACATCCATTTCTTCTGCATGGCCGCGATCTGCGCCTTCCTGGTCATTCATGTTTTACTCGCGCTGCTGGTGCCGAAGAGCCTGCGCGCGATGATCATCGGCCGTTGAGTGGAGAGAGAGTCATGGCGAAGCGCTCATTCCTGATCCCGGGCGTCGACAAGCGGCTGCTGATCAAGGATTCCATCAAGACGATGCCAGAGGTCAGCCGCCGCCGCTTCATCGCGGGCGGCGCAAGCCTCGGGGCGCTGACGCTGCTCACCGGCTGCGACGTGATCGACTCGTCCTCCGCGGAGGAGATGCTGAAGTCGGTTTCGAAATTCAACGATGCCGTGCAGGATTTCATCTTCAATCCCGACGCGCTGGCGCCGACGTTTCCCGAGAGCGCGATCACAAAACCGTTTCCGTTCAACGCCTATTACGATCTCGACGACGCGCCCGATGTCGACGGTGCCGACTGGAAGCTCGAAGTCCGCGGTCTCGTCGAGAACAAGAAGTCGTGGACGCTTCCCGAGCTGTACAAGCTGCCGCAGGCTACGCAGATCACCCGTCACATCTGCGTCGAGGGCTGGAGCGCGATCGGCAGCTGGACCGGTACACCCATGCGCGACTTCCTTAAGCTGATCGGCGCCGACACCCGCGCAAAGTATGTCTGGTTCCAGTGCGCCGACAAGGACGGCTACAATTCTCCGCTCGACATGCGCACCGCGCTGCATCCGCAGACCCAGATGACGTTCAAATATGCCGGCGAAATCCTGCCGCGCGCCTACGGCTTCCCGATGAAGATCCGCGTGCCGACCAAGCTCGGCTTCAAGAACCCGAAATACGTGGTGTCGATGGAAGTCACCAACGACTACAAGGGCGGCTATTGGGAAGACCAGGGGTACAATTCGTTCAGCGGAAGCTAGCTGTTGTCGTCCCGGCGAAGGCCGGGGCCCATACCGCGAGGTCTATCGATTTTCGCTAGATGCCAATCCCGAACGACCAGTCTTCCCCAAAATGCTCCCTGTGGTTATGGGTCCCGGCCTTCGCCGGGACGACACTTGTTATGAGGCCGGCTCCACTTTCCGCTGGCACAGCGCGGCAACCGCGCCCAGCGCCAGCAGCGCCGCCGACACATTCAGCGCGTAACTCAAGCTCCCCAGCGCGTCCGTGATCGCGCCGACCACGATCGGGCCCAGCGTCTGGCCGACGCCGAACGAGATCGTCATCGCCGCGATCGCGGTCGGCCACACCTCGGGCGGATAGTTGAAGCGCACGAAGGCGGTGGTCGAGCCGACTACGGCGAAGAAGGCGACGCCGAACACGATCGCCGAGACCGCGAGCCATGCCGGCGAATGCCCGAGCATCGGCAGGGCGGCGCCGAGCGCGTTGGTGCCGAGGATGATGGCGGTGGCAAGACCACCGCGATCGAGCGCGAGCACGCGGCGCCAGGCCCACGGCGTGACGAAGGCGCTCAAGCCAATCAGGCTCCAGAACGCGGCCTGCGCTGCGGCCCCGCCGCCGCCGTCGCGCACATAGGCGATCATGAAGGTCATGTAGGCGATGTAACCCGCGCCAAACAGGAAGTAGCCGGCGAGGTAGATCAGCACCGGAAAAATGGCGAAGGCGCCGTGGCCGCCTTGCGAGAAACGCACGCCGCTCTCGATGCGGACCAGGAACAGCGGCACGGTCATGACGACAGACAGCAGCGTCATCGCCCACCACACGATCCACCACGAGCCCGGCCCGAAATATTGCAGCGTGAACGGGGCGATCAGGCCCGAGGCGAGAATGCCGATGCCGGGTCCGGCATAGAACAGGCTCAGCAGGAAATTGGCCCGCTCCGGGCGCGACTGCGCAATGGAAGCGGCCAGCGCGCCGCCGGCGACGAAACCGGCCGCGGCGCCAACGCCCAGCACGAGACGGGCCAGGCTCAGCGCAACGAAGTTCCCGGTCAGCGCGCAAGTCGCAAGCGCGGCGACGCAGGCCAGGGTTCCGCCACGGATCGCGGCCGACCAGCCGACCCGTTCGATCAACCGGGATGCCACAAGCGCGCCCGCGAGGTAGCCGACGGCGTTGATGGTGTTCATGAAACCGGCCGCCGAGTAGGACCAGCCGAGGTCCTCCCGCATGTCGGGCAGCACCAGCGAATAGGCGAAGCGGCCGATACCCAGCCCAACCGTCGCAGCCAGCGACAGGGTCAGGATCAGCCGCGCGGGATGGGCGTCGGGCGGGGGACGTTCAGGGGCGTGCAAATGGGTACTCCGGCATGCGCAGTGTGGCAGGCCCTGCCCGCGTTGCACAGAACCGAAGCGGCAATGGTGTCTTGCCAAGCACGCAACGCCGCTCTAGCACTCCGGCCGAAATCGACCTCAGAGGAAACGACCATGGCGACCCACAAACTGCTGCTGCTTCCCGGCGACGGTATCGGCCCCGAGGTGATGGGCGAGGTGAAGCGGCTGATCGACTGGCTCAATTCGGCGGGCATCGCCAAGTTCGAGACCGACACCGGCCTCGTTGGCGGTTCGGCCTATGACGCACACAAGGTGTCGATCTCGGAAGGCGACATGGCCAAGGCCAAGGAGGCCGACGCCATCATCTTCGGTGCGGTCGGCGGTCCCAAATGGGACGCGGTGCCCTACGAGGTGCGCCCCGAAGCCGGCCTACTGCGCCTGCGCAAGGATCTCGGTCTGTTCGCCAACCTCCGTCCCGCGGTCTGCTACCCGGCGCTGGCGGAGGCCTCCAGCCTGAAGCGCGAGGCGGTCGAGGGCCTCGACATCATGATCGTGCGCGAACTCACCGGCGGCGTCTATTTCGGCGAGCCCAAGACCATCACCGATCTCGGCAACGGCCAGAAGCGCGCCATCGATACCCAGGTCTACGACACCTATGAGATCGAGCGCATCGGCCGCGTCGCCTTCGAGCTTGCGAAGAAGCGCAAGAACAAGGTGACGTCGATGGAGAAGCGCAACGTCATGAAGTCGGGCGTGCTCTGGAATGAGGTCATGACCCAGGTCCACAAGCGCGAATATCCCGACGTCACGCTCGAGCATCAGCTCGCCGATTCCGGCGGCATGATGCTGGTGAAATGGCCGAAGCAGTTCGACGTCATCGTCACCGACAATCTGTTCGGCGACATGCTGTCCGACATTGCTGCGATGTTGACGGGATCGCTCGGCATGCTGCCCTCGGCCTCGCTCGGCGAGGTCGACGTCAAGAGCAAGAAGCGCAAGGCGCTGTACGAGCCCGTGCACGGCTCGGCGCCTGATATCGCAGGCCAGGGCCTCGCCAATCCGATCGCGATGATCTCGTCCTTCGGCATGGCGCTGCGCTACTCCTTCGACATGGGCGCGCTCGCCGACAAGGTCGACGCCGCGATCGCCGCGGTGCTGGCCAGCGGCCTGCGCACCGCCGACATCAAGTCGGAAGGCACCACTGCCGCCTCGACCACGCAGATGGGCGAAGCGATTTTGAAGGAATTGCAGAAGCTGCACGCTTAGAGCCGTAGCCCGGATGGAGCGAAGCGAAATCCGGCGTTCTTCCCGCGTGTCGAAAATCCCGGATTGCGCTTCGCTCCATCCGGGCTACACGACAAACAAAAATGGCCGGGCGCGAGCCCGGCCATTTGATTCGGTCGATATGTCCGCCTCAGTACAGCGGGAAATTCTGCGGATAGCCGCCAACATCCTGCGGCGTGCTCAGCGGCTGGCGATCGATCGGGCGGTTGAGATTTTCGCGCGCGAAGGTCGGATAGCCTACCGCCGGCGGGAAGGCGTAGTCGGAGAACTTGCGGTCGCCCGGATTGACCTCGGTGCCGCCGTCGAGCCAGGAGCGCTTGCTCACATAGATGCGGGTGCGGCCCTGCTGATAGCTCGAATTGGGGCCGCTCGGGCCGTAATAGTGACGGCCGCTGTCATAGCGCTGCTTCTTGGTGTCGGCCGAGGCGGGTGTCGCGAAGGCTGAGGACATGGCAATCACGGCGCCGGCCGTAAGCCACATCGCCAGTTTGTTCGCGGCAGAGAAATTCGAGCTCATCACGTCCCCTTCAGGCGGCAAGCCGCCAATCAATTTCACGCTCATACTAACCCGGCCGGGGCGGCTGCAACTAGGTCTATTGGGTCACACCAGCGCTGAATAATCGTGCGCGCCGGCAAAAGTTGCATGGATACAGCCACTTGAGCTTGATGCCGATCAGAGCGCGCCGCGCAACTGCGCATTGGCGGCGCCGAGCAGCCAGTCCGACGCGCCCGGGGGCGCGCAGGGGCGGCGCTTCAGCTCCGCATGGGCGAACAATTCGGCCAGCTTCGGCTCGTTGCCCGAGGTCAGCAGCGTTAGCCGGTTCAGCGTGCAGGCGATCGCGGCGCGCCGCGGAGGCAGGCTGTCGCCCTGGCAGGAGAATCCGGAGATCTGGAGCGCCGGCTCCTCGCTGCGCTTGAGGTAGCCGAGGCAGGCCCGCGCGCCC
Organism: Bradyrhizobium sp. Kon56; assembly: GCF_055807635.1. NCBI lineage: Bacteria > Pseudomonadati > Pseudomonadota > Alphaproteobacteria > Hyphomicrobiales > Nitrobacteraceae > Bradyrhizobium > Bradyrhizobium sp. Kon56. Next base: position 136,775 of record NZ_JBVVOU010000002.1, on the reverse strand, counting down.
TCCGCCGGACCGGTCGGCTGGAATAGGGCGACGGGGCCGAATTTCGTGTCGATCAGGCCGGCTTGCTCCAGCGGGGTCGCGGTGCCCAGTCCCATCCGGACGGCCAGATCCATTGTTGCCGGACGCGTCACGTCGAATTCGCCGCCTTCCCGGTAAATCTCGAGCTCGGCCACGGTCCTGTCTGCCTCGCTGGCCCAGCGCATCACGTCCCTGCGGCCGCCTTCGGGATGCCTGAAGATCGCGTAAGAAGCTGTTTTTTCTGACGAATCCAGCCGGCTGAGGGCGAAGGCCGGAGGCGACCGGTCGGCCACGCTCCAATCGGGCTTCAGCGCCGGATCATCGTCGCGCAAGTTGGGCAGCTGGCCGAGTGCGGCAAGGCCGAGGATGGCAAACAGTACCAAAATCCCCACATAGGCGAACAGGCGCGCCAGCGTGCCGACGACCTCGTCGGCGAAGGCTGCAAGCGCCAGATGGATCTGGGTAGGGGTTGTGGCCGTGCTGGCCTCGGGCGACTGCATCCACGTCCCTAAGGCATGGTCCAACGTTGTCTTGAGGCCGGTTCTCGCATAGAAGCGCTGCTCTTCCTGTTTAAGCCTGAGCTTCAGGAAAGAGCTTTTTCGTCGGAGAGTGAACGATGGGTTACAAAGTCGCAGTCGTCGGCGCGACCGGCAATGTCGGACGGGAAATGCTCAACATCCTTGATGAGCGTAAATTCCCCGCGGACGAGGTGGTGGCCCTGGCCTCACGCCGCAGCATGGGCGTCGAGGTCTCCTACGGCGACCGCACGCTGAAGGTCAAAGCGCTCGAGCATTACGACTTCTCCGACGTCGACATCTGCCTGATGTCGGCCGGCGGCGAGGTGTCGAAGGAATGGTCGCCGAAGATCGGCGCCGCCGGCACGGTCGTGATCGACAATTCCTCGGCCTGGCGCATGGATCCGGACGTGCCGTTGATCGTGCCGGAAGTGAATGCGGACGCCACCGCGGGCTTCAAGAAGAAGAACATCATCGCCAACCCGAACTGCTCGACCGCGCAGCTCGTGGTCGCGCTCAAGCCCCTGCACGACAAGGCGACGATCAAGCGCGTCGTGGTCTCGACCTATCAATCGGTGTCGGGCGCCGGCAAGGACGCGATGGACGAACTGTTCTCGCAGACCAAGGCCGTCTACACCAACCAGGAGCTGATCAATAACAAGTTTCCGGCGCGCATCGCCTTCAACGTCATCCCCCAGATCGACGTCTTCATGGAGGACGGCTACACCAAGGAAGAGTGGAAGATGATGGCGGAGACCAAGAAGATTCTTGATCCCAAGATCAAGCTCTCCGCGACCTGCGTGCGCGTGCCAGTTTTCGTCGGCCATTCCGAGGCCGTCAACATCGAGTTCGAGAACCCGATCAGCGCGGACGAAGCACGCGACATCCTGCGCAAGGCGCCGGGTTGTCTCGTCATCGACAAGCATGAGCCCGGCGGCTACGCCACGCCGTATGAAGCCGCCGGCGAGGACGCCACCTATATCAGCCGTATCCGCGAGGACGCGACGGTGGAGAACGGTCTCGTGCTGTGGTGCGTCTCGGATAATCTACGCAAGGGCGCCGCGCTCAACGCGATCCAGATCGCGGAAGTCCTGATCAACCGCAAGCTGATCAGCGCGAAGAAGAAGGCGGCGTAAGCCGTGCTGCCGTAGGGTGGGCAAAGACGCGAAGCGCCGTGCCCACCATCTCTCCACAATTGCTATAAAAGTGGTGGGCACGCTTCGCTTTGCCCACCCCACAAGAGCTGCGGACCTACGCCATCTCGCGCGCGTTCCTGAATTCCTTCGCCGCCTTGTCCAGCACGAACAGTGATCCCTCCGCGACGCCGAAATAGGCGCCGTGGGTCTGCATCTGGCCGCTCTCGACCGCCTTCTGCACGAACGGGAAGGTCATCAGGTTTTCCAGGCTGCGGAACACCGCGGCCTTCTCGATGCGCTCGACGAATTGCGCCATGGTCTCGTGGTCGCGCTGCTCCACCACTTCCCCCGGCTTGATGAACATCTGCATCCATTTGCCGATGAAGTCGCCCGGCGTGAGCGGCTCGATCTTGTCGACGAAAGCACGGATGCCGCCGCACTGGGCGTGCCCGAGCACCACGATGTGCTTCACCTTCAGCACCGTCACGGCATATTCCAGCGCCGCCGAGACGCCATGCGCGTTGCCGTCGGGCTGATACACCGGCACCAGATTGGCGATGTTGCGGACGACGAAGAGTTCGCCCGGCCCGACGTCGAAGATCACTTCGGGCGAGACGCGGCTGTCGCAGCAGCCGATCACCATCACTTCAGGGAACTGCCCCTTCACCGACAGCTCGCGGTAGCGGGTCTGCTCGGTCGGCAGCCGCTGGGTGGCGAAGGCCTTGTAGCCTTCCAGCAAATGCTCTGGGAATGTGGTCATGGCCTATGCCTAATCATATACCGCTGGGACGAACAAGCCTTTCGAATAGGCAGGCCAGATGCTATCGGCTTCGGTCGGAATGAGATGAGGAAACCGGAAGGAACGCTTGCATGACCCGCCCGCGCCGCAGCCATCTGTTCATGCCCGGCTCCAACCCCCGCGCGCTGGAAAAGGCGCGCAATCTCGCCGCCGACGGCCTGATCCTCGACCTGGAAGACTCCGTCGCGCCCGATGCCAAGGCAGTGGCACGCGATGGCATCGCGGCCGCGATCGCGGCCAAAGGGTTCGGCAAGCGCGAGATCCTGATCCGGACCAACGGCCTCGACACGCCCTGGTGGGCCGACGACGTCGCGATGGCGGCGAAGGCCTCGCCCGACGGCATCCTGGTTCCAAAGGTTTCACGCGTGGAGGAGCTCGACACGATCGGCCGCCGTCTCGCCGAGCTCGGCGCGGCGCCGACCGTAAAGGTCTGGGCCATGATCGAGACCGCGCGCGCGGTGCTGCATGCCGAGGAACTCGCTGCCGCCGGGCGCGATCCAGCGCGGCGCCTGTCAGGCTTCGTGTTCGGGCCCAACGACATCTCGCGCGAGACGCGCATCAAGATGCTGCCGGGCCGCGCGGCGATGATCCCGATGATCTCCCATTGCATCCTGGCGACGCGCGCCCATGGCCTCGAAATCCTCGACGGCCCCTATAGCGACATCGCCAACTCCGATGGTTTCGCCACCGAATGCGCGCAAGGCCGCGATCTCGGTTTCGACGGCAAGACGCTGATTCACCCCTCGCAGATCGAAGCCTGCAACGCGATCTTCACCCCGCCGGAGGAGGAAGTCGCGCGCGCGCGAAAGATCATCGCCGCGTTCGGATTGCCGGAGAACGTCTCGCGCGGCGCGATCCGTCTCGACGGCGCCATGGTGGAGCGCCTGCACGCCGACATGGCACGGCGCACGATCGAGATCGCGGACGCGATTGCGGCGATGGGGAAGGGCTGAGGGCACGCGGTTGCGCTCAAGCCGAACGAACATTGACGCGGTCACCGGTATGCTCGGGGAGCCGTGGTTCTCTGAACGACCACGATCCCGGCTTTTCCCGTTGCGGTGGTGAAAGACAATGCTACCCTCACGCTCGATATTGATCCGGGCAAGCATTTGATGCGCATTTTTTTTCTAGCAGTCCTTCTCGTTACGTCATTTTCATTCGCCACGCCGGCGCTTGCGCAGCAGGTTCGGGTTGCGCTCGTCATCGGTAACGGCGCCTACGAGAAGGTACCCGAGTTGCCGAACCCGACGCGCGATGCGGCCGACATCGGCCGCGCGCTGGAGCGGCTCGACTTCAAAGTCACCCAGGTCAAGAACGCGACTGCGCAAGAGATGAGGAAGTCTGTCGTCGAGTTCGGCCGCTCTGCGGAGGGAGCAGACCTTGCGGTCGTTTTCTATGCCGGGCACGGCATGGAGGTCAGCGGCGAGAACTGGCTGATTCCGGTCGGCGCAGAGCTGCGCAGCGATACCGACATCGAAAGCGAGGCCATCAGCCTGCGCTCGGTGAGCCTTCAGGTTTCGAAGGCACGAAAGTTGGGCCTTGTGATACTGGACGCATGCCGCAACAATCCTTTTGCCGCAAAGATGAGACGCTCGCTGAGCACCCGGGCCGTGGCTCGCGGACTCGCTCCGACGGAGCCATCCGATAACGTTCTGATTGCGTACGCCGCCCGGGACGGTACTACGGCAAGCGACGGGGATGGCCGGAACAGCCCATTCACGGCATCGCTCCTTCGCCACATTGAAACGCCGGGGCTGGAGATATCGTTTCTGTTTCGTCGTGTTCGTGACGACGTGATGGCGGCCACCAGACGCGAGCAGCAGCCTTTCGTATACGGCTCTTTGTCGAAGGAAGAGATTTACCTGAGAGCTCCGGTGGCGAGCGCTCAAGCGCCAGTCGCGTCGGCTCCCGCGCCTGCAGATGCCGCGGAGGACGAGAAGTTTTGGCTGGCTATCCAGACGTCCACGGTGGCAGGCCTCTACGAGGAGTTTCTGACCAGGTACCCCCGCAGCAGCCACGCCGCAGAAGCGCGCCAGCGGGTGAAGAATTTCAAGGCCAACGAAGTTGCGGTGCTCTCATCCCCAGCTGCCCCTCCGAAACCGGACGCAAAAACCGTCGTCCGAAATCTATTTGCGCCCGAAGATAACCAGAAAGTTGCAGCCATCGCGGCAGCTCAGCAACTCAAACTGCCAAGCTACGCTATATCGCCTGATCAGAATGATCCGCTCAATGCTAACTCCAGATTTGTCGGCGTGTGGTCCAACAAACGTGGATGGACGAATGGCAAAGGACGGTATGCCATGCTGATCGTTACGGAGGTCTCTGCCACCGGGTTAGCCAAGGGACACTACCTCTGGGGACCGCCGACAAAGGCATCGTGGGTGAAGGATGAGGCGGGGTACCGGTCGTTTGCCGAATACATTGTGAACGACAAATTTTCCATCAGCGGAACACCCGTCACCGTCAGGATGGACAAGAACGTCCTTACGCTGTCGTCCGTCAACAAGGAAAATCCAACTGAGAAGGCGAACATAGAGCTCCGCCCTGTCTGCAAGCTCGTGCCAGCGCCGGAGGATGCTTCAAGCAAGCGCGAGAAAACCTCGCAGCCTCGTGCCGCCAAAAAGGAACGCGCGGCCGAACCGAGCCCGTCAGGCAATGTCAGTGGGACGAGCATGGAAGAGCGCTATCGTGTTTGCAGAAAGCTCGTCAAAGGATTTGCCCGGCGCGAGGCTTGTGCCCGTACGGGCGTGATCTAGCACCGGCGGGACATCCGCCGCTAAACTAATCCTTTGATAAGGGCAATGCCTTAGCGATGCGCGTGATCCGCACGGTCGAGCGACTCCAGTGTCGAGGCATTGGCGCAGAAGCCGAGATAGTTCTCCGCGGCGGTGCCGTCGGCCAGCTCGCGATCGCACTGGCCCTTGTGGCTGCAAAGCGCGCACACCCGCTCCATGTCGCGCAGCAGCAGCGGATGCGCGCGGCCGAGCCCTTCGGCGCTGATGCCGAGCTGCTCCAGCATCTTCGGCAGCTCGTCGGCGGCGTGCTTGCCGTGACGGACCAGATATTCCAGATCGTCAGGCGCGATCCGCAGGTCTTGCGCGATCCGGTCGAAATCGGCGCGGTCGAGCTGCCGGATCTCGTTCAGCTCGCGGCGATGCTTCAGCCAGCTTGCAAAGGACTCGATGAGGTCCTGGACAATGGGATAAGGCCTGGTTGCGGTGCTCATGCGAAGCTCCATTCGAACGACGGAATTGGAGCGAGATTAGGCACAATGGTGCAGGTGCGCGTTGCGCTGGATCAAAGACAGCTCTCGTGTCCCGGACGCGCTGCAGCGTGAAGCGCTGCTCGCAGAGCCGGAGCCATCTCGCCGCATCGCTGGGCCCCGGCTCAGCAACGCACCGCTTCGCGCTGCGCTGCGTCCGGGCGCGAGAGCGCCGCACAGCGGAGAAAATTATGCGAACCGCTCCGCCGCCCACGCATACAGGCTGCCCGGGATCGGCTTCTCACCGCCGCGGCCCTTGGGCGAGATATGCAGGCCGATGATGTCGCGGTCAGTGACGAGGCCGAGATAGCTCGAGGGATCGAAGAACAGTTTTGGCTCGGCATGCACGGCGTAGAACGATTGCTTCGGCAAGGCGCAGTGCAGCTCGCCGGTGCGGCGCGCGAGCGCGGTGAGTGCCGCCGGCCCGAAGATCGCGACGCGGATGTCGGAGAGGCGGTTCGAGCCGCCGCGCAGGCGGCGCATCGCAAACGTGACGCGATGGCGCAGCGACAGCCAGTTCGGCGTCAGCTCCTCCTGCTCCATCAGCTCTTCGAAAGCGGCAACGATGCCGTGTTCAGGTGGAAGGTAAATCACGGAGTTGCCGAGCTGGCGCGGCCGCTCCCACGCGAAATAGGGCTTTGCCGGATCGATCTCGACGGGCCTGAGCAGCAGCACGTCGGCGTCGAGCCAGAGGCCGAGGTCCTTCGCCATCAGCTTCATGCGGAAGAAGTCGCTGAACTGAAGCGTGGTCCAGTCGCGCCAGCTGCCGTCCGGCTGCGGCGGTCGCAATCGTTCGGAGAACGCATGTGGCAGGATAGCTTCGGCATCGGCATTCTCGACGCCTGCGGGCAGGCCGGGAATGGTGTCAAAACTGTAGACCGTGACCTTGTGGCCGGCAGCCAGCTGCGAGCGCAGACAGGTCTGGCGCAAGGCGTCCATCGGGCCGTGCCAGAAGGTGACGATGTCGGGCAGCATGCGCGGAGCTTAGAGCATGATCCGGAAAAGTGTGCAGCGGTTTTCCGACAAGATCATGCTCGAAAGATACGGGATAATCAGAACAAAGAAAAAGCCCCGGCGCTTGTAGCACCGGGGCTTGAACAAAAACTTGAGATCAGGCCCAGGCGCGTTCGCGCTTGAGCTTGTCCTCATAGGTGTCGATCGAGGCCTTCTTCTCCATCGTCAGGCCGATGTCGTCGAGGCCGTTGATCAGGCAGTGCTTGCGGAACGGGTCGATCTCGAACTTGACCTTGCCGCCGTCGGGACCGCGGATCTCCTGGTTCGGCAGGTCGATCGTCAGCGTCGCGTTGGCGCCGCGCTCGGCGTCGTCGAACAGCTTGTCGAGGTCTTCCTGGGCCACGCGGATCGGCAGAATGCCGTTCTTGAAGCAGTTGTTGTAGAAGATGTCGCCGAACGAGGTCGAGATCACGCAGCGGATGCCGAAGTCGAGCAGCGCCCAGGGCGCGTGCTCGCGGCTCGAGCCGCAGCCGAAATTGTCGCCGGCGACCAGCACCTTCGCGTTGCGATAGGCGGGCTGGTTGAGGACGAAATCGGGGTTCTCGCTGCCGTCGTCCTTGTAGCGCTGCTCGGAGAAGAGCCCCTTGCCAAGGCCGGTGCGCTTGATGGTCTTGAGGTACTGCTTCGGAATGATCATGTCGGTGTCGACATTGATGATCTTCAGCGGCGCCGCGACGCCTTCCAGCGTGGTGAACTTGTCCATGGTTGCGCTTTCCCGGGATGGTCTAGGGAACCGGTATTTATCGCGATCGGGGCGGAAATCCTAGGCCGAATTCGGCAGATCTCGTCTGCCTAACCGGGCTCTCTGCTCAACCCGGCTCTTGAGCCTCGATCGCGGCCATATCGTCGTCCGACAAGCCGAAATGATGGCCAATCTCGTGGATCAGGACGTGGCGAACGATATGGCCGAGGCTTTCGTCGTGCTCGGCCCAGTAATCCAGGATCGGCCGGCGGTAGAGCCAGACCATGTTGGGCAGCCGCGCCACGTCGGCAAAACTCTGCTGCGGCAGGCCGACGCCCTGGAACAGGCCGAGCAGGTCGAACTCGCTCTCGCATGCCATCTCGTCCAGGACTTCCTCGGTGGGGAAGTCGTCGACGCGGATGATCACGCCCTCGCACAGCCTACGAAACTCCGCCGGCAGGCGTTCGAACACTTCATGCGCCATCGCTTCCATCTCGGCCAGCGAGGGCGCTTTCAATTCCGTCCACATGGGCTTCTCATAGCGTGGGTTTCGCGGCGATGCATCCGGCTTTATAAGCGCGGCGAGGTTGACGAGCGCCGTCAAAACGGGGAGCGTAGGCCTCGAAGTGGACGTTCAGGTGGGCAGAAAAATGCGAGCGAAAACAGCGCTGACGCTACTGTGCATGGGGTTGTTTTCGCAGTTTTGCGTTGGCGCGGAGGCCCAGACCGCGGCTCTCGGGATCAGGCTGGCCCAAGCGGCCTCGCGAGACGATCTGCCGCCGCCGCGCAAGCGGCCCCCGGCGCGCCTGCGCGTCACGCCCTATTACAGTCCGGATGGCGTCTATCCCCGCTACAATCCCGGTCCCGATGCGGTCCGCGAGTGCAACGCCACCTATGTGCAGGAATATCGCCCGAGCGGCACGGTGATCGTGCCGCATATGAGCTGCTACTGGCGCCGGGGCTGATACGAGCGCGATGCCGTCGCGCGCCGATGAAGCGCCATGTTGCAGGCAGAGGCCGTCATGATGAGATGGATCGCGTTGGCCGTCGCTGCCGGACTTGCCGCAGGCCTGCCTCACGCTTTTGCAGCGCATAGGGTGACGAAGCTGCCGGATGCCTCGGCAGGGCGCGCGGCGTTCGACGGAGGGCGACATGTGCGGCCCGACATCATGCATTACGCTCCGCGTCCTGATCCGCACTATTACGCGCGGCCGGTGTTCTACCGCCCCTATCCCTATGCCGTGCCGGCGCCATTCGTGTTCGGCTATGGACCGTGGCGGTGATGCACTAGCCTGCAGGCGCTTCCGCGGAATGCCGTTCATTCATGATGGGTTCACGTCGCTGTCCGTAATTTAATCTCGGGAGCGACCGCCAATGAACACGGATGACGCGAGCCGGGAGCGAGCGTCGCAACTCCGCTGTCCAGATTCAGGGAGAAGTCGATGCTGAGGATATTGGGTCTCAAGGCAAGCCCGATGCGCTTGCTCGGAATTGCGGCCGCCGCGACGCTGATGTTGTCGGCCGGCACGACGCGCCGCGCTGAAGCGATGACACCAATCAATCCGACCGCGTTGCCTGCGGCGAAGGCCGCAAGTGACGACATGATCCAGGTTCGCCACGGCGGCGGCGGTGGTGGTGGACATGGCGGCGGCTTTCATGGCGGCGGCGGTTTCCACGGTGGCGGCGGCTTCCACGGTGGCGGAGGACATATCGGTGGCTTCCGCGGCGGTGGCTTCCACGCGGGTGGCTTCCGCGCCGCGCCCGCGTTTCATGGCGGCGGCTATCGCTACGGCGGAGTTCGCCACTATGGCGGAGGCGGATTCCATCGCTACGGCATCTATCGCCCGCATTACGGCTATCGCCATTTCCATCGGCGCTACTATGGCGGCTACTATCCCTATTACCACCATCCGCGCCGCTGCCGGGTCATCTGGACCTATTACGGCCCGCGCCGCGTCTGCCGCTGGCATCGCTGGCACCATCCGTACCGCTATTGGTAAGCACGATCGAAATGAAAAGGGCGCCTCGACGGCGCCCTTTGTTCATCCGGTGGCTTAAAGCCAATCCTTCAGTTTCCACGTCGCCGACGTCCAGCGCGCCAGGTTCTCGATCTTCCATTGCTTGAACATCGCCGGCGGCCAGCGGCTGAGCTTCGAGGCCTCCTCGACCTCGGGCTTGGCGACCATGCGCAGCGGTGCCGCGCGCCGCCGGTGCTGGGGCGTCGCCGCGCTGATCAGATCGACATATTCAGGCTTGCTGGCCATGAGCTGGTGTCCTCGCGAAACGCTCGCGAGGACGCAGTGTCGGCGCTGCCGATTAACGGCGGTTTGCCGCAATCACTCAAATTGCAGGGAGCAGCTTACCGCCACTCCCTGATGTCGACGAAGTGACCCGCGATCGCAGCGGCTGCGGCCATCGCCGGCGACACCAGATGGGTGCGGCCCTTGAAGCCCTGGCGGCCCTCGAAGTTGCGGTTCGAGGTCGAGGCGCAGCGCTCTTCCGGAGCCAGCTTGTCGGGGTTCATCGCGAGGCACATCGAGCAACCGGGCTCGCGCCATTCGAAGCCGGCCTTGATGAAGATCTTGTCCAGACCTTCAGCCTCGGCCTGCTCCTTCACGAGGCCGGAGCCCGGCACGACCATGGCGTTGACGCCGCCTGCGACCTGCTTGCCTTCCGCGATCTTGGCGGCGGCGCGCAGATCCTCGATCCGGCCGTTGGTGCAGGAGCCGATGAAGATGCGGTCGAGCTTGATGTCGGTGATCTTCGTCCCCGCGGTCAGGCCCATGTATTTCAGCGCGCGGTGCTTCGACAGGCGCTTGGCCTCGTCCGCGATCTTGTCGGGATCGGGCACGCTGCCGGTGACCGAGATCACGTCTTCAGGGCTCGTGCCCCAGGTCACGATCGGCGGCAGCTTCGCGGCATCGAGCCGCAGCTCGTGGTCGAAATGCGCGCCCTCGTCCGAGCGCAGCTTCTCCCAGTAGCGCATCGCCGCGTCCCAGTCGGCGCCCTTCGGCGCCTTCGGGCGGCCGCGCAGGAAGTCGAACGCCTTGTGGTCCGGCGCGACCAATCCGGCGCGTGCACCGCCTTCGATCGACATGTTGCAGACCGTCATGCGGCCTTCCATGCTGAGCGCACGGATCGCGTCGCCGGCGTATTCGAGCACGTAGCCGGTACCGCCCGCGGTGCCGATCTCGCCGATGATGGCGAGGATGATGTCCTTGCCCGTCACGCCATCCGGCAATTTGCCGTCGACAATGACGCGCATGTTCTTCGCCTTCTTCTGGATCAGCGTCTGCGTCGCCAGCACATGTTCGACTTCGGACGTGCCGATGCCGTGCGCGAGCGCGCCGAACGCACCATGCGTCGAGGTGTGGCTGTCACCGCAGACGATGGTGGTGCCGGGCAGCGTAAAGCCCTGCTCGGGGCCGATGACATGGACGACGCCCTGACGCTTGTCGAACTCGTCGTAATATTCGATGCCGAATTCCCGGGCGTTGTCGGCCAGTGCCTTGATCTGCTCGATGCTTTCAGGGTCGGGGTTCGGCTTGGTGCGGTCGGTGGTCGGCACGTTGTGGTCGACGACGGCCAGCGTCTTCTCCGGCGCGCGCACCTTGCGTCCGGTGGCGCGCAAGCCTTCGAACGCCTGCGGTGAAGTGACCTCGTGCACCAGATGGCGATCGATATAGAGCAGGCAGGTGCCGTCCTCGGCTTCGTGCACCAGATGGTCGTTCCAGATCTTGTCGTACAATGTGGTCGGCTTGGACATGAGCGTCAGCTCCAGGAATGTTGTGTAGAGCGGGTTGCGCGGATAGCGCGCGGGCAACAAAATCGTCAGCGCAGCTTTTAGGCTGCGCGCGTAAGCTCTGACGTTGCCGAGGTCGCGAAGCGTCCGAAGAACCGGCCAGGCAGCCGCGAGCGATCGTCGATGACGACGCGCTTGACGGGCGAGAGGCTGGTCAAATCTGGAAACATTCCGAGAATATATAGCAGGCCGAGCCGGAATCGCGAGGGCTTTGACGCGCACGGCTGACGCAACAAAAAAGCGCGGGGTTGGCCCCGCGCTTTTGGAAACTCGCCTGTAAGCGGAGCTTACTCGTTGACGGCAGCAGCCGGTCGGTCCTGCTTCTTCTCGACGATGCGGGCCGACTTGCCGCGAAGGTTGCGGAGATAATAGAGCTTGGCGCGACGCACCTTGCCGCGGCGCACCACCTTGATCGAGTCGATCATCGGCGACATCACCGGGAACACGCGCTCCACGCCTTCGCCGTACGAAATCTTGCGCACCGTGAAGCTCTCGTTGAGACCGCCGCCGGAACGGCCGATGCAAACGCCTTCATAGGCCTGCACGCGGGTGCGGTCGCCTTCGACAACCTTCACGTTGACGATCACGGTATCGCCGGGGCCGAATTCCGGAATCTCCTTGTTGGCGGAGAGCTTGTCGAATTGCTCTTTTTCGAGCTGTTGGATCAGGTTCATGGGTAAATCTCCATCGGCGCGCCCAGCCTTGGAAAACGGGGGCTGCGCGAAATTCGTTTATCCAGCCATTGCGGATGTGGCCGCTGCTATAAGGCAAGCCGGAGCGTTTGTCACCCGTCTGTCTTGTTTTTTGGCGTTTTTTGGCGTCCGCCCCGATTCGGGACTTTGCTCGGGATCTGGGCCCACAAATCCGGTCGCCGGGCCGCGGTCAGGGCCTCGGATTCCGCCCGCCGCCAGCTGGCGACCTTGGCATGGTCACCGGAGGTCAGGATCTCCGGAATCGGGGTTCCCTCGAACCGCTGCGGCCGGGTGTATTGGGGGTATTCGAGCAGGCCGTCCGAGAAGCTTTCCTCGGTTCCCGAGGCCTCCTTGCCCATCACGCCCGGAAGCAGCCGAACACAGGCGTCGATCAGGGCCAGGGCCGCGATTTCGCCGCCGGAGAGGACGTAGTCCCCGATCGAGACCTCCTCCAGGCCCCGCCCGTCGATCACGCGCTGGTCCACCCCCTCGAACCGCCCGCAGACGATCAGAGGACCCGGGCCCTTGGCGAGTTCGAGAACCCGGGCCTGGGTCAATGGCCGACCCCTCGGGCTCATCAGCAGTTTCGGCCGGTCCGGGCCGATCCCGGCGGCATCGATCGCGGCCGCCAGAACATCGGCCCGAAGCACCATGCCCGGTCCGCCGCCGGCCGGGGTGTCATCGACACTGCGGTGGCGGTCGGTGGCCGAGGCCCGGATGTCCCGCGCCTCCAGCTCCCAGAGCCCGCCAGCCAGCGCCCGGCCGGCCAGGCTCACGCCCAGCGGCCCCGGAAACATCTCCGGAAACAGCGTCAGCACCGTCGCGCGCCAGGGTGAGGGGTTGGTCATCGGATCTCAGTTATTGTCGTCCCGGACAAGCGGAGCGCAGATCCGGGACCCGGAACCACCGCACTTCGTTTTGCGACGGCTGGAGCGATCAGCTTAGCTAAAAATTCTGGCGGTGGTTATGGGTCCCGGCCTTCGCCGGGACGACCCGGGGAGGGATCCTCGCCCGCGATCTCCTCCGGCAGCGCGATCACGACGCGGCCGCCGGCGATGTCGACCTCCGGCACCACCGCATCGGTGAACGGCAGCAGCATCGTGGTGCCTGTGGGCGGCGCAATCTCGATGATGTCACCGGCGCCGAAATTGTGGATCGCGAGCACGCGGCCGAGCGCATCGCCGGCCATGGTGACGGCGGCGAGCCCGATCAGATCGGTGTGGTAATATTCGCCCTCGTCCGTCGCGGGCAGCTTTTCGCGCGCGACGTAGAGCTCGATGCCGTTGAGGCGCTCGGCCTCATCGCGAGTCGTGACGCCCTTGAACGTTGCAACCAGATGATCCTTGGCCGCGCGCGCCGTTGCGACCTCGAACTGGCGCTTGCCGTCCTTGGACGAAAGCAGACCGTAGCTCCGCACGGCAAACGGATCTTCCGTGAAGGTCCACAGTTTGACCGCGCCGCGCACACCATGCGCGGCGCCGATCCGCGCGACGCAGACCAGCGCCGGCATGATCTGGCCTTAACCCTTCGCGGCGGCTTCGGCCTGCGCCTTGCGCTCCTTGCGCGGCACGGCCTTCTCGGGGTTGTTGCGCACTTCGCGCTTCTTGACGCCGGCGGCGTCGAGGAAGCGCGATACACGGTCCGACGGCTGCGCGCCCTTGGCGAGCCAGGCCTTCACCTTGTCCATGTCGAGCTTCAGCCGGGTCTCGTTGTCCTTCGGCAGCAGCGGGTTGAAATAGCCGAGACGCTCGATGAAGCGGCCATCGCGCGGAAAGCGCGAATCGGCGACGACGACGTGATAGACGGGACGCTTCTTGGTGCCAGCGCGGGCGAGACGGATAACGACGGACATCTAAGTTCTCCTTCAAAGTACGTTTTGTTCGGTTGATTGGTATTCCGCGTTGCGCGAGACCGCTGCGATCTCCCGCGACGAATTCCTCATTTCTTCTTGCCAGGGAAACCGCCGAGACCCGGCAGCATCGGCTTGCCGCTCAGCCCGGTCAGGCCCGGAACGTTCGGCAGACCCTGGCGCAGCCCGGCAGGTAGATCCTTCGGCAGGCTGGGCAGACCCTGTCCGCCGCCACCCTGCATCTTCTCCTGCAGCGCCTTCATCTCTTCCGGCGAAGGCGGCTTCATGCCGCCGCCAAAGCCCATCGCCTGCGCTATGCCCGCGAGCGGACCGCGCTTGCCGGAGCCCATGGCCTTCATCATATCGGCCATGTTCCGGTGCATCTTGAGCAGCTTGTTGACCTGCTCGACGCTCTGGCCGGAACCTGCGGCGATGCGCTTCTTGCGGCTGGCCTTGAGCAAATCCGGATGACGGCGCTCGTCGCGCGTCATCGAATCAATCACCGCGACCTGGCGCTTCAAAATCTTGTCGTCGATGCCGGCGGCCGCGATCTGGTTCTTCATCTTGGCGATGCCGGGCATCATGCCCATCAGGCCGCTGATGCCGCCCATATTGGCCATCTGCAACAGCTGCTCGCGCATGTCGTTGAGGTCGAACTGACCCTTGCGCATGCGCTCGGCGGTGCGCGCGGCCTTTTCGGCATCGATGTTGGCGGCAGCGCGTTCGACCAGCGAGACCACGTCGCCCATGCCGAGGATGCGGCCGGCGATACGGTCGGGATGGAAATCCTCCAGCGCATCGGTCTTTTCGCCGGTGCCGAGCAGCTTGATCGGCTTGCCGGTGACCGCGCGCATCGACAGCGCGGCGCCGCCGCGGCCGTCGCCGTCCACGCGCGTCAGCACGATACCGGTGAGGCCGACGCGCTCGTCGAAGGCGCGAGCGAGATTGACGGCGTCCTGGCCGGTGAGGCTGTCCGCCACCAGCAGCACTTCATGCGGATTGGCGGCGGCTTTGATCGCTGCCGCTTCCGCCATCATCTCTTCGTCGAGCGTGGTACGGCCGGCAGTGTCGAGCAGCACGACGTCGTAGCCGCCGAGCTTGCCGGCCTCGAGCGCGCGCTTCGCGATCTGCGCCGGCTGCTGGCCGGCGACGATCGGCAGCGTCGGAATGTCGAGATCGCGGCCCAGGACGGCCAGCTGCTCCATCGCCGCGGGACGGTAGATGTCGAGCGACGCCATCAGCACCTTGCGCTTGTCGCGCTGGACCATGCGACGGGCGAGCTTTGCGGTGGTGGTGGTCTTGCCGGAGCCTTGCAGACCGACCATCATGATCGGCACCGGCGGCACGGAATTGATGTCGATGGTCTGGCTTTCGGCGCCGAGCGTGTTGATCAGCTCGTCATGGACGATCTTGACCACCATCTGGCCTGGCGTCACCGACTTGACGACGGTGGCGCCGATCGCCTGCTCGCGGACCCGCTCGGTGAAGCTGCGCACCACCTCTAACGCGACGTCGGCTTCCAGCAGTGCGCGGCGCACTTCGCGCATCGCGGCGTCGACGTCCTTTTCGGTCAGCGCACCGCGCCCCGTCAGACGATCGAGAATGCCGCCAAGCCGTTCCGACAGATTGTCGAACAATGCCGTTGTCCTTTTTTCACCTCTCCCCGCAAGCGCGGGGCGAGGGAGCAGAAATCCAAACACCTTCACGCCCGAGGGCGCATCGCGCTGTCGGGCGTTGGCCTCTGGCCTCTGGGACCAGTCGGCGGGTCGAAAAGAAAGCCTTTCCGAGAAGTGCCGGGGTTAAACGCCGCTGACGCCCGAAAGTCAAGGAAAGTTAGGGTGGCCGGGGCTGCTTTGGAAGGCAAAGCCTTGAAAAGATGAACTTTCCGGCGGCGGGTTCCTTTTCCGCAGACCCCGCCCATATAGCGGTGATGTCCTCCCCCTCCGACCATCTTTGAAGCCAGTTCCGTGCCGATCACCCGCCGCCGCCTTTTCGGACTGCTCGCCGGTGCCGGCGCATTGGTCGGCGTGCCCTCCCTTTGGATGTCCCGCATGAAAACCTATGACGGCCCGGTCTCCGACCATTTCGACGGCCTGAACTTCTTCGATCCGGACGGCGTGCCGCCGAAATCGCTTCGTGAGGTCCTGCGCTGGCAATTCGGCGGCAAGCGGCAGCGCGCGACTTGGCCGGATTGGGCGCCGAGCCCCCATGCCGACGCCCCGCCCGACCGCGTCCACGGCGACAAGGTGCGGCTCTCTTTCGTCGGCCACGCCAGCTGGCTGATCCAGACCGGCGGCCTCAATATTCTCGTCGATCCCGTCTGGTCGACGCGGGTCTCGCCCGTCAGCTTCGCCGGGCCGAAACGGCACAACGATCCCGGCATTGCGTTCGACAAGCTGCCGAAGATCGATGTCGTGCTGGTCTCGCACGGCCATTACGATCATCTCGACATGGCGACGCTGTCGCGGCTCGCCAAGAATTTTGCGCCGCGTGTGGTGACCCCGCTCGGCAATGACGTCACGATGCGCAGCACCGATGCGACGATCAAGGTGGAAGCGTTCGACTGGCATGATCGCGTCGAGCTCGGCGGCGGTATCGCCGTGACCCTGGTGCCGACCCGGCACTGGTCGGCGCGCGGCATGTTCGATCGCAACAAGGCGCTGTGGGCGAGTTTCGTGCTGGAGACGCCTGCGGGGAAAATCTACGTCGTCTGCGATTCCGGCTACGGCGATGGCGGGCATTTCCGCCGCGTCGCCGAGAGGCACGGGCCGCTCCGCCTGGCGATCCTCCCGATCGGCGCCTATGAGCCGCGCTGGTTCATGCGCGACCAGCACATGAACCCGGAAGACGCGGTGAAGGCGCTCGCGGATTGCGGCGCGCAAGCCGCACTCGGGCATCACCACGGCACGTTTCAGCTGACCGATGAAGCAATCGATGCGCCGGCGAAAGCGCTGGTCGAGGCGCTCGACGCGGCAAAGGTTTCGCAGGAAAGATTTGTGGCGATGAAGCCGGGGCAGGTGGTGGAGATTTAGCTTCGCCGGGACGACAATGGAGTCTGTAGCGGCAGCTGCGCCTATTGCTCTTTGGCCTTGATCGCCCAGCTCACATTCACCGTCACCGCTAGCGTTTCCTCGCCCGGCGCGACCGCGGCCTGCGGTGCGGCCATGGGAGCTGCGGCCATGCGTCCCTTGAACAGCGGCATCGGGGCGCCGCCTTCGGAGACGCTGAGCGGCGCTCCGAGCGTGACGCCGGTGGCCCTGGCGTAGATCTCCGCTTTGCGGCGGGCGTCTGCGACAGCTTTCTCGCGGGCATCGTCGAGCAGTTTCGAGGCCTGCGTCACCTCGAAGGAGATGTTGCCGATATCATTGGCGCCGGCGCCGACCAGCGTGTCGATGATGGCGGCGACCTTGGTCACGTCGCGGATCTTCACGGTGACGCGGTTGGAGGCGCGGAAGCCGACCACGGGCGAGGCGCCGGTGGATTTGTTCTGGCCGTATTGCGGCTGCAGCGACAGCCGCGAGGTCTGGTAGTCCTTCTCGTCAATGCCTGCGCCCTTCAGCGCCAGCAGCACCTTGCCCATCGCGGCGTTGTTGGCGTCGCAGGCTTCCTTCGCAGACTTGGCGTCGTTGGCGACGCCGGCGTCGATCTGCGCCAGATCAGGCGCGGCGGAGATCGTGGCTTCGCCGCTCACCGAAATCGCGGACGGAAAATCGTCGGCGAGCGCAGGCGTTGCCAGCATCGTGGCGGCAAAGGACGCAACAAGGGAGGTCAAAAGGATGGCAGGCTTTTTCATCGGTCTCACTTCAGCGGCACGAAAACATTGATCACGAGCTTGTCCTCCGCCGTCTTCAGGGGATCGGTGAGGTATTCCTCGATGAAGGTGTCCTTGGCTTCCAGCTTCTTGTCGTCGAGGTGATTGGTGATCGCCTCATAGGTGTTGTCCATGTTGTCGTAGGAGCCGCGATGAACGAATTTCAGCGCCTTGCCCTCCGGCGATTTGCCGACGTTCATGTCCTTGGGCAGGTTCTTCGGGTCCTGCTCGACCGGGATCTCGGCTAGGAAGGTGAAGCCGGTGTCGTCGGTCGAGGTGTAGACGATCATCGAATTGCCGGCGTGCTTGATGCCCTGCTTGTCCAGCAGCGTGTTCAGCGCCTTGAAGGCGTCAATCAGCGTGTCGAAGGCCGAGTCCCAATTGGCAGTGCCCTTGACCATCAAAACCTTCTTGGACTCGAGCGTGGTCTCCTGGCCGAAAGGATCGGCCGTCTGCACGGGAGCCGGCGTCGCGGCGGCAGCCGGGGGCGGAGTGGCCGGGCTGGGTGACGCACTGGCGGCTGGCGAGGGCGAGGTTGCAGGGGACGTTGCAGGGCTTGGCGTGGCGCTGGCCGCCGGCGAGGGCGTGGCGACGGGGGCAGCGCTCGCGGCCGGGGCGGGCGAAGCCGACGGGGCCGGCGAGGGGCTCGCTGATGCGGCCGGTGCCGGGCTCGGCGTTTGGGCCAGCGTGGCGGACAGACTAAACGACAAGGCCGCTGCCGGGATCAGCGCGGCCAAAACGAGACGACGAAACCTGAACATTTTTATTCTCCCCAATAGCTTATCCGCCAAGGCCTTACGTCCCCGAAGCCTTAGCCCGGCCGCATGTCCCGGATCGCGCGAATTGCGCCGTTCTAACACGCGAGCGCCGAATTCGTCCCATGACAGATGCGTCATGGCAGCGTCCTGGCTCTTCTCGGCAAATCACTGGCCAAGAGGGCCAAGGATCGCCATATAAGGCAGGCGAAATTCGGGAATTTTCATGAGCGCGCTGGCCAACCACGCATTTGCCAAGATGAACGGCATCGGCAACGAGATCGTCGTTGTCGACATGCGCGATTCCACCTCAAAGGTCACCCCGGACGATGCCCGCGCGGTGGCATCGCCGCGAGGCGGCGTGCCCTACGACCAACTCATGGTGCTGCAGAAGCCGCGCTTCGACGGCACCGAAGCGTTCATCAGCATCTACAACAGAGACGGCTCCGAGGCCGGCGCCTGCGGCAACGGCATGCGCTGCGTCGTGCGGCGCATCTTCGAAAAGACTGGCCAGAGCACGGCAACGTTCGAGACGGCCGCGGGCCTGCTCAATGCCTGGCAGGGTCCGGCGCCGGATCTTTATACGGTGGACATGGGCGCGCCGAAGTTCGGCTGGCAGGACATTCCGCTCGACCAGGAATTTCGTGACACCCGCTACATCGAATTGCAGATCGGCCCGATCGACAATCCGATCCTGCATTCGCCCTCGGTGGTCAGCATGGGCAATCCGCATGCGATCTTCTGGGTCGATGACGTCAACGCCTACGACCTCGAGCGTTTCGGTCCGCTGCTGGAGAACCATCCGATCTTCCCGGAGCGCGCCAACATCACGCTAGCCCATATCGTCGATCCCCAGCACATCACGATCCGCACCTGGGAGCGCGGCGCCGGCCTGACCAGGGCCTGCGGCTCGGCCGCATGTGCCACGGCGGTCGCGGCGGCGCGGCTGAAGCGCGCCGAGCGCAATGTCGAGATCACGCTGCCCGGCGGCAAGCTCGGGATCGAATGGCGCGAGCGCGACGATCACGTGCTGATGACGGGCACGGCGACCTTCGAATATGAAGGCCGTTTCGATCCGGCGCTGTTCGCGCCGGTCGGGTGATGAGCGTCGACATCGTCACCTTCGGATGCCGCCTCAATGCTTTCGAGGCCGAGGTGATCCGCCGCGAGGCCGAGGGCGCGGGCCTTTCAGATGCCATCGTCATCAACAGCTGCGCCGTCACCAACGAAGCGGTGGCGCAGGCGAGGCAGTCGATCCGCAAATTGAAGCGCGAGCGGCCGGGAGCGCGCATCGTCGTCACCGGTTGCGCGGCGCAGACGCAAAGCGGCATGTTCGCCGAGATGGCCGAGGTCGATCGCGTCGTCGGCAATGACGACAAGATGCGGTCGTCTGCGTGGCGCGAGGCGCGTACGGCGTTCGATCTCGGTACGAGCGAAAAAATCGCCGTCAGCGACATCATGGCGGTGAAGGAGATGGCGCCGCATCTCATCGACGGCTTTGCGAGCGGGCTGCCCCGCGTGTTCGTGCAGGTGCAAAACGGCTGCGACCATCGCTGCACCTTTTGCATCATTCCGTTCGGGCGCGGCAATTCGCGCTCGGTGCCGATGGGCGCCGTGGTCGATCAGGTCCGGGCATTGGCCGAGCGCGGCCATGCCGAGATCGTGCTGACGGGCGTCGACCTCACCAGCTACGGCACTGACCTGCCGGGCACGCCAAAACTCGGCATGCTGACGAAGCAGATCTTGCGGCATGTGCCGGAGCTGAGGCGCCTGCGCATCTCCTCTATCGATTCGATCGAGGCGGACAGCGATCTGTTGGATGCAATTGCTGAGGATTCGCGGCTGATGCCGCATCTGCACCTGTCGCTGCAGTCCGGCGACGACATGATCTTGAAGCGCATGAAGCGGCGGCATACGCGCGGCGACGCCATCGCGTTCTGCGACCAGGTCCGCCGGCTGCGCCCGGATATCGCGCTGGGGGCCGACATCATCGCGGGCTTTCCGACCGAGACCGAGGAGATGTTCTCGCGCTCGCTCGATCTGGTCGAGCAATGCGGCCTGACGTTCCTCCACGTCTTCCCCTATTCGCCGCGTCCCGGCACGCCGGCCGCGCGGATGCCACAGGTGGCGGGCGGTGCAATCAAGGAGCGTGCGAAGCGGCTGCGCTCGGCCGGTGAGACCGCGCTCCTGCAGCGGCTGCAAGCCGAGATAGGCGCCACGCGTGAGGTGCTGATCGAGAGCGACGGTCAGGGACGGACGGAGCATTATCTGCCGGTGGCGATTGCGGGCGAGCGTGTGGGCCGCATCGCGCCGCTGCGGATCGCCGGTCGTGATGGCGCGCGGCTGACGGTGTGACGGTTCCTTCCCTTCTCCCCTTGTGGGAGAAGGTGGCGCGAAGCGCCGGATGAGGGGTTGCTCCCGCGTACTCAACTCAATGTGGACTCGCGGAGAGAGACCCCTCACCCGTCTCGCCGCTGCGCGGCGAGCCACCCTCTCCCACAAGGGGAGAGGGAAAAACTACAACGCCCGCACCTGCCAGAAGCGCAGCGTCCGCCGCGCATTCTCCGGGGTCATGCGCGCGTAATGGCTTTGAGCCCTTGCGATATCGGCCGGCTTCATCGCGCCGCTCGCAAAGCGGCTTACGAGCACGGCGGCGGTGGTTTCCCAGCTGAGCTGCGCTGCCTTGCACGGCACCAGCAGGCCGTCCTCGCGCAGGCTTTGCATCAGCGGGCGGATGACTTCGACAGTCGATCCCGACAATGCCGCCAATGCGGCCACCGCTTCTTCATAACGGCGCTGTGTTGCGAAGCCGAGCAGCGTCGCTTCGCTGAGCTGGCCGGTCGCCCTGAGACCTGCGACGGCGCGCTTGGCGCCTTCGAAATCGACACCCGACATCTCGCGCTCGACACCGACGGTGACTGCGGCGATCGCGCTCTGGATCTCCTCGAACAGATGCGGCGGCGCGCGCGACAACAGGCGGGTCCGCACGGCCTCGCTCGCCGAGCGCAGCAATTGACGGCGCAGGTCTGACGGCAAATCGACGCGGACGCCGACGCTGACAGCGAGCTCGGGATCCGCCTCCGCCTGTCCGACGATGACGGCAAATCCGCTTCCGGAGACGCGCGCGCCGGGATTGGCGGCGAGCCGCCGGCTGACGCTGGGATAACGTCGCGCCAGCAATGCATCGGTGACGATCTCCTTCAGCCACCAGCGTCCGGCGACCGCGAGCAGATGCGGCTCGCCCTTGGATGATGCGATCTGCACCAGCGCGCCGTCGTCGAGGCGCGCGGATTCCTGCAGCACGGGACCAGCGATGCGGATTTCGTCATTGTTGGCGAGGCGGCGAATGACCGATGGCGGCGCCTGCGCGATCGGCGCGAGCTGCGCGCTGATCTCGGCGAGCGCTACGCGCGCGCCCATGTCGCCGATGGCGCGGAGCTCGATGGTGCCGATCAGGCGATCGAGCACGTCGTCGAACAATGCGATCTGCTCGTCGTCGAAACTGCCGGCGGAGGACAGGAACAGGTCGGTGACGCGGCGGGCTGTTGCCAGGCCCTTTTCCGCGGAGCCTGTCCGAAGCGCGGACTCGACCTCGTCGATGATCGATAACTCGGCCGTGGACATGACGCGCAGCTCGTCCTGAGCAGATTAACGGAAGCTTGTTCTAAGCAACCATTATCATTAGCGACGAGCACTGAACGTTTCGTAAACTATAGGGAGCGCGGCGGGCACTGCTCCTCATCCTGAGGAGCCCGCAAAGCGGGCGTCTCGAAGGACGGCCACGGGCGAGATGCGGGCCTTTCATGGTTCGAGACGGCCGCTGCGCGCCTCCTCACCATGAAGGCGAGCAGTCGGGCTACTCCCCGTTCCACCCGCAGGCGCGGAGGCGCTCGTGCATGTGGGGCGGGGCAGGCGCCACCACGCGGACCGGCTCCTTGTTGCGGGAGATCGGTACCACGATCTCGCGGGAATGCAGGTGCAGCTTCGGCTCGCCGAAGCGCGGACCTTTGCCGTAAATGTTATCGCCGAAGATCGGCCAGCCGGTCGCGGACGAATGCACCCGCAATTGATGGGTCCGCCCGGTCACCGGTTCCATGGCGAGCCAGGTCAGGCCGTCGCCCCGGCCCATCACCTTCCAGTTGGTGATGGCCTTCTGGCCCTCGGGATCGGGCTTCTGCCACCAGCCGCGTTCGGCGTTCAGCCGCCCGAGCGGCATGTCGATGGTGCCTTCGTCCTCTGTGGGGCCGCCCTCGACGATGGTCCAGTAGGTCTTGCCGATCTTGCCATGCTTGAACAGCAGGCCGAGCGAGGCCGTCGCCTTGCGATGGCGGCCGAGCACGAGGCAACCCGAGGTGTCCTTGTCCAACCGGTGGGCCAGCACCGGCGGCCGCGGCAGGCCGAAACGAAGCGCCTCAAAGGAGGTTTCCAGATTGGCACCGCCCTTGGGTCCGCGATGCACCGGCAGGCCGGCCGGCTTGTCGATGACCAGCATCAATCCGTCGCGATGGAGCACGCGCGCCAGGATTTCGTCGGCCGTCAATTCGGGAACATCGAGCAATTGCAGGACTTTCGGTCAAGACTTTCGTTTGCGAGCCGGAACGGCTAACACACCGCCACCATGAACGATACCACCCCCGAGACCCCCAAGCTGAGCTGGTGGCGCCGCCTGTCCGACGGGCTGAAGCGCACCTCGTCCTCGCTCGGGACCGCGGTCGCCGACCTCGTCACCAAGCGCAAGCTCGACCGCGCCATGCTCGACGACATCGAGGACGTGCTGCTCCGCGCCGACCTCGGCACCTCCGTCGCGGTGCGGATCGCGGATGCGGTCGGCACCGGGCGCTATGACAAGGCTATCTCAGCGGACGAGGTCAAGGACGTCGTCGCGACCGAGGTCGAGAAGGTACTGGCGGCGGTGGCGAAGCCGCTGGAGATCGACGCTGGCAAGAAGCCGTTCGTTATCCTCGTGGTCGGCGTCAACGGCTCCGGCAAGACCACCACCATTGGGAAACTCTCGCAAAAATTCGCATCCGAAGGCCGCAAGGTGATGCTGGCGGCCGGCGACACCTTTCGCGCAGCGGCGATCGAACAGCTCAAGGTCTGGGGCGAGCGCACCAGGACGCCCGTCATATCAGGTGCGCAAGGTTCGGATTCGGCGAGCCTCGCCTTCAACGCGCTGACGGCCGCGAAGGAGCAGGCCATCGACGTGCTCCTGATCGACACCGCCGGGCGGCTTCAGAACAAGGCCGAGCTGATGAACGAGCTCGAAAAGGTCGTGCGCGTCATCCGCAAGGTGGACGCGACTGCGCCGCATGCGGTGCTGCTCGTGCTGGACGCCACCGTCGGCCAGAACGCGCTGTCGCAGGTCGAGGCCTTCCATCGCACCGCCGGGGTCACCGGCCTCGTGATGACGAAGCTCGACGGCACCGCCCGCGGCGGCATCCTGGTGGCGCTCGCGGAGAAATTCAAACTGCCGGTGCACTTCATCGGCGTCGGCGAAGGCGTCGACGATCTCGCGCCCTTCACCGCGCGCGATTTCGCCCGCGCCATTGCCGGAATCGAAAGCTGAAGAATGGACAAGACCCAGCCGCATCCGCTGTTCAAGCTTGCCACCGAGCTTGGCCCGCTGCTCGTGTTCTTCTTCGTGAATGCGAAGTTCAACCTGTTCGCCGCGACCGGCGCCTTCATGGTCGCGATCGTTGCGGCGATGATCGCCTCCTATGTGGTGACGCGCCACATCCCGATCATGGCGATCGTGACAGGCGTCATCGTGCTGGTGTTCGGCACGCTGACCCTGGTGCTGCATGACGAGACCTTCATCAAGCTCAAGCCGACCATCATCTACGCGTTGTTCGCTGCGATCCTCGGCGGCGGCCTGTTGTTCGGCCGCTCCTTCATTGCCGTCATGTTCGACCAGATGTTCAATTTGACGCCGCAGGGCTGGCGCATCCTGACGCTACGCTGGGCGCTGTTCTTCGCCGGCATGGCGGTGTTGAACGAGATCGTCTGGCGCACCCAGAGCACCGACTTCTGGGTGAACTTCAAGGTGTTCGGCGTCACACCGATCACCATGATCTTCGCCATCGCCCAGATGCCGCTGACCAAGCGTTATCACCTCGAGCCGGCGTCGCTGGAAGCGAGCGAGGCCGAGGCGGGGGACGTGAGGAAGGGTTGAGCTCTCAACTCATCATTGCTGGTTGCAGCCACACACTCAACTGTCATCGCCCGGCTTGACCGGGCGATCCAGTATTCCAGAGACGGTTGTGAGATACGGAGAGGCCGCGGCGTACTGGATGCCCCGGTCAAGCCGGGGCATGACAGCGGTGTTTGGGGTTGGGTCCTTCGCTCACACTGACGACAGAGCTAGCTCCCCGCCGCCTTCAACGCCTTCTCCATCTGCGGCAACAGCTCCGTCCGCAAATTCTCCGGCGTGATCGGTCCCACCAGCTTGTAGACGATGGTGCCTTCGCGACCGACGACAAAGGTCTCCGGCACGCCATAGACGCCCCATTCGATCGAGGCGCGGCCGTTGGCATCGACGCCGACGTGGCCGAACGGGTTGCCGTAGCGCCCCAGGAAGCGCCGCGCATTGTCGGCGGCATCCTTGTAGTTGATGCCGACGAGCTGG
The DNA here is from genome assembly GCF_055807635.1 of Bradyrhizobium sp. Kon56. Taxonomy (NCBI): domain Bacteria; kingdom Pseudomonadati; phylum Pseudomonadota; class Alphaproteobacteria; order Hyphomicrobiales; family Nitrobacteraceae; genus Bradyrhizobium; species Bradyrhizobium sp. Kon56. The sequence goes on along the minus strand of NZ_JBVVOU010000002.1, from coordinate 111,815 downwards.
AAGCGTTTGTCTTTTGCCAATTCGGTCAGGAGCGGCGCCTCGTCGTGGCACGGCACGCACCAGGACGCCCAGACATTGACGAGGCTGACCTTGCCCTTGAACGCAGCGGGATCAAGGCCGGGGATCTGCGCGTTGTCGGCCTGCAATCCCTCGAGCGGCGGCAGCGTGGTCTGCGGCGCGGGGCGTCCGATCAGCGCGGAAGGGATTCGCGAGGGATCGCCGCTGCCGAGCCGGAACCAGAACAGCAACGCCAAGCCGATGAAGGCGATCAGCGGCAGCACCATCAGGAAGGTGCGGCGCTGCGGCGGAGCGGACGTCGATTGCTCGCTCATGATTGATCTCTCATGCTCGATCTCTCATGGCCGATCCGTCGCGCTGCGGCCGGAGCGGCGGGTCACGCCGCTGCGCTCGAGCTCGCGCAGGCGCTGTGTCTGGCTCCGATGATCGAGCACGATCCAGCCGATCAGGATCACGACCACAAGGGCGGCCGCGGCATAGGACGTCACGATGAAGGACGCGTAGGGACCGAGCGACATGATCATGCAGCCCCAACTTCCTTTGACGTGCCGACTTCTGCAAACGCCACACGGCTCGCCTGCATCATCTGCAGGGACCGCACGCGCCGACGCAAAATCTCGTTGCGCATCGCCGCGATATGCAGCGTGACGAACAGCAGGGTGAACGCGACCGCCATCACCAGCAGCGGAATCAAAAAGGATTTGTCGAGCGACGAGCCGCCCATCCGCATCACCGAGGCCGGCTGGTGCAGCGTGTTCCACCAATCGACCGAGAACTTGATGATCGGCAGGTTGAGCGCGCCGACCAGCGTCAGCACGGCGGCGGCGCGCGCCGCGCGGGAGGGCTCGTCGACCGCGCGCCACAGCGCCATCAGGCCGAGATACATCAGGAACAGGATCAGCACCGAGGTCAGCCGCGCGTCCCATTCCCAATAGGTGCCCCACATCGGCCGGCCCCACAGCGAGCCCGTGAGCAGCGCAAGGAAGGTGAAGCTGGCGCCGATCGGGGCGGCCGCTTTGGCGGCGACGTCGGCAAGCGGATGCCGCCACACCAGCGTGCCGAGCGAGGCAATGCTCATCACGCCCCATACGAACATCGACAGCCAGGCATTAGGCACGTGGATGAACATGATCTTTACCGTCGCGCCCTGCTGATAGTCGTCGGGTGCGGTGGCAGACTGATAGAGCCCGATCGCGAGCAGGATGATGGTCGCGGCCGCAAGCCATGGCAGCAGCCGCGCCGTCAGCGCGAGGAACCGTGTGGGGTTGGCGAGGTCGATCAGCGTCATGGTATCCTGATAATCACAGGTAAGCGCTCACGCAATCAGCACGAAAGTCCGCAGCGAAAGTTGATCGGGGTCAAGGTCAATCCAATCCATGCTTCAGGCTCGCCGCAGCCGCGAACGGGCCGATCACGAGACTGACCAGCGATAGCGCGCACAGGATCGAGAACGGCGCGCCGAACGTCATGGGTCCGACGATCGCCGCCTGTGAGGCCGCGACGCCGAAGATCAGCACCGGTATCGACAGCGGCAGCACCAGGACGGCCATCAGCAAGCCGCCACGATGCAGCGTCACCGCCAGCGCCGCACCGATCATTCCCGTAAACGTCAGCGCCGGGGTGCCAGCGAGCAGTGTCAGCGCCACAGCACCGGTTGCGACCATGTCGAGGTTGAGCAGCAGGCCGAGCACGGGGGTTGCGACGATCAGCGGCAGGCCGGCGGCCAGCCAATGCGCCAGCGCCTTCGCCGCGCAGGCGAGTTCCAGCGGGGTCCGGCTCATCGTGATCAGGTCGAGCGAGCCGTCCTCGTGGTCGGCCATGAACAGCCGGTCCAGGGTCAGCAGGCTCGCCAGCAGCGCCCCCAGCCACAGGATGGCGGGTCCGAGCCGCGACAGCAGTGCCAGGTCCGGCCCCACAGCAAACGGCATCAGCACCACCACGGTCAGAAAGAACAGCACGCCAATCAACGCCCCGCCCCCGACGCGGAGCGCGATCCGGATATCCCGGCGGATGAGGGCAGACAGGGCGGTCATGCCACTGCTCCCAGAGGTGAGGAGGCAGCGTCGGCCGGTTGCCCCGGGCGAGCTGCGCTCCCTCCCCCCTTGTGGGGGAGGGCGGGGGAGGGGGGTAGCCCCGAGGAAGATGGTTCTTGGGTGCGGGCTGCTAGCAACGGAGCGCCCGCCTGCCGAACGCGAGAACCGAGAGAGTGCGCCGTGTGGCACCCCCCTCCCTGACCCTCCCCCACAAGGGGGGAGGGAACGGAGAGGGCGGAGTTCGGCCGCTTGGAAACCTGAGGGTCGACCCGAATCACGCCGCACCCCCGATCCGCAGCTCCCGCGAATCGATCCCGAGCGGGGCATGGGTGGCGGCGACGATCAGGCCGCCGCGCGCCAAGTGCCCGCGCATCAATCCGGAAAACATGTCCTGTCCCGCGACATCGAGCGCCGTGGTCGGCTCGTCCAACAGCCAGACGGGGCGGCGGACGGTGAGCAGGCGGGCCAGCGACAGCCGGCGGCGCTGGCCGGCGGACAGGAAGGCGGCGGGCAGATCGGCGGCATGGTCGAGCCCGACGGTGGCGAGTCCCTTGCCGGTGTCGAAACGCTCGCCGCCGAGAAAATTGGCCCAGAACGTCAGATTCTCCGCCACGCTCAGGGCTGGCTTCAGGGCGTCGCGATGACCCAGATAGTGGCATTGCTCCGGCAACGTCAGCTCGGCGTCACCCCCGTCCAGCGCGATCGTGCCGCTCGCCGGAATGAGCAGGCCCGCGATCAGCCTCAGCAGCGAGGTCTTGCCCGATCCGTTGCGGCCGACGACCGCCACGGCTTCGCCGGAGCCGGCCTCGAAATCGAGCGCGGAAAACACCTCGCGCCCGCCCCGCACGCAACTGACCCCGCGTCCGGAAAGCTGCATCTTGCCTCGTATCGATCCGCTCAAAGCCAGGCCTCAGGAAAACTTGGGGTAGCGTATGGGAATTTTTGGCTCGCGGATTGCCGCGGCACGATTGTGGCTGTGGCGGCGCGGTTAGAAAGCTTCTATAAGCCCGGAACTACTTGATGCGGCAACTCAACCTGCCCCTGCAAGTGACTCAGCCTGCCTACGCTGACGGTGTTAAAATACCCTGCCGGGTATAACTGACAATTGGGATTTCCTACATGACCTCGCTCGACAGCTTCAAATGCAAAAAGACCCTCAAGGTCGGCGCCAAGACCTATGTCTATTACAGCCTGCCCACGGCCGAGAAGAATGGTCTGAAGGGAATTTCGAAACTCCCCTACTCGATGAAGGTTTTGCTCGAGAACCTGCTCCGCAACGAGGACGGCCGCTCGGTCAAGAAGGAAGACATCGTCGCGGTGTCGAAGTGGCTGCGCAAGAAGTCGCTGGAGCATGAGATCGCCTTCCGCCCGGCGCGCGTGCTGATGCAGGACTTCACCGGCGTGCCCGCCGTGGTCGATCTCGCCGCGATGCGCAACGCGATGCAGAAGCTCGGGGGCGACGCCGAGAAGATCAATCCGCTGGTGCCGGTCGATCTCGTCATCGACCACTCCGTGATCGTGAACTTCTTCGGGGACAACAAGGCCTTCGGCAAGAACGTCACCGAGGAATACAAGCAGAACCAGGAGCGCTACGAGTTCCTGAAATGGGGCCAGAAGGCGTTCTCGAACTTCTCCGTCGTGCCGCCCGGCACCGGCATCTGCCACCAGGTCAATCTCGAATATCTCTCCCAGACGGTGTGGACCAAGAAGGAGAAGATGGCGGTCGGCAAGAAGACCGGCACCTTCGAGGTCGCGTATCCCGACTCGCTGGTTGGCACCGATTCCCACACCACCATGGTCAACGGCCTTGCCGTGCTCGGCTGGGGTGTCGGCGGCATCGAGGCGGAAGCCTGCATGCTCGGCCAGCCGCTGTCGATGCTGCTGCCCAACGTCGTCGGCTTCAAGCTGAAGGGCGCGATGAAGGAAGGCGTCACCGCGACCGACCTGGTGCTGACGGTGACGCAGATGCTGCGCAAGCTCGGCGTCGTCGGCAAGTTCGTGGAGTTCTTCGGCCCCGGCCTCGACCATCTCTCGGTCGCAGACAAGGCAACCATCGCCAACATGGCGCCCGAATATGGCGCGACCTGCGGCTTCTTCCCGGTCGATGCCGCCGCACTGGATTATCTCAAGACCTCCGGCCGCGCCTCGGCGCGCGTCGCGCTGGTGCAGGCCTATGCGAAGGCGCAAGGGCTGTTCCGTACCGCCAAGTCGCCCGATCCGGTGTTCACGGAAACGCTGACGCTCGACCTCGGTGATGTCGTGCCCTCGATGGCCGGCCCGAAGCGCCCCGAAGGCCGCATTGCGCTGCCGTCCGTGGCCGAGGGCTTTTCGCTCGCGCTCGCCAGCGAATACAAGAAGGCCGAGGAGCCGGGGAAGCGCTTCGCCGTCGACGGCAAGAACTTCGACATCGGCCATGGCGACGTCGTGATCGCCGCGATCACCTCCTGCACCAACACCTCGAACCCGAGCGTGCTGATCGGCGCCGGTCTTCTGGCGCGCAACGCCGCCGCGAAGGGCCTCAAGGCAAAGCCGTGGGTGAAGACCTCGCTCGCCCCGGGCAGCCAGGTGGTGGCGGCCTATCTTGCCGATTCCGGTCTCCAGGCCGATCTCGACAAGGTCGGCTTCAACCTGGTCGGTTTCGGCTGCACCACCTGCATCGGTAATTCAGGTCCGCTGCCCGAGGAGATCTCGAAGTCGATCAACGACAACGGCATCGTCGCGGCTGCGGTGCTCTCCGGCAATCGCAACTTCGAAGGCCGCGTCTCACCGGACGTGCAGGCGAACTATCTGGCTTCGCCGCCGCTCGTGGTCGCCCACGCGCTCGCGGGCACCGTCACCAAGAACCTCGCCGTCGAGCCGCTCGGTGAAGGCAAGGACGGCAAGCCGGTCTACCTCAAGGACATCTGGCCGACGACCAAGGAGATCAACGCCTTCATGAAGAAGTTCGTGACCGCGTCGATCTTCAAGAAGAAGTATGCCGACGTGTTCAAGGGCGACACCAACTGGCGCAAGATCAAGACGGTCGAGAGCGAAACCTATCGCTGGAACATGAGTTCGACCTATGTGCAGAACCCGCCCTATTTCGAAGGCATGAAGAAGGAGCCGGAGCCGGTCACCGACATCGTCGAGGCCCGCATCCTCGCCATGTTCGGCGACAAGATCACCACCGACCACATCTCGCCGGCCGGTTCGATCAAGCTCACCTCGCCCGCCGGCAAATATCTCAGCGAGCACCAGGTGCGTCCGGCCGACTTCAACCAGTACGGCACGCGGCGCGGCAACCACGAAGTCATGATGCGCGGCACCTTCGCCAATATCCGCATCAAGAACTTCATGCTGAAGGGCGCCGACGGCAATATTCCGGAAGGCGGTCTCACCAAGCACTGGCCCGACGGCGAGCAGATGTCGATCTACGACGCCGCGATGAAGTACCAGCAGGAGCAGGTGCCGCTGGTGGTGTTCGCCGGCGCCGAATACGGCAACGGCTCCTCGCGCGACTGGGCCGCGAAGGGCACCCGTCTGCTCGGCGTGCGCGCCGTGATCTGCCAGAGCTTCGAGCGCATCCACCGCTCCAATTTGGTCGGTATGGGCGTGCTGCCGCTGACCTTCGAGGACGGCACCTCCTGGTCGTCGCTCGGTCTGAAGGGCGACGAGAAGGTCACGCTGCGCGGCCTCGTTGGCGACCTCAAGCCGCGCCAGAAGCTGACCGCGGAGATCGTCTCCGGCGACGGTTCGCTGCAGCGCGTTTCGCTGCTCTGCCGCATCGATACGCTGGACGAACTCGAATACTACCGCAACGGCGGCATCCTGCACTACGTGCTACGCAAGCTCGCGGCGTAAGCGCGGATTTGTGAACGGTGGCTCACTGCGAAGTGAGTAGTAGGTTACACGAAGGCGGCCTATCACAAGGCCGCCTTCACGCGTTTGCGGCAGGCTTCAGATGGGCCCGCCCGGCACAGAACCTCCCCTTGTACGGTTCTTGGACGGACAACAAATGTGTGAGGCCCGTAAGATTACGGTGACCATCCGGCGGTAAGATTTCCCCTCACGAGCAATGGTGTGCGGCGTTCGACATGACAACAATGACGGCTTCTCATCTGGTTTCACGCTGGTCCGGTGCCCTCTGGTCGGGAGCTCTTGGTCTCTGTGCAATCGTCGCCGTCATCCGCCCTGCCGAGGCTGATCCCCGCGCCGTTGTCGAATTGTTTACCTCGCAGGGCTGCTCCTCCTGCCCGCCGGCCGACAAGATCATCGGCGACCTCGCCCGCGATCCCTCGATCATCGCGCTGAGCATGCCGATCGACTATTGGGACTATCTCGGCTGGAAGGACACATTGGCCGATTCGCGCTTCTCTGCACGGCAGCGTGCCTATTCGCGCATGCGCGGCGACCGCGAAGTCTACACGCCGCAGGTCGTGGTCAACGGCTCCACGCATGTCGTCGGCAGCGACCGCACCGGCATCGAAACCGCCATCGGCAAAACCGAGGCGGGCACTGGTGTGATGAGCGTGCCGGTGACGATGTCGCTCGCGGGCAAGCAGATCAACGTCTCGGTGGCCGCGAGCAAGGAGCCGACGGCGTCCCACGGCGAGGTCTGGATCTGCTCGATTGCGAAGTCGGTGCCGATCGCGATCAGCCGCGGCGAAAATCGCGGACAGCAAGTGATCTATCACAACGTGGTGCGCAACCTGCTGAAGGTCGGCGACTGGACCGGCCGCCCGGAAAGCTGGACGGTGCCGATCGAGAACCTCACGCGTGACGGCGTCGACGGTGCCGTGGTCTATGTCCAGGACGGCAGCCGGGAGAGACCGGGCCCGATGCTGGGCGCGGCGTATACGTCGCTGCACTGACGCGCACTTCGAATCTTCCGACTCAAGCACACTCTCAATTCTCATCGTGAGGAGGCGCGTCAGCGCCGTCTCGAACCATGCAGGCCCTGCTGAGGCAGCTCGGCCTCGATTCTTCGAGACGCTGCTTCGCGGCTCCTCAGGATGAGGGGAAGAGGTTTTGCTGAGATGCTGAGATATCCGTCGAGGCAGAAACATCCCGACCCAAACAAATCGACTCAAACAAAAAAGGACCAACTCGCGTTGGCCCTCCTTGTCGTGCGAACAGACCCGATCCTGACGGCCCCGGGGGGCTGGGGGCTGAGGAATCCGGAACCGAAAGGACCGGGTCAACGCACATAGGTCTTTTCGCAACGCAGGGCGGCAGTCGCTTGGCGGAAAAGCGGCGACACTATGATTCCTGCTAACGATCCCGTGACGGTTTGCCGCGACAGAGTTCCACTGCTGCGTGTGGGCGGATTGGCTTGGATTCCAAGGTCCTTCTAAGGGCCCTTGCGGTGGGGAACAGTTGGCGCAATCATGCAACCGTCATGATCCGCGGTCGAGGGACGGTCTTCGCGGACGCGGTCATGCTGATGCGACAGGAGGCGGCCTATGAGTCTGTCGGAGGATACCGATCCGAGCGAACAGCGTGCGGCAGCGCGCCCCGCCGCTTCGAATGCGCAACTGAGCCGCGTGACGTTCAACCGGCTCGAGCTGCACCGTATTCTCAATCTCTACGGCCGGATGGTTGCCGAAGGCGAGTGGCGCGACTATGCCATCGACTTCCTCAGGGATCGCGCTGTGTTCTCGGTCTTTCGCCGCGCCTCGGAAGTGCCGATCTATCGTATCGAGAAGGATCCGCGCCTCGCGCGCAAGCAGGGCATGTACAGCGTGATCTCGGCGACGGGCTTGATCCTGCGCCGCGGCCACGAGCTGGAGCGTGTGCTCCTGGTGATCGATCGCAAATTGGCGGTGGTGTAGCAGGGATCCAGTAGCCCGGATGAGCGTAGCGACATCCGGGTCTTTGCTTGCAGCGTTCCCGGGTATCGCTTCGCTCACCCGGGCTACGGGCCTTACTTCCCCGGCACGCTCTTGGCGCCCTCGCCGAGGCTCCGCTGCATCATTACCGTGTCCAGCCAGCGGCCGAATTTCAGCCCGACGCTGGGATGCGTGCCGATCATTCTGAAGCCGGCCCTGGTGTGCACGCCGATCGAGCCGGCATTGGTGGAATCCCCAATTACCGCGATCATCTGACGGAAGCCGCGTGCCTCGCATTCGACGATCAGCCGCTCCAGCAGGAGCGCCCCGATGCCGCGGCGGTGGAAGGATGGATCGAGATAGATCGAGTTCTCGACCGTGAAGCGGTAGGCCGGGCGGGGCCGGTAGGCACCGGCATAGGCGTAGCCGGCGACGCGCCCGTCGAGGATGGCGACGAAATAGGGGTAGCCGCCATCGATCAGCGTGCGGTAGCGGCGCGTCATCTCGGCAAGGTCGGGCGGCTCCAGCTCGAACGTCGCGGTGCCCTCGCGGACAGCCTGCCGATAGATGGCCGTGATGGCGGGGAGGTCGGCCTCGGTGGTGGGCCTGATATCGGGTGCGGACATGCCGCAAGATTAGAGCCTTCCCGGGGCGGCTGGAAGAGGCAACCGTGCTTCCTCATACTCCGTCCTTGCGAGGAGCCCTTGCGACGAAGCAATCCAGAAATGCACCAGCGGAGGGACTCTGGATTGCTTCGCTGCGCTCGCAATGACGGTGGGTGTTGAGAGGCTCGCCCCAAACAAAAACCCCCGCCTCTCGGCCGGGGGTTGCTGTCGTCCACTCTGGGCTGGCGCTTAGTCGCGCTGGCCGAGGAGCTGCAGGAGCAGCGTGAACAAATTGATGAAGTTCAGGTACAGCGACAGCGCGCCGGTGATGGCCGCACGCTCTGCGATGTCACCGCCGGCCGAAGCGTAACCGTAGATGTAGTCGTTCTTCAGCCGCTGGGTATCCCAGGCGGTGAGGCCCGCGAACACCAGCACGCCGACCACCGACACGACGAACTGCAGCACCGAGCTCGCCAGGAACAGGTTCACCAGGCTCGCGATGACGATGCCGATCAGGCCCATGAACAGGAACGAACCCATTCCGCTCATGTCACGCTTGGTGGTGTAACCGTAGAGGCTGAGCGCGCCGAAAGTCGCCGCGGTGATGAAGAACACCCGGACGATCGAGGTGTGCGTGAACACCAGGAAGATCGAGGACAGCGAGACGCCCATCAGTGCCGCGAACACCCAGAACAGGATCTGGGCGGTCGAAGGAGCGAGCCGGTTGATGCCTGCCGAGATCACGAACACCATGGCGAGCGGCGCGAGCATGAACAGCCACTTCAGGGGGCTGACGAACATCGCGTAGCCGAACGGCGTCAGGAACAGCTTGCCGACCCGCACGGCTTCCGGGGTCGGAACGTCCGTCACGGCGGCCATGTAGACGCCGAGGGCGGCAAGGCCGGTGATGGCCAGGCCGATGCTCATGTAGTTGTAGATGCGCAGCATGTAGGCGCGCAGGCCGGCATCGACCGTCGCGGCGTCAACACGCCCGGCGGCCCTGCCGAAAGGAGAAGCGTAATTGCGGTCTAGGTCCGACATGGTCGAATTCCCGTTGGTTGGTCCGGTCCGGCATGAGGGTCGCCATGCCGCCGGTTCGTCAAATTCTATCTCGGATACCGATGTCTGCCGACTAAATTTTGGCTAACAATCGGGGCTCCGAACCCATTCGATATGTGGGAAACTAACACATTCGCTGCAACCGTCCACGCGCGGCTGAATGTCGCCCTTACCTGCAATCCAGACGAGCGGACGTGGTTAATCGCTGGAATCGTGCGATTTCGCTCCCGTGCCGCCGCCCGCTACCATTTGTCACAAATTCCGCAACACCGTGGCGGGCTTTTTGTTCAACGCCAGCAGGGTGCCGGCGAGCCCGAGGCCGACCGTGACGACCAAGGCAGCCGCGACCACGCCGGCTGCGCTGCCGCCCTGCCAGACGAAAGTGAGGGTCATCAGCCGGGTCACGATCATCCAGGCCGCGACGCTGCCGGCGAAAACGCCGAAGACCGCGGTGGCAAGCCCGATCAGGAGGTATTCGAGCGCATAGGCGCCGAGCAGCCGCAGCCGGGTCGCGCCCAGGGTCTTGAGGATCACCGCATCGTAGACCCGGTGGCGATGGCCGGCGGCGAGCGCGCCGCCGAGCACCAGGATCGCCGAGATCAGGGTCACCGCGCTGGCGCCGCGGATCGCCAGCGCCAGGTTGGTCACGACCGAGCCGACCGTCTCCATCACCTCGCGCACGCGCACGCTCGTCACCATCGGATAGGCGTCAGCGACCTCCTTGATGATCTTGCCGTCGCCGGCCGCATCGCCGCCGGCTTCCGTCAGCGTCGCGATGTGGGTGTGCGGCGCGCCCTTGAATGCGTTCGGCGAGAACACGAGGACGAAATTGATGCCGAGGCCCTGCCAGTCGATGCTGCGCAGATTGCTGATCTTCGCGGGGATGTCGCGGCCGAGGATATTGACCACGACCTCGTCGCCGACCTTGAGGCCGAGTCCGTCCGCGATCTTCTTCTCCATCGAAACCAGCGGCGGGCCGGAATAATCGGCGCTCCACCACTCGCCCTCGACCACCTTGGAGCCCTTCGGCAGCTCGGCGGTATAGGTCAGGCCGCGGTCGCTCTGCAGCACCCACTCGGAATCGGTGCTGGGCTTGAGCTCCTCGGCGCGGACACCACGGGCTCCGACGATCCGTCCGCGCAGCATCGGCACGTCGTCGACTTTCGCGCCAGGGGCGATCTGGCGCAGGTATGTGTCGAACTGCTCGGCCTGCGTGCTCGGAATGTCGATGAAGAAGAACGATGGCGCGTGCTCGGGCAGCGCCGCCAGGAACTGCCGGCGCAGATTGCCGTCGATCTGGGTGATGGTGACGAGCACGGCGAGCCCGAGCCCGAGCGACAGCACGACCGAGGGCGTCAGCGCGCCCGGCCGGTGGATGTTGGCAATCGCAAGTCGCAGCATCGGCCATCGCGTGCGCGGCAGCCGCCGTGCGATCGTCATCAGCAGGGCGGCAATGCCGCGGAGCAGCGCGAACACGACCACGGAGGAGGCCACGAACACCGCGGCGATGCGCTTGTCGAAGGACAGCCCGATCACGACCGCGATGAGCAGCGCGATCACGACGGCCATGAAGACGAGATAGCTCCAGCGTGGCCGATGCCATTCGGAGCTGATGGTGTCGCGGAACAGCGCCGCCACCGGCACGTCGTGCACTCGCCCGAGCGGCCACAGGCCGAAGGCAAGCGCCGTGAGCAGCCCGTAGACGAACGACAGCGCGAGCTCGTCGGCATGCACCGCCGGCACCACCGGCAGGGGCAGCAGCTTGCCGAATAGGCCGACGATCGCGAACGGCATGGCGGCGCCTAGTGCGAGGCCGATCACTGAGCCGATCGCGGCGAGCAGGAGAACCTGGGCGAGATAGATGCCGAACACGTCGCGCCCGGTGGCGCCGACGGCCTTGAAGGCCGCGATCACCTCGAGCTTGTGGTCGATATGGGCCTTGACGGCATTGGCAACGCCGACGCCGCCGACCAGCAGCGCGGCGAGGCCGACCAGCGTCAGGAACTGCGTGAAGCGGTTGATGTTGCGCTCGAGCTGCGGCGAGGCATTGGAGCGGCTGCGGACCTCCCAGCCGGCCTGCGGCGCGGCGTTGCGGGCGTCCGCGATGAAGGCGTCGGTGGCGCGCTCGTTGTTGGCGATCTCCGGCAGCTTCACACGATAGACCCAGCGCACCAGGCTGCCGGGTTGGACGAGCCCTGTCGCGCGCAGGCCCGCTTCGCTGATCAGGAAGCGCGGGCCGAAGCCGATGCCGCCTGCGAGCTTGTCGGGCTCGGCTTCGACGGCGCTGCGGATCTGGAACGTCGCAGCCCCGACGGTGACGCGATCGCCGGTCTTGAGCGACAGCCGCGCCAGCAGTGTCGGATCGGCGGCCGCGCCGAACGCGCCGTCGCGCTCCGCGAGCAACTCGGACATCGGCAGCGGCGGCGCCAGCGTCAGCTGGCCCAGCATCGGATAGGTGTCGTCGACCGCCTTCATCTCGACCAGGGCCAGCTTGCCCTCGGCCGAGCGCGCCATGCCGCGCAGTGTGGCGGCGCTCGAGACGGTGCCGCGCGAACGCAGGAAGGCGACTTCCTCCGGCTTCGCCTCGCGCTGAAACAGGACGAACGACACGTCGCCGCCGAGCAGCGTACGGCCTTCGCGGGCGAGGCCGTCGCTCAGGCTCGCCGAGACCGAGCCGACGCCAGCGATGGCCATCACGCCGAGCGCGATGCAGGCAATGAAGACGTAGAAGCCGCGCAGGCCGCCGCGCAATTCGCGCAGCGCGTAACGCAGCGACAGCGCGACGCCGTTGGGCTTCGCAAACGGTGCGGCAGCAGCACTCATGCCGGCGCCGACTGCGTGTCGATGCGCCCCGAACGGAGGCGGATCACGCGATCGCAGCGCTGCGCGAGCGAAGAATCGTGCGTGACCAGCACCAGCGTCATGCCGCGCTCGGCATGCTTGCTGAACAGGAGGTCGACGATCTGTTGTCCCGTGGCTTCGTCGAGGTTGCCGGTCGGCTCGTCGGCGACGAGGATCGCTGGATCGGGTGCCAGTGCGCGGGCCAGCGCCACGCGCTGCTGCTCGCCGCCGGAGAGTTGGGTCGGATAATGATGCAGACGGTCGCCGAGCCCGACCGATTGCAGCTCCTGCGCCGCGCGCTTTGCGGCGTCGGGATTGCCCGCAAGCTCGAGCGGCACCGCGACATTCTCCAGCGCGGTCATGGTCGGGATCAAATGGAAGGACTGGAAGACGATGCCGACCTGGCGGCCGCGGAAGCGGGCCAGCGCGTCCTCGTCGAGGGCATTGAAAGGCGTGCCGTTGACCACCACCTCTCCGCTATCAGGACGCTCCAGCCCCGCCATCACCATCAGCAGCGTGGATTTGCCCGAACCTGACGGGCCGATCAGGCCGATTGTCTCGCTCCGGCCCACGCGCAAGCTGATATCCTTGAGGATGTGAACGCGTGCCGCGCCCGTACCCAATGACAGATTGACGTTGGAGATGGCGATGGTGTCGGCCGAACTGTCGGCGAGCGAAGAGGAAGAGATGCGAGTGTCCATGGTCCGGTCATATGGCAACTCCGCCCGCGCGGTCGAGAGGCGTTACGGATTGTTCATGCACATAGCCGTGTTGATGTTCGCTTTGATGACCGTCGCAAATCCGGCATGGGCTGAGGCGGCGAAACCGATCAAGCTGGTGGTTCTCGGCGATTCCCTGAGCGCGGGTCTTGGCCTCCCGGCCCAGGAAGCGTTCCCCACAAAGCTTCAAAAAGCTCTACAAGACAAAGGCATAGAGGTCGGCATGACCAATGCCGGGGTATCCGGCGACACCTCCTCGGGGGGCCGTGACCGGCTCGACTGGTCGGTCCCCGACGGAACCGACGGTGTGATCATCGAGCTCGGCGCCAATGATGCGTTGCGCGGCATCGATCCCGATTTGACCCGCACCGCGCTGACCGAGATCGTCCAGCGCCTCAAGGCGCGCAAGATCGCGGTGATGCTGTGCGGCATGCTGGCGCCGCCGAATTACGGCGCGGATTATGCTGCGCGCTTCAATTCGATTTATCCGGATCTGGCGAAAAAATTCGACGTGCCGCTCTATCCGTTTTTGCTTGAGGGTGTCGCGGCCGATGCCAAGCTCAACCAGGCCGACGGCATTCATCCGACCGCGGCCGGCGTTGACATCATCGTCAGGAATATCTTGCCCACGGTTGAGGCATTTCTTGGCACCATAGCTGAGCAACGGCGTTGAAAAGCAGGCAGCGCTAACCGTAATTCCCAGGGTTTTACCGGAGTAAGGCGCGCGATGCTTCGCAGGGTCACACAACTGCGATAGGAATTAGGGTACCGGTGATTCGTCGCCGGCTCTAAAATTTGGATATGATCTTGCCCTGGGATCATGCCCAAGCATCGGGAGTGCGAAACGATGCCGCGTTTGTTCACTGGTCTGGAAATTCCGGCCGAGATTGGCCAGTCGCTTTCCAATTTGCGGGGCGGCCTTCCCGGCGCCCGCTGGATCGATCCCGAAAATTACCATGTCACCCTCCGCTTCATCGGCAATATCGATGGCATGTCCGCCAACGAAATCGCCTCGATGCTGTTTCGCGTCGACCGTAAGCCGTTCGAGGTGAAGGTGCAGGGTTTGCAGAGTTTCGGCGGACGCAAGCCGCGCGCGGTGGTCGCCACCATCGTGCCGAGCAAGCCGCTGATGGAATTGCAGGCCGAGCTCGAGCGCCTGATGCAGCGGATCGGCCTCGACCCGGAAGGCCGCAAGTTCATCCCGCATGTCACGCTGGCCCGGCTGCACGACGCCACCGACCGTGACGTCGCCGATTATCTCTCGCTGCGTGGCTATTTTCCCAGCAAGGCATTCACGGCCGAACGTTTTGTTTTGTTCTCGTCCCGCGCCTCAACCGGCGGCGGCCCGTATGTGGTCGAGGACGCCTACGAGCTGTGTGAGTAGCGAAGCTCTCGTGCCCCGGACGCTGCGCAGCGCGAAGCGGTGCGCTGCAGAGCCGGGGCCCATTACGCGGCGATAGACGAACGGTCCTGTACGAAACAGTCGGTCCCGGCTCTGCGCAGCGTCACTGCGTGCCGCAGCGCGTCCGGGACACGGAATGCATAGCGCCCCGCCCCAATTCACGGCTTGCAATTTCCGCTCATCTCTGGCGGTAAAGAGCATGCTCTCGACCCCCAGTTCCTCATTCCGCGAGGCCTATCAGGCCCAGATCGCGTCCGGCGCGATCGAGCCCGACGCTGCGCAGGCTGAAATCGCCGACGCCTATGCCGCGCTCGACCAGCGGCTCGCCGATTACAAGCCGCCGCGCAAGCAGGGCCTGCTCAGCCGCCTGTTCAGCAGCGACAAGGACGAGGCGCCGCACGGGCTCTACGTCCATGGCGAGGTCGGCCGCGGCAAGACCATGCTGATGGATCTGTTCTTCCAGCACTCGACAGTCGAGCACAAGAGGCGCGCCCATTTCCACGAATTCATGGCCGAGGTGCACGAGCGCATCTACGATTATCGCCAGGGCATCGCGCGCGGCGAGATTGGCGACGGCGACGTCATCGCGCTGACCGCGCATGCGATTTTCGAGGAGAGCTGGCTGCTCTGTTTCGACGAATTCCACGTCACCGACATCGCGGACGCGATGATCTTGGGCCGCCTGTTCGCAAAGCTGCTGGAGCTCGGCACCGTGGTGGTCGCGACCTCCAACGTCGCGCCTGACGACCTCTACAAGGGCGGCCTAAACCGTTCGCTGTTTCTGCCCTTCATCAGGCAGATCACCGACCACATGGACGTGCTGCGGCTCGACGCGCGCACCGACTTCCGGCTGGAAAAACTTCAGGGCGTACCGATGTGGCTGACGCCGGCAGACACCGAGGCGGACGCCGCGCTCGACCGCGCCTGGTCGAAGATGTCAGGCGGCGCCAAATGCAAGTCGCGCGATATTTCGATCAAGGGCCGCATCCTGCACGTGCCGTGCTCGGCCCACGGCGTGGCGCGCTTCACGTTCGCCGATCTCTGCGACAAGCCGCTCGGGGCATCCGACTATCTCAGGCTGGCGCACGACTATCACACCATCCTGGTCGACCATATTCCAGTGATGGATTTCTCCCAGCGCAACGCCGCCAAGCGTTTCATTACGTTGATCGACACGCTGTATGACAATGCCGTGAAGCTGATGGCCTCCGCCGATGCCAACCCGATCTCGCTCTATCTTGCCAATGAGGGCAACGAGGCCAACGAGTTCAAGCGCACCGCGTCGCGCCTGATCGAAATGAGCTCGGAATCCTATCTGGCGCTGCCTCACGGCCGCAAGGATTCCACCGCCAGCGGCTCGACCAAGGGCTTGGTCGAGACTTAAGTCCTATTTGCCAGCGCTGTCATTCCGGACTCGGCGCTTCCCCAAGCCCCGGAATGACAAGGTTGCGCTTGAATACGCGGCAAGCCCGACAATTGGGCAACCCGTGACTTGAACGGGGGAGGCGAAAGGGATAACCACCCGTCTCAGTTTTCCCCTCCTTACGTGTCTAAAGGACAGGCTCACATGGCGCGCGACAAGATTGCTTTGATTGGCTCCGGTCAGATCGGCGGAACGCTGGCTCATCTCATCGGCCTGAAAGAGCTGGGCGACGTGGTGATGTTCGACATCGCCGAGGGCGTGCCGCAGGGCAAGGCGCTCGACATCGCGCAGTCCTCGCCGGTCGACGGCTTTGACGCGCACTACACCGGCGCGAACTCCTACGAGGCGCTCGACAACGCAAAGGTCTGCATCGTCACCGCCGGCGTGCCGCGCAAGCCCGGCATGAGCCGCGACGACCTCCTCTCCATCAACCTCAAGGTCATGGAACAGGTCGGCGCCGGCATCAAGAAGTACGCTCCCGACGCCTTCGTCATCTGCATCACCAACCCGCTCGACGCGATGGTCTGGGCCCTGCAGAAGGCCAGCGGCCTGCCGCACAAGAAGGTCGTCGGCATGGCCGGCGTGCTGGATTCGTCGCGCTTCCGCTACTTCCTGGCCGACGAGTTCAACGTTTCGGTCGAAGACGTCACCGCCTTCGTGCTGGGCGGCCATGGCGACACCATGGTGCCGCTGGTAAAATACTCCACCGTCGCCGGCATCCCGTTGCCCGATCTCGTCAAGATGGGCTGGACCTCGCAGGCGCGCCTCGACGAGATCGTCGACCGCACCCGCAACGGCGGCGCCGAGATCGTCAATCTGCTCAAGACCGGCTCGGCCTTCTATGCTCCGGCGGCTTCCG
The DNA here is from genome assembly GCF_055807635.1 of Bradyrhizobium sp. Kon56. Classification (NCBI taxonomy): domain Bacteria; kingdom Pseudomonadati; phylum Pseudomonadota; class Alphaproteobacteria; order Hyphomicrobiales; family Nitrobacteraceae; genus Bradyrhizobium; species Bradyrhizobium sp. Kon56. The sequence continues at coordinate 95,049 of NZ_JBVVOU010000002.1, read as the reverse complement.
CGATCGCGATGGCCGAGAGCTATCTGCGTGACAAGAAGCGCGTGCTGGCCTCGGCCGCCTACCTGAACGGCGAATACGGCGTGAAGGACATGTATGTCGGCGTGCCCGTCGTGATCGGCTCCAAGGGAGTCGAGCGCGTCGTCGAGATCGAGCTCGTCGGCAAGGACCGCGAAGCCTTCGACAAGTCGGTCGGCGCAGTGCAGGGTCTGGTTGACGCCTGCAAGAAGATCGCGCCCGATCTTCTGGGCCGCTAAACCCAACATTCCCCGCCGAAGATCGAAAAACCGGTCTTCGGCGGTTTCACTTCCGGGCCCCCGCTGCAACTCTTGTAGAGGACGGGGCGGGCTCCGGATCGGCAGTCCAGAGATCGATGTCAGAGAATCCGGGTTGCAGTTCCTGTGGTATATGGTATGCCAGCCACAAGACTGAGGTGGGCCTACGAGGTCACCGCCCGCGGGTTCAGGGAGCGACTAAATGAATATCCATGAATATCAGGCCAAAGCGCTGCTGAACGAGTTCGGTGTCGCGATCTCCAAGGGCGTTCCGGTCCTGAAGGCAACCGATGCGGACGCGGCGGCAAAGGCACTCCCGGGCCCGGTCTGGGTCGTGAAGAGCCAGATCCACGCCGGCGGCCGCGGCAAGGGCAAGTTCAAGGAAGCGTCGGCCGGCGACAAGGGCGGCGTCCGCATCGCCAAGTCGGCCGCGGAAGTTTCCGAATTCGCCAAGCAGATGCTCGGCGCAACGCTCGTCACCATCCAGACCGGACCCGCCGGCAAGCAGGTCAACCGCCTCTACATCGAGGACGGCTCAGACATCGACAAGGAATTCTACCTCTCGATCCTGGTCGACCGCGAGACCTCCCGCGTCTCCTTCGTGGTGTCGACTGAGGGCGGCGTCAACATCGAGGACGTCGCGCACAACACGCCTGAGAAGATCGTGACCTTCTCGATCGATCCCGCGACCGGCATCATGGGCCATCACGGCCGCACCGTCGCGAACGCGCTGAAACTCTCCGGCGATCTCGCCAAGCAGGCCGAGAAGCTCACCGCGCAGCTCTACGCGGCCTTCGTCGCGAAGGACATGTCGATGCTGGAGATCAACCCGCTCGTCGTGACCAAGCAGGGCCAGCTCCGCGTGCTCGACGCCAAGGTGTCGTTCGACGACAACGCCCTGTTTCGTCACCCCGAGGTGCTCGCGCTGCGCGACGAGACCGAGGAAGACGCCAAGGAAATCGAGGCGTCCAAATACGACCTCAACTACGTCACCCTCGACGGCAATATCGGCTGCATGGTCAACGGCGCCGGTCTCGCGATGGCGACGATGGACATCATCAAGCTCTACGGCATGGCGCCGGCGAACTTCCTCGACGTCGGCGGCAGCGCCAGCAAGGAAAAGGTCGCGGCCGCCTTCAAGATCATCACCGCGGATCCCAACGTGAAGGGCATCCTGGTCAACATCTTCGGTGGCATCATGAAGTGCGACGTGATCGCCGAGGGCGTCACGGCCGCCGTGCGTGAAGTCGGCCTCAGCGTGCCGCTGGTGGTTCGCCTCGAAGGCACCAATGTCGAGCTGGGCAAAAAGATCATTCGTGAATCCGGCCTGAACGTGGTGCCGGCCGACAATCTCGACGACGCCGCGCAGAAGATCGTGAAGGCCGTCAAGGGAGGCTGAGGCCATGACTCAGGACCATCTCGCTGCATCATCCCCGCTGCCGGAGCACGCGCGTCTTGCCGCGTTCGCCGGTGAATGGAATGGCGAAGAGGTGGTCTTTCCGTCGCGCTGGACGGAGGGCGGGACGGCAACCTCTCACGTCGTCGCGCACATGGACCTGAACGGCTTCTATCTGATCCAGGGCTCCGTCCAGACCCGCGACGGCAAGCAGAGCTTCGCCACCCACGGCATCTTCACCTTCGACCGCGAAGACCGGACCTACAAATTGTTCTGGTACGACTCGCTCGGCTACACGCCGCCTTCGCCCGCCTCCGGCGGGTGGGTCGGCAAGACGCTGACGCTGGTGCGCGGCTCGCTCCGCGGCAATGCGCGCCACGTCTATGAAATCATCGACGACGATTCCTATTCGTTGAAGATCCAGTTCTCGCCGGACGCAGAAGGCTGGGCCGACGTGCTCACCGGCGTCTACCGCCGCATCCACTGACCTCTCACTCGTTAGTTTCGCGAAAGCAGACCTCATGTCCATCCTGATCGACAAGAACACCAAGGTCATCTGCCAGGGCTTTACCGGCAAGAACGGCACCTTCCATTCGGAGGCCGCGATTGCCTATGGCACCAAAATGGTCGGCGGCACCTCGCCGGGCAAAGGCGGCGCGACGCATCTGGGGCTGCCGGTGTTCGACACCGTGCGCGAGGCGCGTGAGAAGACCGGTGCCGATGCATCGGTGATCTATGTGCCGCCGCCGGGCGCGGCCGATGCGATCTGCGAAGCCATCGACGCCGAGATCCCGCTGATCGTCTGCATCACGGAAGGTATCCCGGTCATCGACATGGTCAGGGTGAAGCGTTCGCTGGCCGGCTCCAAGTCGCGCCTGATCGGGCCGAACTGCCCGGGCGTCATGACCGCCGGCGAGTGCAAGATCGGCATCATGCCGGCCAACATTTTCAAGACCGGCAGCGTCGGCATCGTCTCCCGCTCCGGCACGCTGACCTACGAAGCCGTGTTCCAGACCACCCAGGAAGGCCTCGGCCAGACCACCGCGGTCGGCATCGGCGGCGACCCGGTCAAGGGAACCGAGTTTATCGACGTGCTGGAAATGCTGCTCGGCGACCCCAAGACCGAGTCGATCATCATGATCGGCGAGATCGGCGGTTCCGCCGAGGAGGACGCCGCCCAGTTCCTCAAGGACGAGGCCAAGCGCGGCCGCAAGAAGCCGATGGTCGGTTTCATCGCCGGTGTCACGGCCCCTCCCGGCCGTCGCATGGGCCACGCCGGTGCGATCATTTCGGGCGGCAAGGGCGACGCCGGTTCCAAGACCGACGCGATGAAATCGGCTGGAATTACAGTGTCGCCATCTCCCGCGCGCCTCGGCCACACGCTTGCCGAAAAATTGAAAGCTTGATTCACACCTTCGTAATTTTCCGGGCGAAGTTTCGCAGCAAATAGGGTAAATGGTGCCTGTCGCGCTGGTCCTCTGCCGGGGAGCCCAGCGCCAGCGCCGTTTGTTATGCGCGAACCGAAATCGCCAGGAACTCAAGTATGTCTCGCCAAGACGCGAACGCAGCCTTTGCCCTCTCCTCCTTTTTGCAGGGCACCAACGCCACCTACATCGACGAAATCTACGCCCGCTACGAGAAGGACCCGTCCTCGGTGGATGCCGAGTGGCAGGACTTCTTCAAGAGCCTCAACGACCAGCCGGGTGACATCAGCAAGAACGCCCAAGGCCCGTCCTGGGAGCGCGCCAACTGGCCGCTGACCCCGCAGGATGATCTGACCTCCGCGCTCGACGGCAATTGGGCGGAAGTCGAGAAGACGGTCGGAGCCAAGATCGCGGCCAAGGCGCAGGCCAAGGCCGGCGATAAGAGCGGCGGCCTCTCCTCCGCCGACCTTCTCCAGGCCACCCGCGACTCGGTCCGGGCCCTGATGCTGATCCGGTCCTACCGCATGCGCGGTCACTTCCACGCCAAGCTCGATCCGCTCGGCATCGAAGCCCAGCGCAATCGCGAAGAGCTCGACCCGCGGACCTACGGCTTCAGCGAAGCCGATTTCGACCGCAAGATCTTCCTCGACCATGTGCTCGGTCTCGAATACGCCAGCTTGCGCGAAATCACCGCGATCTGCGAGCGCACCTACTGCCAGACGCTCGGCGTCGAGTTCATGCACATCACCAACGCGGCGCAGAAGGCGTGGATCCAGGAGCGGATCGAGGGGCCGGACAAGGAAATCTCGTTCACCCGCGAAGGTCGCCGTGCCATCCTGATGAAGTTGGTCGAAGCCGAAGGTTTCGAGAAATTCTGCGACACCAAGTTCACCGGCACCAAGCGCTTCGGCCTGGACGGTGCTGAATCGCTGATCCCCGCGCTCGAGCAGATCATCAAGCGCGGCGGCAATCTCGGCGTGAAGGAGGTCGTGCTGGGCATGCCGCACCGCGGCCGCCTCAACGTCCTGACCCAGGTGATGGGCAAGCCGCATCGCGCGCTGTTCCACGAGTTCAAGGGCGGTTCGGCCAATCCTGATGCGGTCGAAGGCTCGGGCGACGTCAAATATCACCTCGGCGCGTCTTCGGATCGCGAGTTCGACGGCAACCGCATCCATCTGTCGCTGACCGCCAACCCCTCGCATCTCGAGATCGTCGATCCCGTGGTGCTCGGAAAAGTCCGCGCCAAGCAGGATCAGCACGGCGATCCGCCGGATATGCGCATCTCGGTGATGCCGCTCCTGATGCACGGCGACGCCGCGTTCGCCGGCCAGGGCGTGGTCGCGGAATGTTTCGGCCTGTCGGACCTGAAGGGCTACCGCACCGGCGGCTCCGTGCACTTCATCGTCAACAACCAGATCGGCTTCACCACCTATCCGCGTTATTCCCGTTCGTCGCCTTACCCGTCCGACGTGGCGAAGATGATCGACGCGCCGATCTTCCACGTCAACGGCGACGATCCGGAAGCCGTCGTGTTCGCGGCCAAGGTCGCGACCGAGTTCCGGCAGAAATTCCATAAGCCCGTCGTCATCGACATGTTCTGCTACCGCAGGCATGGCCATAACGAGGGCGACGAGCCGGCTTTCACGCAGCCGGTGATGTACAAGAAGATCGCGGCCCATCCGTCGACGCTCGAGCTCTACGCCCGCCGCCTCATCAGCGAAGGCGTGCTGACCGAGGGCGAGGTCGAGAAGGCCAAGGCCGACTGGCGCGCGCGGCTCGATGCCGAGCTCGAAGCCGGCTCCGGCTACAAGCCCAACAAGGCCGACTGGCTCGACGGCAAATGGGCCGGCTTCAAGATCGCCGATCAGGAAGAAGATGCGCGGCGTGGCGTCACCGGCGTCGACATCGCCGCCCTGAAGGACATAGGTCGCAAGATCACCAAGGTGCCGGACGGTTTCCGCGTCCACCGCACCATTCAGCGCTTCCTCGAAAACCGCGCCAAAGCGATCGATGGCGGCACGGGCATCGACTGGGCCACCGGCGAGGCGCTGGCATTCTGCACGCTGCTCAACGAGAACCACCATGTCCGCCTGTCCGGGCAGGATTCGGAGCGCGGCACCTTCTCGCAGCGCCACTCGGTCCTGATCGACCAGGAAGACGAGAGCCGCTACACGCCGTTCAACCATCTCGGTCACGAGCAGGGCCATTACGAGGTCATCAACTCGCTGCTGTCGGAAGAAGCCGTGCTCGGCTTCGAATACGGCTATTCGCTCGCCGAGCCGAACACGCTCACCCTGTGGGAAGCGCAGTTCGGCGACTTCGCCAACGGCGCGCAGGTCGTGTTCGACCAGTTCATCTCCTCGGGTGAGCGCAAATGGCTGCGCATGTCCGGCCTCGTCTGCCTCCTGCCGCACGGCTATGAAGGCCAGGGACCGGAGCACTCCTCGGCGCGTCTGGAGCGCTATCTGCAGATGTGCGCGGAAGACAACATGCAGGTGGTCTATCCGACCACGCCGGCGAACTACTTCCACGTGCTGCGCCGGCAGCTTCATCGCGAGATCCGCAAGCCGCTGATCGTGATGACGCCGAAGTCCCTGCTGCGTCACAAGCGGGCGGTGTCGCGTCTCGAGGAGCTCGCGAAGGGAACGACCTTCCACCGCATCCTCTATGACGACGCCCAGATGCTGCCGAGCGAAGCGATCAAGCTCGTTCCCGACGAGAAGATCCGCCGCATCGTGCTCTGCTCGGGCAAGGTCTATTACGACCTCTACGAGGAGCGCGAGAAGCGCGGCATGGACGACATCTATCTGATGCGCGTCGAGCAGCTCTATCCGGTGCCGCTCAAGGCGCTGGTGGCCGAACTGTCGCGCTTCAAGAAGGCCGAAGTGGTGTGGTGCCAGGAAGAGCCGCGCAACATGGGTGCCTGGCACTTCATCGAGCCCTATCTGGAGTGGGTGCTGAACCAGGTGAACGGTGCGAGCCGGCGTCCGCGTTATGTCGGCCGCGCCGCCTCCGCCGCGACCGCCACGGGTCTGATGTCGAAGCATCAGGCGCAGCTGAAGGCGTTCCTGGACGAAGCATTGAGCTGAGAGTTTTACACCTCGTCATGCCCCGCCTTGTGCGCGATTGCGCACCGGGGCGGGGGATCCAGTATTCCGCGCCGCCCGTCTCCATCACGACTGTCACGGCGTACTGGATTGTCCGCATCCGCGGGCGATGACATCTGCACTTATGTCCGCATTGGCGATCTCCTTAAGGAAAAGACCATGACTGAAATTCGTGTGCCGACCCTCGGCGAATCCGTCACCGAGGCCACCATCGGCCGCTGGTTCAAGAAGGCCGGCGATCCCGTTGCCGTCGACGAGCCCTTGGTGGAGCTCGAGACCGACAAGGTCACCATCGAAGTCCCGGCGCCCTCCGCCGGCACGCTGAGCGAGATCATCGCCGCCGATGGTGCCACCGTCGCCGTCGGCGCGCTGCTCGGCCAGATTACTGAAGGTGCCGCCGGCGCTGCCAAGCCGGCAGCTGCGCCCGCGAAGCCCGCGGCTGCCGCTCCTGCGGCCGCTGCTGCTCCCGCCGCGGCGAAGGCGCCACCGGCCGATGCGCCGCTCGCTCCCTCCGTGCGAAAGCTCTCGGCCGAGACCGGCGTCGACGCCTCGACCGTTCCCGGCTCCGGCAAGGACGGGCGCGTCACCAAGGGCGACATGCTCGCCGCGATCGAGCGTGCGGCCTCGGCGCCGACCCCCGTCAACCAGCCGGCCGCAGCGGTTCAGGTCCGCGCACCGTCGCCGGCCGATGACGCCGCCCGCGAAGAGCGCGTCAAGATGACCCGGCTGCGCCAGACCATCGCGCGCCGCCTCAAGGACGTGCAGAACACCGCCGCGATGCTCACGACCTTCAACGAGGTCGACATGACCAACGTCATGGCGCTGCGTGCTCACTACAAGGATGCGTTCGAGAAGAAGCATGGCTCGAAGCTCGGCTTCATGGGCTTCTTCACCAAGGCCGTCGTCCAGGGGTTGAAGGACATCCCGGCCGTCAACGCCGAGATCGACGGCACCGATCTGATCTACAAGAACTACTATCACATCGGCGTCGCCGTCGGCACTGACAAGGGCCTCGTCGTGCCCGTGGTGCGCGACTGCGACAACAAGTCGATCGCCGACATCGAGAAGGGCATCGCCGATTTCGGCCGCCGCGCCCGCGACGGCCAGCTCAAGATCGACGAGATGCAGGGCGGCACCTTCACCATCACCAATGGCGGCATCTACGGCTCGCTGATGTCGACCCCGATCCTGAATGCGCCGCAGTCCGGCATCCTCGGCATGCACAAGATCCAGGAGCGGCCGATGGTCGTCGGCGGCAAGATCGAGGTCCGCCCGATGATGTATCTGGCGCTGTCCTACGATCACCGCGTCATCGACGGCAAGGAAGCCGTGACCTTCCTTGTCCGCGTCAAGGAGAGCCTGGAAGATCCGGCGCGCCTGGTGCTCGATCTCTGATCGCTGATGCTCTGCGAGCGCCGTCGCCTTTCGCGACGGCGCGTGTCGAACTATGGAGGCGCGCGTGACGGATAAAGTCGTTGTCATCACCGGCGGCAGCCGCGGCATCGGCCGTGCGACCGCAATTGCCGCCGCGGCACGCGGCTTCCGGATCGTTGTCGGCTATGCCAGCAACAAGACGGCCGCCGATGAGGTGGTCGCCGAGATCGCGGCCAGCAACGGCAAGGCCATCGCGGTGAAATGCGACGTCGCCGAGGAAAGCGACATCCTGGCGCTGTTCAAGGCCGCGGACGCGTTCGGCACGCTCGGCGCGCTCGTCAACAATGGCGGTATTGTCGGGACCAGCGGCGTGCGCGTCGACGAGATGTCGGCCGAGCGCATCCAGCGTGTGATGGCGGTCAACGTCACCGGCTCCATCCTCTGCGCGCGCGAAGCCGTGAAGCGGATGTCGACCAGGCATGGCGGCCAGGGCGGCGTCATCGTCAATCTGTCGTCGGTTGCGGCCAAGCTCGGCGCGCCGAACACCTATGTCGACTATGCCGCGTCCAAGGGCGCGATCGATTCCTTCACCATCGGCCTCGGCTATGAGGTTGCCGGCGAGGGCATTCGCGTCGCGGGCATCCGCCCCGGCCTGATCGACACCGAAATCCACGCTGCCGGCGGTGAGCCCGACCGCGCCCATCGCTTGGCCCATATGGTGCCGATGAAGCGCGTCGGTACGGCCGATGAAGTCGCCAATGCCATCGTCTGGCTGATGTCGGACGATGCCTCCTACGTTACCTCAGCCATTCTCGATGTGTCCGGCGGACGCTGACGCGCCGCGCGGACGCTGACACATCCTTCAACGCTAAACTTACGGGACTTTCTCTCATGGCTACCTACGATCTCGTCGTCATCGGCACCGGACCGGGCGGTTATGTCTGCGCGGTGCGTGCAGCGCAGCTCGGCATGAAAGTCGCCGTGGTGGAAAAGAACGCGACGCTCGGCGGCACCTGCCTCAATGTCGGCTGCATGCCGTCGAAGGCGCTGCTGCATGCCTCCGAAATGTTCGAGGAGGCCGGGCATTCCTTCGCCAAGATGGGCGTCAGCGTCTCCGCGCCGAAGCTCGATTTGCCTGCGATGATGAACTTCAAGCAGCAGGGCATCGACGGCAACGTCAAGGGCGTCGAGTTCCTGATGAAGAAGAACAAGATCGACGTGCTCAAGGGCGCCGGCAAGATTCTCGGCACCGGCAAGGTCGAGATCTCCGCCGACGGCAAGTCGCAGGTCGTCGAAACCAAGAGCATCGTGATCGCCACCGGCTCGGACATCGCGCGGCTCAAGGGCATCGAGATCGACGAGACCCGCATCGTGTCGTCGACCGGTGCGCTGTCGCTGGACAAGGTCCCCGGCAAGTTGCTGATCGTCGGCGCCGGCGTGATCGGCCTCGAGCTCGGCTCGGTCTGGCACCGTCTCGGCGCCGAAGTGGTCGTCGTCGAATTCCTCGACCGCATCCTGCCCGGCATGGACGGCGAGATCGCCAAGCAATTCCAGCGCATCCTGGAGAAGCAGGGGTTTGCGTTCAAGCTGGGTGCCAAGGTGACGGGCGTGGACACGTCCGGCAAGACGCTGAAGGCGACGGTCGAGCCCGCCGGCGGCGGCGCTGCCGAGACGCTGGAAGCCGACGTCGTTCTCGTCTGTATCGGCCGTGTGCCGTACACGGAGGGGCTTGGCCTGAAGGAAGCCGGCGTTGCGCTCGACAATCGCGGCCGCGTGCAGATCGATCCGCATTTCGCGACCAGCGTGAAGGGCGTCTATGCCATCGGCGACGTCGTCGCGGGCCCGATGCTCGCGCACAAGGCCGAGGATGAAGGCGTCGCGGTTGCCGAGATCATCGCCGGGCAGGCCGGCCACGTGAACTACGATGTTATCCCAGGCGTCGTGTATACCACGCCGGAAGTATCCTCCGTCGGCAAGACCGAGGAGGAGCTGAAGCAGGCGGGCGTGGCTTATACGGTCGGAAAGTTTCCCTTTACCGCCAACGGCCGTTCCAAGGTCAACCAGACCACCGACGGCTTTGTGAAGATTCTCGCAGATGCGAAGACCGATCGCGTGCTCGGCGTGCACATTATCGGCCGCGAAGCCGGCGAAATGATCCATGAGGCGGCCGTTCTCATGGAGTTTGGCGGCAGCGCGGAGGATCTCGCGCGCACCTGCCACGCGCACCCGACGCGCTCGGAGGCCATCAAGGAAGCCGCGCTTGCAGTCGGCAAGCGGGCCATCCATATGTAGGTCGCGCCCAGCGCCGAATCGGGCGGGAAACACATGCTACGCCGCCTGCTTCAACCGGTCTGGGTCCTGCTTGCGATCATCTTCCTGATCGAAGCCTGGCTGTGGGACCATCTCGAACCGATCGTCGCGCGGGTTGTCGCAATCGTCCCGCTTGCGCGGTTCAAGCAATGGCTGTCGGACCGCGTCGATGCGCTGTCGCCGGCGATGACGCTGATCGTGTTCGCTGTACCGATCGTCCCGCTGTTTCCGCTCAAGCTGGTTGGCCTGTGGCTGCTCACGCACGAATACTGGACCAGCGCGGTCTTCACCATCGTGTTCGCAAAGCTGCTCGGGGTCGGCGTCACCGCCTTCGTGTTCGACGTGACGCGCGACAAGCTGATGGAGATGGCGTGGTTCGAGCGGCTCTATGATCTGGTGCTGAAGCTGCGTGCCAAGGCCGCCGAGCTGGTCGATCCGATCAAGCGACGCATCAAGGAGCTGATCGCCGGCAACGGCGAAGGCTGGTCCTCCCGCACGCTCCGCCTGATCCAGCGCTTTCGCAAGAGCGTGCACGAAGCGCGTTGAGCGTCGCCACTTGTTCAGTGTCATTGCCCGCGAAGGCGGGCGATCCAGTATTCCAGAGACAGTGAGGCTAGAATCGAGAGGCCGCGGCGTACTGGATGCCCCGCCTTCGCGGAGCATGACAGCGGAGTATGTAGCGTCAACGCCTCAATGCAGATGCAGCAGATGCGGCGACCATGCGCCGAGCATGGTCATCCCAAGTCCGGCAAGCGACAGCAGGCCCGCGATCCAGGCGAGCGGCAGCATGCCGGTGATGATGGTGGCTGAGGCCAGCACGATGCCGATCTGGAAGGCGGCGGACGCCAGCTCGAAGTGATGATATTTCGCAGTCGCCTCGTCGCGCTCATGCTCGGCGTGCTTGGCCTTTTCGGCCAGCTGCTCGGTGCCTTCGCCGGTCTCCGGCTCGGAGCGGTAGCGCTGCGCGGTCTTCTGCCAGTCCTCGATCTGCTTCTGCACGGCCACCTTGTTGGCCTCGTCGCTCGCCGCGCCGAGGATGAGCTTGCCCTGGTCGGCCATGGTCTGCACCACGGTGCGGCGGATGCTCTTGGCCTGGAAGAACGCCCAGAGGTTGGAGGCCTCGACGTTCTTGCTGATCGATTCGGTCTGGGCGCCCTTGCCGAGCGTCTCGGAGATCGCCAGGAACAGCGCCAGAACCGCGATCAGGAGCGCGATCTTCTTGTTCGAGCCGGACGCGTGTTCGGCGTGCTCGGCATGCTCCATGCTTTCATGTGCGCTCATAAATCCCTCCTGCCTGTTTACCAACGATTGACCGAACTGCGCGACGGGCGCAAGTGGCAAGCCGCGATGGCCGTTGCAATTAAGGGTTTCGCGTCGGGGCTGATCTAGTCCTGTCCCATGACCACAGCGGAATTCATCGCAGCCTGCGTCTGGCCTTCCATCCTCGTCTCCGCGTTTGCGCTGCTGAAGGCCCGCAACACCGCGGCCTTTCCGTTCGTCGGCAAGATTGTCCTCGCGCTTGGCCTGACCTACATCGGCCTGTTGCGGTTTTATGACAAGAGCTCGATCATCGCAGTCAACGACGTCCATGTCGGCCTCGTTGTTCTGGGCCTGATTATCGTCGGCTCGCAGCTGCGACAACCTCCGCTGTACGGCTCATGGCGTGACCAGGCGAAGGCGTTCGCCTCGATGATCCTGATCGTGCTGCTCGGCAGCGGTCTTGCATGGTATGCCGGACGAATGCTGTTTCTCGATCACCTGACGTCCCGCCTTGTGATCGAAGGCCGTGTCGATCGTGCGTGGAGGTCAGGTAGCCGCCGCAAAGCGGACTATCTCGTTCGCGTCGCGGGCCAACCGGTGAAGGTCACGGCGCCGCTGTACGAGCGGCTGGAGACGTTCAGGCCGATGGTCCGCGTCGAGGTCGGGCGCGGCTCGAACTACGTCTACGATATCGAGTATCTCGCCAACTGAGCCGCTATCGGCGCGGATGCGCGCTGGCATAGACTTCCAGCAGCCGCTCGGCATCGATGCCGGTATAGATCTGCGTGGTCGAGAGCGAGGCATGGCCGAGCAATTCCTGGATCGCGCGCAAATCGCCGCCGCGTGACAACAGGTGCGTGGCGAAGGAATGCCGGAGGGCGTGCGGCGTGGCGCTGTCGGGCAGGCCGAGCGCGCCGCGCAGCCGCTCCATCGCGAGCTGGATGATGCGCGGGCTCAAGGGCCCGCCGCGTGCGCCGACGAAGATCGGCCCCTCCGCCGGCAGCGGATACGGGCACATGGAAGCGTATTCTTGCACCAGTGCGAGCACGTTCTGGAGCACCGGCACCATGCGGGTCTTGTTGCCTTTGCCCGTCACGATCAGCACGTCGCCTTCACCGGGACGCGGGACCTCGCGGCGCGTCAGCCCCAGCGCTTCGGAGATGCGCAGGCCCGAGCCGTAGAGGAGAGCCATCACGGCGGCGTCGCGCGCAAGAATCCAGGTCTCGCGGTCCTCGCCGGCGCGCTCGTCGGCGTCCGCAAGACGTTTGGCCGACGCCATCGGCAGCGGCTTGGGCAGGCTCTTTGCGACTTTCGGCGCGCGGATCGCCGAGAGCGCCCCGACCTTGCCCTTGCCTTCGCGCTCGAGGAAGCGGCCGAACGAGCGCAGGCCCGCGAGCGCGCGCATCAGCGAGCGGCCGGCAATATCGTCGGCGCGGCGCATCGCCATGAAGGCTCTGATATCGGTGGCCTCCAGCGCGCCGAAACGCTTTAGCGTCACTCGCTCGCCCCAATGGCCGCAGAGGAAATTCAGGCATTGCCGCAAATCGCGGGCATAGGCTTCCAGCGTCTTCGGCGACAGCCGCCGCTCCGCGCCGAGATGCGACAGCCAGCGCGTCATCTCCTGCGCGATATCAGGATCGGCGCTGGCGAGGTCGATTTGTGGGGCGGCCGCTTTGCTCATGCGCTCTGGACGTGGTGATTCCACTCAGTATATCGCATCACACTCGTTTATCGTTCGCTAAGGCCGCCTCAGGGCGCTAGCCTTGAAGCCCTCGGGTTCCGATTCCCCTCCATGGATCACACGTCGCGCAGCAACGCCGTCTCCGCCAACGCGACCCGCATGGTCGACGTGCTGGTGCCGGTCGCGCTCGACCAGACCTATTCCTACAAGGTGCCGCGCGGGATGGAGCTGAAGGCGGGCGACATTATTGGCGTGCCGCTCGGCCCGCGCGAGGTGCTCGCGGTGGTCTGGGCCGAAAACGCCAATCCTGATCCGCGCCTGCACAACCGCCTTAAGGAGGTCAGCGAAAAGCTCGACATCCCGCCGCTGAAGCCCGAGCTGCGTGCGGTCGTGGACTGGATCGCCAATTACACGTTGAGCCCGCGCGGCATGGTGCTGCGCATGTGCCTGCGGATGGGCGACAACCTCGGCCCCGAGCGGGTGCGCGCCGGCGTGCGCCTGGTCGGCGATCCGCCAAAACGTCTGACGCCGGCGCGGCAGCGCCTGATCGAGGTGCTGTCGGACCGGCTGCTGCACGGCAAGTCCGAGGCGGCCAGAGAGGCCGGGGTTTCGGCCGGCGTGATCGACGGCCTCGTCGACGAAGGAACGCTCTCGGTCGAGCCGATGCCCCCGCCGCCGCCGCCGCCGGCCCCAGATCCGGATTTCAGCCGGCCGGATTTTTCGCCGCTTCAGCGCGCCGGGGTCGATGCCATGCGCGCACTCGCCGCCAACGGCAGCTTTCACGTCGCGCTGCTCGACGGTGTCACCGGCTCGGGCAAGACCGAGGTTTACTTCGAAGCCGTCGCCGAGGCGATCCGCCGCGGAAAACAGTCGCTCATCCTGATGCCGGAGATCGCGCTCACCGGCCAGTTCCTCGATCGCTTCGCGCAGCGCTTTGGCGTGCGCCCTCTGGAATGGCATTCCGAACTGACGCCGCGCACCCGCGCGCGCAATTGGGCGGCGATCTCCGAGGGCAGCGCGCCGGTTGTGGTCGGCGCGCGCTCAGCGCTCTTTCTGCCCTACGCCAATCTCGGCCTCATCGTGGTCGATGAAGAGCACGACCAAGCCTACAAGCAGGACGAGGGCGTGCATTATCACGCCCGTGACATGGCGGTGGTGCGCGCGCATATCGCAAAGGTTCCGATCGTGCTGGCGTCGGCGACGCCGTCGGTCGAATCCGAGGTCAATGCGCGCAAGAACCGCTATCAGCGCATCGCTCTGCCGTCGCGCTTCGGCGGCCAGCACATGCCACATATCGAGGCCATTGACATGCGCCGCGAGCCGCCGGCGCGCGGCCGCTTCATCTCGCCGCGGCTGGCGTCCGAGATCAGGACCGCGATCGAGCGGCGCGAGCAGGCGCTACTGTTCCTCAATCGCCGCGGTTATGCACCGTTGACGCTGTGCCGCGCCTGCGGCCATCGCTTCGCCTGCACCATCTGCGATGCCTGGCTGGTCGATCACCGCTTCCGCCAGCGCCTCGTCTGTCACCATTGCGGCTTCTCGATGCCGCGCCCGCAAACCTGTCCGCATTGCGCGGCGGAGGAATCGCTGGTCGCGGTCGGGCCCGGCGTCGAGCGCTTGCAGGAGGAGGCGGCGGCGCTCTTCCCGGAGGCGCGCACCATGGTGCTGTCGAGCGATCTCATCACCTCGATCGAGACGATGCGCTCCGAGCTGAATGACATCGCGGAGGGCCGCGTCGACGTCATCATCGGCACCCAGCTCGTCGCCAAGGGCCACAATTTCCCGCGGCTCAATCTGGTCGGCGTGGTCGATGCGGATCTCGGCCTGTCCAATGGCGATCCGCGCGCCTCGGAACGCACCTGGCAATTGCTCAACCAGGTGATCGGCCGCGCCGGCCGCGAGCAGGGCCGCGGCGTCGGCTATCTCCAGACCCATCAGCCCGATCATCCGGTGATGAAGGCGCTGATCGCCTGCGACCGCGAAGCATTCTACGACAGCGAGATCGATTTGCGCGAACGCACGCTCTATCCGCCGTTCGGGCGGCTCGCGAGCCTGATCATTTCCGCCGGCGACCGGCCGAGCGCCGAAGGCTTTGGCCGCCACCTCGTCGCGCTCGCGCCGCGCGACGAGCGCGTGGTGGTGCTGGGCCCGGCGGAAGCCCCGCTCGCGGTCATCAAGGGCCGTTACCGCTTCCGCATTCTGGTGAAATCCGCGCGCGGCTTCGACCTGTCGGATTATTTGCGCAACTGGCTTGCCGTATGCCCGAAGCCGAAGGGCAATCAAAAGCTCGAAGTCGACGTCGATCCGCAGAGCTTTTTGTAGGCCCCCCGCTCTCTCCCCGTCATTGCGCTCCTCGCAATGACGGCGGAGGAACAAACAAAAAGCCCGCCGTCCCCCAAGACGGCGGGCTTGTTTCACGCGTCGCGCGTCTTAGGAGACGACTTCCGCGGTGACGCGGCCGACGCCGGCGCCGGTGAGGCCGATGGCACGGGCAGCGCCCGTGGAGAGGTCGAGGACACGGCCGCGGATAAACGGGCCACGGTCGTTGATGGTGACGATGACGCTCGAGCCGCCATGGGTGACACGCAGCTTGGTGCCGAACGGCAGTGAACGGTGCGCCGCGGTCATGGCGTTCTGGTTGAAGCGCTGGCCCGAGGCGGTCCTGCTGCCGGACTCGTTCCCGTAAAAGGAAGCCATGCCGGAGAAGGAACGTCCGGTGCCCTGCGACGGCGTCATCGATGCATTGGCGTTACGCCAATCGGAGGTCGTGTTGGCATCGGTCTGGGCGTGGTGGCGGTGATGATGGTGGGAATAGCGATGGTGATGGCGGGATTTGGCGGAAGCTTCGGTGGCAGTTCCCCCGATGAGAAGAGTTGCGGCAACGAAGGCGATCGCCGTACGCGGCCGGGTCACTGAGCCCAGCGTCTTCAAACAAAGCATATATTGGTCCCTAACTAGTATTGCCACATATGTGGCAAGTGGAGCCCCCGTAAGTTTGCGAGCGGGATCGCGTTTCGATTCCTAATGAGGCATGAATTGGGCAGTAAATCCGTTCTGTGTCGCCCTGTAATATCTTGTTACCGGCAGGGATATTCGGCCGACATTCCGTAATATTGGAATTTAACGATTTGTTAACCTCTATATTACTTACGAATACTGTAAAACGAAGTCATCGATTTCCGCATTTAGAATTCAGAAAGTATTCGGCGAGTGGAGCCGGGAGGGCCGGAATCACGCCTCAGCGATCCGTGTTCATGGCCGCTATGCGCTGAGGGCAGGAACCAATCGCCGGCCTCGGCTCAGGGGTGGGCTTAAGCGCTGTGGCAATTCCGCGGCATGCAAGGTCGTCGTCGCGTCGTCGTGGAGTGCGACGAACTGGCGACAGAACGTCATGCCTTTAATTTGGCGTCATGTTGCACGTGCGCGCCTGCTATGTTAGCAAAGCCGCGATTTTAACGAGCCCGGCACTTCCGTGCGGGGTCGAAAATCGAAGTCCCGCTTGAATTCCAAGGGCTTGGATCGCTAGGCGCCGCTTCGTGGCGACGGTTTTTCCCTTGCGAGTTTGACAGCAAAAAGAGCACGTCTGTGGCTGCAGAAGATACGTCCGTTTCCGGTGTGTCGGGCCGTTATGCAACGGCCTTGTTTGAACTGGCCCGCGACCAGAAAGTGGTCGACGAGGTCAAGGCCGATCTCGAGAAATTCGAGGGCATGCTGAACGAGAGCGCCGATTTGAAGCGCCTCGTCCGGAGCCCCGTGTTCGCGGCCGATGCCCAGTCCAGAGCCCTCTCGGCCGTGCTGGACAAGGCCGGCATCGCCGGCATCTCCGCCAATTTCCTGAAAGTGCTGACCGCCAACCGCCGCCTGTTCGCGGTGGCTGACGTCATCCGCGCCTATCGCACCCTGGTCGCCAAGTTCAAGGGCGAGGCCACGGCCGACGTCACCGTGGCGGAGGCGCTCTCGGACAAGAATCTCGACGCCCTCAAGGTTGCCCTGAAGTCGGTGACCGGCAAGGACGTCGCGCTCAACGTGAAGGTCGATCCCTCGATCATCGGTGGCCTCGTGGTCAAGCTTGGCAGCCGAATGATCGATAGCTCGCTTCGCACCAAACTCAATTCGATCAAGCACGCGATGAAAGAGGCAGGCTGATGGACATCCGCGCCGCGGAAATTTCCGCGATCCTCAAGGACCAGATCAAGAATTTCGGCCAGGAAGCTGAAGTCTCCGAAGTCGGACAGGTGCTGTCCGTCGGCGACGGTATCGCCCGCGTTTTCGGTCTGGATAACGTCCAGGCCGGTGAAATGGTCGAATTCGAGAACGGCACCCGCGGCATGGCGCTGAACCTCGAAACCGACAACGTCGGTATCGTCATTTTCGGCGCTGACCGCGAGATCAAGGAAGGTCAGACCGTCAAGCGCACCCGCGCCATCGTGGACGCGCCGGTCGGCAAGGGCCTGCTCGGCCGCGTCGTCGACGCGCTCGGCAACCCCATCGACGGCAAGGGCCCGATCCAGGCCGACAAGCGCATGCGCGTCGACGTCAAGGCGCCCGG
Organism: Bradyrhizobium sp. Kon56; assembly: GCF_055807635.1. Classification (NCBI taxonomy): domain Bacteria; kingdom Pseudomonadati; phylum Pseudomonadota; class Alphaproteobacteria; order Hyphomicrobiales; family Nitrobacteraceae; genus Bradyrhizobium; species Bradyrhizobium sp. Kon56. The sequence continues at coordinate 77,676 of NZ_JBVVOU010000002.1, read as the reverse complement.
CATCATTCCGCGCAAGTCGGTGAACGAGCCGATGGCGACCGGCCTCAAGGCGATCGACGCCCTGATCCCGATCGGCCGGGGCCAGCGCGAGCTGATCATCGGCGACCGTCAGACCGGCAAGACCGCGATCGCGCTCGACACCATCCTCAACCAGAAGCCGCTCAACGCGCAGCCGGACGAGAACATCAAGCTGTATTGCGTCTACGTCGCGATCGGCCAGAAGCGCTCGACGGTTGCCCAGTTCGTGAAGGTGCTGGAAGAGCAGGGCGCGCTCGAATATTCGATCATCGTCGCCGCCACCGCGTCGGATCCGGCACCGATGCAGTACATCGCGCCGTTCACCGGCTGCACCATGGGCGAGTACTTCCGCGACAACGGCATGCACGCCGTCATCATCTATGACGATTTGTCCAAGCAGGCCGTCGCCTACCGCCAGATGTCGCTGCTGCTGCGCCGCCCGCCGGGCCGCGAAGCCTATCCGGGCGACGTGTTCTATCTGCATTCCCGCCTGCTCGAGCGCGCGGCGAAGCTGAACAAGGACCAGGGTTCGGGCTCGCTGACGGCGCTGCCGGTCATCGAAACCCAGGCCAACGACGTGTCGGCCTACATTCCGACCAACGTCATCTCGATCACCGACGGCCAGATCTTCCTGGAAACCGACCTGTTCTTCCAGGGCATTCGCCCCGCGGTGAACGTCGGTCTGTCGGTGTCGCGCGTCGGCTCCTCGGCACAGACGAAGGCCACCAAGAAGGTCGCCGGCAAGATCAAGGGCGAGCTCGCGCAGTACCGCGAAATGGCGGCGTTCGCGCAGTTCGGCTCCGACCTCGACGCCTCGACCCAGCGCCTGCTCAATCGCGGCTCGCGTCTGACCGAGCTCCTGAAGCAGCCGCAGTTCGCGCCGCTGAAGATGGAAGAGCAGGTCTGCGTGATCTGGGCCGGCACCAACGGCTATCTCGACCCGCTGCCGGTTAACAAGGTGCGCGCGTTCGAGGACGGTCTGTTGTCGCTGCTCCGCGGCAAGAACGTCGAGATCCTCAACGCGATCCGCGACAGCCGCGATCTCTCCGACGACACCGCCGCCAAGCTGAAGTCGGTGGTCGAAGGTTTCGCCAAGAGCTTCGCATAAGAACGGTCGCATGGCCGGGCTTCTTGTCCCGGCCTTCCGTGCCTCACTGCATGGAGACGAAGACGTAGATGCCCGGGACACGCCCGGGCATGACGACTGGGATAGGCTAGCGGCTTGATCCAAGGGATCGAACCGCCGGGGTGAACGAAGAATGGCGTCACTTAAAGACATGCGCGTCCGCATCGCCTCCACCAAGGCGACGCAGAAGATCACCAAGGCCATGCAAATGGTCGCGGCGTCCCGGTTGCGCCGCGCGCAGCAAGCGGCCGAGGCGGCGCGGCCCTATGCCGACAAGATGAGCGCGGTGATCTCCAACATCGCCAGCGCTGCCGCCGGTTCGCCCGGCGCCCCGGTGCTGCTGGCCGGCACCGGCAAGGATCAGGTTCACCTGCTGCTGGTCTGCACCGGCGAGCGCGGCCTGTCCGGCGCGTTCAACTCCTCGATCGTGCGCCTCGCGCGCGAGCGCGCCCAGTCGCTGATGGCGCAGGGCAAGGAAGTCAAATTCTTCTGCGTCGGCCGCAAGGGCTACGAGCAGCTCCGCCGCCTGTACGACAAGCAGATCGTCGAGCATCTCGACCTGCGCGGCGTTCGTCAGCTCGGCTTCGTCAACGCGGACGACATCGCCAAGAAGGTTCTGGCCCGCTTCGACAACGGCGAATTCGACGTCTGCACGCTGTTCTACGCGCAGTTCAAGTCGGTGATTGCCCAGGTCCCGACCGCGCAGCAGATCATTCCGCTGACCGTGGAAGAAAAGGCGGCGACCGCGCCGTCGACGTCCTACGACTATGAGCCGGAGGAAGACGAACTCCTCTCCGGCCTGTTGCCGCGGAATATCGCGGTGCAGATTTTCCGTGCGCTGCTGGAAAACAACGCCTCGTTCTATGGCGCGCAGATGAGCTCCATGGACAACGCCACCCGCAACGCCGGCGAAATGATCCGCAAGCAAACCCAGATCTACAACCGAACCCGTCAAGCCCAGATCACCAAGGAGCTGATCGAGATCATCTCCGGCGCCGAGGCGGTCTGACGCACGAACCAAACGACGGTCGTTCAAGTAAAGAATTTCGAAGGAGAGCTTCATGGCTACAGCAGCTACCCAGGTCGGTCGTGTCACCCAGGTCATGGGCGCCGTCGTCGACGTTCAGTTCGAAGGCCATCTGCCGGCCATTCTGAATTCGTTGGAAACCAGGAACGGCAACATCCGCCTCGTGCTGGAAGTTGCGCAGCATCTCGGTGAGTCCACCGTGCGCACGATCGCGATGGACGTGACCGAAGGTCTGGTCCGCGGCCAGGAAGTGACCGACACCGGTCAGCCGATCTCGGTTCCGGTGGGTGCAGGCACGCTCGGGCGCATCATGAACGTGATCGGCGAGCCGATCGACGAAGCCGGTCCCATCCAGTCCGAAGGCATGCGCGCCATCCACCAGGAAGCGCCGAGCTACACCGACCAGTCGACCGAAGCTGAAATTCTTGTCACCGGCATCAAGGTCGTCGACTTGCTCGCGCCCTACGCCAAGGGCGGCAAGATCGGCCTGTTCGGCGGCGCCGGCGTCGGCAAGACCGTGCTGATTCAGGAGCTGATCAACAACGTCGCGAAGGCGCACGGTGGTTACTCCGTGTTCGCCGGCGTCGGCGAGCGTACCCGCGAGGGCAACGACCTCTATCACGAGTTCATCGAGTCCAAGGTCAACGCCGATCCGCATAATCCGGATCCGAGCGTCAAGTCGAAGTGCGCGCTGGTGTTCGGCCAGATGAACGAGCCGCCCGGCGCTCGCGCCCGCGTCGGCCTCACCGGTCTGACCGTCGCCGAGCACTTCCGCGACCAGGGCCAGGACGTGCTGTTCTTCGTCGACAACATCTTCCGCTTCACCCAGGCCGGCTCTGAAGTGTCGGCGCTGCTCGGTCGTATCCCGAGCGCCGTGGGTTACCAGCCGACGCTCGCCACCGACATGGGCGCGCTGCAGGAGCGCATCACCACCACGCAGAAGGGTTCGATCACCTCGGTGCAGGCCATTTACGTTCCGGCCGACGACTTGACCGACCCGGCGCCCGCGACCTCGTTCGCGCATTTGGACGCCACCACGGTGTTGAACCGCGCGATCTCGGAAAAGGGCATCTATCCGGCGGTGGACCCGCTCGACTCGACCTCGCGCATGCTCTCGCCGCTCGTCGTCGGCCAGGAGCACTACGACACCGCGCGTCAGGTCCAGCAGGTGCTGCAGCGCTACAAGTCGCTGCAGGACATCATCGCCATTCTCGGCATGGACGAGCTTTCGGAAGAGGACAAGCTGACGGTGGCCCGCGCCCGCAAGATTGAGCGCTTCCTGTCGCAGCCGTTCCACGTCGCCGAAATCTTCACCGGCTCGCCCGGCAAGTTCGTCGACCTCGCGGACACCATCAAGGGCTTCCGCGGCCTCTGCGAAGGCAAGTACGACCACCTGCCGGAAGCCGCCTTCTACATGGTCGGCACCATCGAAGAGGCGATCGAGAAGGGCAAGAAGCTGGCGGCCGAGGCGGCCTAAGCTGCGAAGGGCGAGCAGGGAGTAGCGAATAGTCGCGCCGCTCCCGCTCCATTCGCAATTCGCTACTCACCATTCGCAGGTTTCCAATGGCCACCTTCCACTTCGATCTCGTCTCGCCGGAAAAGCTCGCCTTCTCGGGCGAGGTCGACCAGGTCGATATCCCCGGCGTCGAAGGTGACTTCGGCGTGCTGGCGGGACACGCGCCGGTCGTGGCCGCGATCCGGCCCGGCATTCTCACCGTGACCACCGGCGGCAAGCACGAGAAGATCATCGTGCTCGGCGGTATCGCCGAAGTCTCCGAGAAGGGCCTGACCGTACTCGCCGACGTCGCGACCTCGCTGGCCGAGCTCGACCGCGCGCAGTTCGCCGCGACCATCTCGGAGATGGAAGAGGGCTTGAAGGAGCACGAAGGCAACGAGCTCGATCAAGCCATCGCCCGGCTCGACCACTTCAAGAGCATCCAGCAGCAGCTCAGCAGCACGGCGATGCACTAAGCCCCGGTGCACTGCGCCGGGGCCCGAACTGAAAATTCCTGAATAAGTTCAGCGCTCGTCACGGGAGTGGCGGGCGCTGAAACTTTGTTGCACGGCGCCGCCGATAGCGCCATTCTGCGCCCGCGAACTTTGTTCCGGGGGCCGACCGCAGATGAAACGCAAGATCGCAGCGATTTTCGCGGCCGATATTGCCGGTTACTCGCGACTGGTTGCGGAAGACGAAGAGGAGACGCTGCGGCGTCTCGCCGCCTATCGCGAGGTCGTCGATGATTTCATTGCCAGGGCGGGCGGACGCATCTTCAACACCGCGGGCGATGCCGTGCTTGCGGAATTTCCAAGCGCGGTCGATGCGGTGCGCTGCGCGATCGACATTCAGGAATCCCTGCGAACCCGCAACATGGCCTATCCGCCGAGCCGGCAGATGTCGTTCCGCATCGGCATCACCATCGGCGACGTGGTCGAGCGCGACGGCGATCTGCTCGGTGACGGCGTCAATATCGCCGCCCGGCTCGAGGGCCTCGCCGAGGTCGGGGGCATCTGCGTCTCCCGCGCCGTGCACGAGCAGGTCGCCAACAAGCTGTCGGTGCAGTTCGCCGATATCGGCGCGCAGGAGGTCAAGAACATCCCGACGCCGGTGCACGCCTATATGGTGGCGATGCGGCGCGGGGACGGTAGCTACGCGACGCCGCAGATCAAGAAGGTGACGAAGGCTGAGGCCGCGCCGAACTGGATGTGGCCGCTGGTGGTCGGTGTCGTCTCCGTCGTCGCCATCGGCGTCGGCGGCTTCCTCTATTTCACCAAGCTCGAGACGACCAGGGCGCCGGCGGTTGCAGTGGCCGCGCCAAGCCCAGCATCAAGTCCGATGCCCAACGCGGCTGCGGCAGCAGCGCCAAGCCCGTCATCCACCATGGCGGCGAAAGCGCCGATGCCCATGCCGGCACCATCGGCTTCACCGATGGCCGGCAAGTTTCCTGCCGACAGCGTCCCCTTCATCAACGAGCGCATCCGCAACTACCTGGCCGGCGACTATTCCGCTGCCGGCGACTACAAGGCGTTCGCACTCAATGTCGGCGGGTTCACCGGCGCGTCGTTGAATCAGCCGAACGAGGAAGCCGCGCGCAACGCCGCACTCGATCAGTGCCAGAAGCGCGCCGATGCCGCGCAGTCGCCGCGGCGTTGCGAGCTCTATGCAGTCGGCAACAATGTGGTCTACACGCACGGCAAACCGCCGATGCCGCCGCAACCGTTCGTCCGGCATGATGCCATGACCGAGCGCGCCTTCGCCTCGAAAGACTTTCCGATGGTGCGCGATCCCGCCAAGGTCCGGCTCGAGAACATGTTCGTGCCCGCGGCAAAATCCCGCGCGGTCGCGCTCGGCCCCGGCGGCCAATATTTCATGGTGATGGGCGCATCGTCCGCCGACGATGCCGCGCGGCGTTCACTGGAATCGTGCGGCGCGATCGCCGGCGTCGCCTGCCTGGTCGTTGCCGTCGACGAGAATTTCGTCGTGCCGATCCCAACCCTGCTGAGGATCACCGGATTCTTCCATGCGGCGTCGAACGCCTCGATCGTCGCAGATGCGCGCGACGAGGTCGTGCGCAAGCTCGCCGACGGCATGGGCTGGAACGCCGTCGCGGTCGGCACCGCGGGCCGGCCGGGCCTCGGCCTCAAGGCCGCGGACGAGCAGACCGCCGTCAATTCCGCGCTCGCCGACTGCGCCAAGCGCGACAGCGATTGCCACATCATCGCAATCGGCCCGTTCACGGTGGGACCGATCAATTAGGTTCACGCAAATTTCCGGGCAAAGTTCTCTAATGATTTCAACCCAGTTCTACTGTGCATGGGGTTGTTTTCGCGTTTTAGGTCGCGAACGGCGCAAACTGCTGCGCCACTGCGCTGTAGACGTGGCGGCGGAACGGCACCACGACATCGGGGACGCGGTCGAGCCGCTCCCAGCGCCAGGCGTCGAACTCGGCGGGCTGCCCGTTGCGCGGCGTCAGCGGATCGATCTCGTCATCCTTGCCGGTGAAGCGTAACGCGAACCATTTCTGGCGCTGGCCGCGGAATTTCGCCAGCCGATGCGTCTGCGGCCCGTCATAAGGCGGGAATTCGTAAGTCAGCCAGTCGGTTTCGCCGAGATAAGTTGCGCTCTTGACGCTGGTCTCTTCCCAGAGCTCGCGCAGCGCGGCATCGCGCAAATCCTCGCCCTCGTCGACGCCGCCCTGCGGCATCTGCCAGTCCAGACCCGGCAGGATGATCTCGGGTCCGTCGCCCTTGAAGCGGTGCCCGATCAGCACGCGGCCATCGGCATTGAACAGCGCGATTCCGACATTGGGACGGTAGGGTTTTTCAGTGCTCACGCGTGGATCTCTCGTCGTCATTTCAGGCTGTGCATTAGAGCGTTTTCGAGCGAAGTGGATACCGGTTCGCGTCAAGAAAACGCGTCAAAATAAAAAACTAGAGCCCCGTCCCGATTCTATCGGAACGGAACTGGCTCTAGCATCAACCTGGAATGGCGACTTGAACTAATCCTGCGCCAGCGCGGAAAATTCCTTCACCACGCGCTCGTAGACCGGGCGCTTGAACGGGACGATCAGCCCGGTCAGGTTCTTCATCGGCTCCCAGCGCCAGCTCACGAACTCGGCCTTGTGACCGCCGCCGGGCTTTTCGACGTTGATCTCGCTATCCTTGCCGGTGAAGCGGACCGCGAACCATTTCTGGCGCTGACCGCGGTAGCGGCCCTTCCAGGTGCGCCCGGCGACCGTGCGCGGAATGTCGTAAGTGAGCCAGTCCGGAACTTCGCCGAGCCGCTCAACCGAACGCACGCTGGTCTCCTCATAGAGCTCGCGCTTGGCGGCCTCCCAATTGTCCTCGCCGGGATCGACGCCGCCCTGCGGCATCTGCCAGACATGGGTGTCGTCGACATGCTCGATGCCGCCGGCGCGGCGGCCGATGAACACCAGTCCGTCCTTGTTGAGCAACATCACGCCGACGCAGGTCCGGTAGGGCAGATCCTCGTAACGCGCCATTCCGCCAGACCTCTCGCATGCTGTCGGTAAGGCTTAAGCAGGCCCCGCGGGCCTGTACCATACCAATCCGTTGATTTAGCTGGATTTTGATTTCAGCATCGCGGTTGTCAATGGCACCAAAAGGATACCTCGGTCGCCCAATGTCTTGGTCCAGGCGCCGATGCGCTCGATCGAGACCGGGAGGGCGGAGGCGGTGCCCACGGCCACGCCGCGCTCGCGCGCCGCCGCTTCGAGCTTGGTCAGGGCGCGGTCGATCTCGGCCGGGGTCGGCACCGCGTCAATCGCGATATCGCCCTTGCCGAACGGCATCGCCTGGCTGCCGGCCGCTTGCGGCGCGATGCTGCGGGGCGAGGAGCCGTCGTCGAAGAAGCCGAGGCCGCGCTTGGCCGCCTCGCGGATGATCGGCTGCATCGCCGGCTCCGTTGCGATGAAGCGGGCGCCCATGAAATTGGTGAGGCCGGCATAGCCCTGCATCCGGCTCAGATGCCAGTACAGGCGGTCCATGTTCTGGTCGGCACTCAGCGAGGTCAGCAGCGTCTGCGGTCCCGGATCGTTGTCGGGGAAGTCATAGGGCTCCATCGGGATCTGGAGGAAGATCTCGTGGCGCTGGGCGCGGGCGCGCTCGGCGAGTTTTCCTGGATCGGACCCATAGGGCGTGAAGGCCAGCGTCACCGCCGCTGGCAACCGCATGATGGCATCGGTGGTCTTGGCGGCGCCGACGCCGAGGCCGCCGATCAGGATCGCGACCACCGGCATCTTGGCGGCCTTGGCGCGGTCGGCATCCGCCGCATAGACGTTGAACGGCTTCATATCCCCGGAAACCGCGGGGATCATGCCATAGCGCGATTTCTCAAGAAGTTTTGGGTCGATCCCGGCCATGACGGGCGGCGGTGCGGAGGCCGCCGCCGTCTCGCTTTTGCCGGCGGCATCGCCGCCGATCACCACGTCGTGGCGCATGCCGGTGGAACCGTCGATCATGGTGACGGTCTTCTGCTCGCCCGCCTGCTTCGGTGCGTCCTTGGTCTCTTGCTTGCTTTCCTGCTTGCTGTCCTGGCCATGGCCGGCCGCGGCCGGCTTGTCGTCGCCAGCCTTGTCTGCGGCATTGGGTTCGCGGATCGCGAGCCGCGTCATTGGCTCGCCGCCGAGCGGATCCTTGTTGAAGATGGCGAAGCCGGCAAAGGTGACCAGGAACAGTCCGAGCAGGACCGCGAGCAGCTGCATGGCCGTGAACGGCAGCCGCAGCAGGCGTTTCCGACGCGGCTTGTCCCGTCCGAGCGGGGCGCTCAGATCATCGGCCGTTTCAGTCATGCGCGATCCCGAATCACTCAGCAATGACGATACCACGCCGGGGTCAAGCGGCGGCAGGCCGGGATAGGCCGGGGATATCAGGAGTTTCAAGCAAAAAGGGCGGCTCCGGGAGCCGCCCTTTTCGTCAGATCGCGATGCGCCGACCTAGTTCGCCGCTTTGGGCTTGTCGGTCGTGGCCTTGTCGCCGCCCGGCGTGGGCGCCGCGGACGCGCTGTTCTTGATGCCGTGGAGCAGATCGTCGGCGAGCTTGAGCGCCTTGTCGTCCTTGGCGTCCGGCGGAACGTAGGACTGCGAGCCGGTCTTCTCGTCGCCGTCGTTCTTGAGATGGCCGCGCAGCGAAGCTTCGCCCTTGGTGTCGGTACGCGACTTCAGCTCGTCCGGCACGTCCTGCAGCACTTCGATGTCGGGCACGATGCCCTTGGCCTGGATCGACTTGCCCGACGGCGTGTAATAGCGCGCCGTGGTCAGACGCAGCGCGCCGTTGCCGGAGCCGAGCGGAATGATGGTCTGCACCGAGCCCTTGCCGAACGAGCGTGTGCCGACGATGGTCGCACGCTTGTGGTCCTGCAGCGCGCCGGCGACGATCTCCGACGCCGAAGCCGAGCCGCCGTTGACCAGCACGATGACCGGCTTGCCCTTGGTGAGGTCGCCCGTATGCGCGGTACGGCGCTGGGTCTCCTCGGCATTGCGGCCGCGGGTCGAGACGATCTCGCCCTTCTCCAGGAAGGAGTCGGAGACGGTGACCGCTTCCTCGAGCAGGCCGCCCGGGTTGTTGCGGAGGTCGATGACGTAGCCCTTCAGCTTGTCGCCGATCTGATTCGAGAGGTTGGCGACCTCGCGCTTCAGGCCTTCGGTGGTTTGCTCGTTGAAGGTGGTGATGCGGATATAGGCGATGTCGTCGGCCTCGACGCGGGCGCGCACCGAACGGACGCGGATGTTGTCGCGCACCAGCGTGACGTCGATCGGATTGTCCTGGCCCTTGCGGATGATCTTCAGCTTGATCTTTGTGTTGACCGGGCCGCGCATCTTCTCGACCGCCTGGTTCAGGGTCAGGCCCTGCACCGCCTCGTCGTCGAGATTGGTGATGATGTCGTTGGCCATGACACCGGCGCGCGAGGCCGGGGTGTCGTCGATCGGCGAGACCACCTTGATCAGGCCGTCTTCCATCGTGACTTCGATGCCGAGGCCGCCGAACTCACCGCGGGTCTGCACCTGCATGTCGCGGAAGCTCTTGGCGTCCATGTAGCTCGAATGCGGATCGAGACCGGTAAGCATGCCGCTGATCGCGGATTCGATCAGCTTGGTGTCGTCGGGCTTCTCGACATAGTCCGAGCGCACGCGCTCGAACACGTCGCCGAACAAATTGAGCTGGCGATAGGTGTCCGCAGTGGCGGCTCGCGCGCTGGAGCCCATGAAGACCGCGCGCGGTTGCGTCACGAACAGCGTCAGCGCCGCACCGGTGGCCGCGCTGAGGAGGATAACTGAAGTCTTGCGCATCATCCGCGAACCTTCTCGCCTTCATTTGCGGCCCACCATGGGCCTGGATCGATTGGAGTGCCGTCTTTGCGGAACTCGACATAGAGCACAGGTTGACTCGCGTTCGTGGCGAGAATGGAGGCGACTTGAGAGGTCGACCCCATGGTCGCGACAGGCTCCCCCGTGAGCACGAATTGTCCGATGTTGACCGAAATGCGCTCCATCCCGGCGATCAGCACATGATACCCGCCCCCGGCATTGAGGATCAAGAGTTGTCCATAGCTGCGGAACGGGCCGGCATAGACCACCCAGCCATCACACGGCGTCGTGACCTGGGAGCCGGGCCGCGTCGCCAGCGAAATGCCCTTCTGGACCCCGCCGAGCCCGTCCGAACCGCCGAAATCCCTGATCTTGTTACCGTTAACCGGAAGAGGCAGGAGGCCCTTGGCCGCGGCGAAGGCCATCGCAGGGGTGGTGCGGGAACGATCCTTGAATGCGCCGGGGCCGGTCTTGGCGCTGGCGGCCGCGTTTGCAGCCGCCTTGGCCTCGGCCTGCTTGGCGGCCTCAGCTGCCTTCTCGGCCGCCTTGGCGGCGCTTTGCAGATCCTGCTCCATCTTGGCGATCAGCCCCTGGAGATCGCCGACTTGCCTTGAGAGCGCGACGGCGCGCGCGTTCTCGGCGTCGAGGTCCTTTTCGCGCGACGCCTGCTGACGCTGCCGTTCGTCGACCAGAGCCGCGAGCCGGGTCTGGTCGTTGCGCACCTTGTCGCGGTCGGAGGCAAGCTGGTCGCGCTCGGTCGCGATGGTCTTGCGCAAGGCCACGAGCTCGCCGAGCTCGCCCGCGATCTTCTCGGCACGGCCGCGCAACTCCGGCACCACGGCACCGAGCAGCATCGCCGTGCGCAGCGATTGCAGGGCATCCTCGGGCCGTACCAGAAGTGCCGGCGGCGTCCGCCTTCCGGCGCGCTGCAAGGCCGCCAGCACCTCGACGATGTCGGCGCGGCGTGAATCGAGCGAGCTGCGCATCGCCTGTTCGCGGCCGTTCAGCGATCGCAGCCGCGCTTCGGCCTCGTCAATCTTGGTCTCGACGGTGCGCACATTGGCGGCGGTGTCGATCAACTGTTGATTGAGCTGGGTGCGGTCCTGGCCGAGCGAGGTGATCTCCGCCTTGAGCTTGGCCTGCGCTTCCTCAGCGCTCTTCTTGCTGGCGCGCGCGGCTTCGAGCTCCTGCTCGCGCTGCTTGATCGCATCGGGCGCTACGGCCGCAGTCTGCGGTGCAGGCGTCTGAGCTTGCGCGAGGCTTGCGCCGGCAACGCCGGCGATCAGCAGCAGGTTGAAAATCGGCGCTCGCATCGCTTTAAGCAAAGGTGCTCGTTGTGGCGCGGATCACGCGCGGTGATAGGGGTGGCCCGCCAGAATGGTGGCGGCCCGATAAAGCTGTTCCAGAAGCATGACGCGGACCATTTGATGCGGCCAGGTCGCAGAGCCGAACGCGATCGCGAGCTTGGCCTTACGGCGCAATTCGGGCGAAAGTCCGTCCGCCCCTCCGATCATGAAGATAGTATGACCGGCACCCTCGTCGCGCCAGCGCCCGAGATGCCGTGCGAATACGGTCGAATCCAGATTCTGGCCGCGCTCGTCCAGCGCCACCAGGACCGACTTTTCGGGAATATGGGCGGAGATCGCCGCGGCCTCTTCGGCCATCCGCGTCGCCGTATCGCGCGCGCGGCTTTCGGGCAATTCGTGGATGGCGAGCTCGCGGAATCCGAGCTTGCGGCCGGCCTCGTCGAACCGCTCGAAATAGCGCTCGGCAAGCTCCCGTTCGGGGCCCTGCTTCAGCCGGCCCACCGCAATGACGGCTATGCGCATGATATGTTCAGGGTCGCGTTTTCTGGACCGCGCGCGATCTGCGCGCGCACGACGCTAGCATGCGCGTCAGCCGATTCGAAATCGGCCAGCAGCCTCTCAGATCGCCTTCGCCGCCCCTGGGCCCTGCGTGTACAATCTCTCGAGACTGTAGAACTCGCGGACCTCGGGTCTGAACACGTGCACGATCACATCGCCGGAATCGATCAGCACCCAGTCGCAATTGGGCAAGCCCTCGACGTGGATGTTCTTGATGCCGTTTTCCTTGAGGCCTTTGGCGACGTTCTCCGCGATCGCGCCGACATGCCGGTTCACCCGGCCGGTGGTGACGATCATGTAGTCGGAGTAGGCCGATTTGCCGCGAAGGTCGATGGTCACAGTCTCTTCCGCCTTCATGTCGTCGAGGCGGGAGAGGATCAGGCTCAGCGTCTTGTCGGCGTCGGGTTGCGCCTTCAAGGCCGCAGCTTTGGTCGATGTTTTACGCGTCGGCTTGGCAACCTTGGGTAAAACAGACTTCGGTGAAGCCGTCTTGGGTGAGGCTGTCTTGGACAATACAGATGTGGTCAGGGACCATTCCTTTCACTGTATCGCGAACGCCGAATCCGGCGCCCACTGGTTACACTACATCATGTGGGGTTAAGGGTTTCAATATGCCAGAGAGCCCGAAGACCGCATGGCGTTCGCACAATCTGACTCACTTCGTACCTTTCCAGCTTCCGTCCGGGTTCCGTAAGCCGGTCGACGAGAGATTCAGCTTCATTCCGGTCAGGAATACCCAGGCCGGGGCGGCCCGATCCGCAAGCAATGGCGCCTCATTCTCCGGCATCCGATAGCGCCTGAGCGCCTGGGCGGCGGGAGAGGCGAGGGCGCGAAAACTCTGCGGCGGACGGTCGATGACCGCGATCGGCACCTGGTCGGCGATGCGCCGCCAGTGCTGCCAACGATGGAATTGAGCGAGGTTGTCGGCGCCCATGATCCAGACAAAGCGCAAGCCCGAGAGGCGGCGGCGCAAGGTGTTGATCGTATCGATGGTATAGCGCGTGCGAATGACGGATTCGAGACAGCTCACCTCGATCCTGGGATCGTCGGCCATTTCGCGCGCCGCCTGCATGCGCGCGCCGAGCTCATGCAGTGCGCCGTTCTCCTTCAGCGGATTGCCTGGCGTCACCAGCCACCACACGCGATCGAGCTGGAGTCGTTTCAGCGCGAACTGGCTGATCGCGCGATGGGCCTGGTGCGGCGGGTTGAACGAGCCGCCGAGCAGGCCGATGCGCATGCCCGAGGTATGGGTCGGTATGGCCTGCGCGAAGAAACGTGGCGCGACGAAATTGTTGCTCAATGCCCCGCGCCCTGCGTCGTCTACGGCCGCGTCTGCCCGGTGCCGTGAACGCGATATTTGAAGCTCGTCAGCTGCTCGGCGCCAACCGGGCCGCGGGCATGGAATCTGCCGGTGGCGATGCCGATCTCGGCGCCGAAGCCGAACTCGCCGCCGTCGGCGAACTGCGTCGAGGCGTTGTGCAGCACGATCGCGGAATCGACCTCGCTCAGGAATTTTTTCGCAGCGGTCTCATCGGCGCTCACGATCGCATCGGTATGGTGCGAGCCGTGGTTCTGGATATGCGCGATCGCGCCGTCGACGCCGTCCACCACCTTCGCTGCGATGATCGCATCGAGATATTCGGTGTCCCAATCGTCCGCGCTCGCGGGTTTGACGCGCGCATCGATCTTTTGCACGGCGTCGTCGCCACGCACTTCGCAGCCGGCCTCGATTAGCATCTCAACCAGCGGCTTGAGGTTTTTACCGGCTGCGGCGCGATCGACCAGCAGCGTCTCGGCGGCGCCGCAGACGCCGGTGCGGCGCATCTTGGCGTTGAGCACGATCGATTTCGCCATGGCGAGGTCGGCGCTGCCGTCGACGTAAATGTGGTTGACGCCTTCGAGATGCGCGAACACCGGCACGCGCGCTTCCTGCTCGACGCGCGCGACGAGGCTCTTGCCTCCGCGCGGCACGATCACGTCGATGGCGCCATTCAATCCCGACAGCATCTGGCCTACCGCCGCGCGGTCGCGCGTCGGCACCAGCGTGATGGCAGCCTCGGGAAGGCCCGCTTCGCGCAGGCCCTGCACCAGGCAGTCATGGATCGCGCGGCAGGAGCGGAAACTGTCGGAGCCGCCGCGGAGGATCACGGCATTGCCCGACTTCAGGCACAGCACGCCGGCGTCCGCCGCAACGTTCGGCCGGCTCTCGAAGATCACGCCGACGACGCCGAGCGGCACGCGCACGCGCTCGATGGTCATGCCGTTCGGCCGTTGCCAGCTCTCGGTGACGATGCCGACGGGATCGGCAATGCCGCGCACGATGCCGATGCCCTCGGCCATGCCCTCCACCCGCGCCGGCGTCAGCGTCAGGCGGTCGATGAAGGACGAGGTGGCGTTGCCGGAGGCGCGGGCCTCGGTGACGTCCTCGGCATTGGCGGCGAGGATCGCAGCTGAATTGTTGCGGATCGCCCGCGCCATGGCCTCGAGCGCCCGGTTCTTCTGCTCCGGCGGCGCCAGCGCCAGCACGCGCGCGGCAGCGCGGGCACGGGTACCGAGATCGGTCATCAGCGCCTGAAGATCGGCATTGCCGTCGACGGCTTTGAGGGGGGCGGCCATGGGAGTTTCAACCTTCTGCTAAGGCAGTGTCCTAGCACGGAAATCCCGCTTTTGCGAAGGGCGGGGCGGGTATGGCTGGTCTCCCGGTGTTGTGCCACCTCGGCCACTGGCCCAGCTCCGACGTCGTGGCCGGGCTTGTCCCGGCCATCCACACCTTGCCGCCAGCAAGAAAGAACGTGGATGCCCGCGATAAGCCCGGGCATGACGGTTTGGGCGTCTGTCGGCCCTTACCCGCCCACCACCAGATCATCCCGGTGGATCATCTCGGACCGCCCGCTGATGCCGAGGATGGCCATGACATCCGGGGAGGAGCGGCCCTTGATCCGCTCGGCATCGTCGGCGTCGTAGGCGATCAGGCCGCGGCCGACCTCGCTGGTGTCGGGGCCGCGCACGATCACGGCGTCGCCGCGGGCGAACTGGCCCTCGACCTTGATCACGCCGGCCGGCAGCAGGCTGGCGCCGGCGCGCAGGGCCGCGACCGCGCCGGCGTCGATCGTCAGCGTACCCTTCGGCTCAAGCGAGCCCGCGATCCAGCGTTTTCGCGAGGTGATGGGATTGGCCGGCGTCAGGAACCAGGTGCAGCGGCCGCCATCGGCGATCGCCTGCAACGGATGCTCGATCTTGCCCGAGGCGATCAGCATATGCGTGCCGCCGGTGGTCGCGATCTTGGCGGCTTCGACCTTGGTGCGCATGCCGCCGCGCGACAGCTCGGACTCGGCGTCGCCTGCCACAGCCTCGATCTCGGAGGAGATGCTGTCGACGACGGGAATGAGCTTGGCGTTCGGGTTGTTCTTCGGCGGGGCGTCGTAGAGCCCGTCGATGTCGGACAGCAGCACCAGCAGGTCGGCGCTCGCCATCGTGGCGACGCGCGCGGCGAGGCGGTCGTTGTCGCCGTAGCGGATCTCGTTGGTGGCGACCGTGTCGTTCTCGTTGATCACGGGGATCGCGCGCCACTCCAGCAGCTTGCCGATAGTGGAGCGCGCGTTGAGATAGCGGCGGCGCTCCTCGGTGTCCTGCAGCGTCACCAGAATCTGGCCGGCGCCGATGCCGTGGGCGCCAAGCACCTCCGACCAGATGCGGGCGAGCGCGATCTGACCGACGGCGGCGGCTGCCTGACTCTCCTCCAGCTTCAGCGGGCCGCGCGGCAATTTCAGGCGGCTGCGGCCGAGGGCGATCGAGCCGGAGGAAACGACGAGCACGTCACGTCCCCCGCGATGCAGCTTGGCCATGTCGTCGGCGAGAGCGGCAAGCCAGGACGCACGCACCTCGCCCTTGTCGGAATCGACCAGCAGCGCGGAGCCGACCTTGACGACGATGCGGCGGAATTGACTGAGTTCGGGGCTGGTCATGTGTTTTATGTGCTGGCGCGTGTGGCGGATTGCTCAAGCTATGGAACGGCGGAGCAAACAAGCGGCGCCGCTAAGGCCCTGCTTTTGCAGCAGGACGATGGCCCGCGCAAGGCGCCGGCATGCTAAAGGATGAACGCCGGGTTGCCCCGGGCGGCCGTCCGGCTCTCATGCTGCCAACCATAACGGTGGAGGAAACCCATGGATCGCCGCAAATTCATGGTCCGGTGTCTGAGCCTGCCGCTGCTGGCGCAGGTGGGAGCGACGCGCGCACAGGCTGGGCTCACCAAGATCATCTTCCCGTTCGCGGCCGGCGCGGGCGGCGACACGCTGTGCCGGCTGATCGCGCAGGAGATGGCGCCGGCGCTGCAGCGGACCATGGTGGTCGAGAACCGCACCGGCGGTGACGGCCTGATCGGCATCAAGGCGGTGAAGGGCGGCAGCCCCGACGGCAGCATGGTGCTGGTGACGACCGGACCCACGATGTACCTGCTGCCGATGGTCGAGACGATTCCGAGCTTCGATGCTGCAAAGGATTTCGTCCCGGTCTCGCTGCTGGCGCGCTTTGAATTTGCGCTGGTGATCAGCCCGGCGGTCGACGCTGTGGATTTCAAGTCGTTCGCGGCCTGGCTGAAGGCACATCCGGACAGGACCTCGTTCGGCGTACCCAGCAGCGGCACCATTCCGCATTTCATGGGCTCGAAGCTGGAGAAGGACCTCGGCATTCCCTTGAGCCGCGTGCCCTATCGCGGCAGCGCAGCTATCCTCAACGACCTCGTCGGCGGCCATGTTCCGTTCGGGATCACCACGCTGGCCGACGCGCTTGCGCAGCATCGCGCCAAGGGCGTGAAGATCATCGCGGTGAGCAGCGCGGAACGTTCGCCCTTTGCCTCAGAGGTGCCGACCTTGAAAGAGAGCGGCATCGATCTCGTCGCCGACGCCTGGTACGGCATGTGGCTTCCCGCCGGCAGCTCGCCGGAATTCGCAAGCAAGCTCGGCGCGGCCGCAAGCGCCGCGCTCGCCAAGCCCGAGGTGAAGGAGAAGCTCACCGCGATCGGTCTGATCCCGGTGGGCAGCAGCGCGGAAGGTCTGACCAAGGAGCTCGCCGCCAACACCGCGTTCTGGCAGCCGGTCGTGAAGGCGACGGGGTACAAGATCGAGAATTAGTTTCTGTTTGCGCTCCGCTCTCCGCCGTCATGGCCGGGCTTGTCCCGGCCATCCACGTGCACCGCCACCTAACGCAAGACGTGGATGCCCGGGTCAAGCCCGGGCATGACGAGCTGAGAGAGGCTCTTTCCGCTCACTCACAGCTTCGCGCGCTGCGCGATCCCGTCCTTGATCGACGCCAGCTCCGCTTCGTCCCAAACACCGATCAAAATCCCGCCCTTCACCTGGAGCTGGTTGTCGGCATAGGCGGCGATTTTCTCGCGCGGCGTCGTGATGTGGTCGTTGGGATGCAGCGCCCAGTCGAACAGCTCGGCCTGCAGTCGAGCGATGACGCCGGCGCACTCGGGATCGTCGCCGCGATCCAGAAACTCTTCCGGATCGGTTTCGAGGTCGTACAGCATCGGGCGGAAGCCTGAGGCGTGGATGTATTTCCAGCGGCCGTCGAACACCATGAACAGGCGACAGCGTTCGATCGGCTGATTCAGCTTCAGCCGCACGTCCTGCATGACATAGTCGTATTCGGAGAACGCCACCTTGCGCCAATCCGGCCGACTCTCGCCGCGCAGCAGCGGCAGCAGCGAGCGTCCCTCGAGGATATGGCCCGGCACCTTGCCGCCGAAATAGTCGACGAAGGTCGGCGCGAGATCGATGGCTTCGACCAGCGCATCGTTGCGCGTGCCACGCGTCGCATCCGCCTCCTTCGAGGGATCGATGATGATGAGCGGGATCTTCGCCGACTGCTCGTGGAACAGATCCTTCTCGCCCATCCAGTGATCGCCGAGATAGTCGCCGTGATCGGAGGTGAACACGATCATGGTGGTGTCCAGCAGGTCGCGCTCCTCCAGGAACTTCATCAGCACGCCCATTTGGTCGTCGATCTGGGTGATCAGGCCCATATAGGTCGGGATCACCTTCTCGCGGGCATCGTCGCGCGCCATGTTGCGGGAGTAGCGCATGTCCATATAGGCGCCGAACACCGGATGCGGGTTCTGCCGCTCGCGCTCGGAGCGGATCACCGGGATCATGTCCGATGTCGAATACATGCTGGCGTAGGGTTCGGGCGCGATGTAGGGCCAGTGCGGCTTGATGTAGGACAGATGCAGGCACCACGGCCTGCCGTCGGTCTCGGCCTCGCCGATGAAATCCATGGCGCGTCGCGTCATGTAGGGCGTCTCGGAATGCTCGTCCGGCACGCGCGCGGCCTTGTCGGCATGCACGAGCAGCCAGCCGTTCTGGAGCGAGCCGTCCTCGGCCGCGCCTGAATTGGCCCAATGCTCCCAGGGATTGGGCGCATCAAAACCCTGCTGGCGCAGATATTCGTCGTATTTCGGACGCGGCCGCCCGGTGGGATGCAGGCCGTCGTCACGCTCATAGGGCTCGAACCCGCATTCGGCGACGTGCACGCCGATCATCGATTCCGGCGGGATGCCGAGCGCCTTCATGCCTTCGAGATCGGGCGCCATGTGGGTCTTGCCGACCAGCACGTTGCGCACGCCGAGCTTCTTGAGGTGATCGCCGAGGGTGGGCTCGCCGACCCGCAACGGCCAGCCGTTCCAGTGCGAGCCGTGCGAGCGCATGTAGCGCCCGGTGTAGAACGACATCCGCGAGGGGCCGCAGATCGGCGACTGCACATAGGCCTTGCTGAAGAGCACGCCGCGCTTCGCCATGGCGTCGATGTTCGGTGTCTTCAGCGTGGGATGGCCGGTGCAGCCGAGATAGTCATAGCGAAGCTGGTCGCACATGATCCAGAGAACGTTCTTCGCGCGCGCCATGCGTGATCCCTGCCGTTTCTTGATTGTGGGATGCTGCGCTATCGAGGGCGCGAAGACAAGCTATCAGCGATGCACGCGTCTGCGGCCGTACATTCCAGCGTCGTCCCGGCCTTCGCCGGGACGACGAAAAATCAAACCGACCACGGCTCCGCTTCGGCCGCGCTCTTCGCTTTTGCAGAGACCGGGCTCTCGCCGATCACATCCGCAAGAGCGCGCAACGCTTCCTGCACGCCGTCGCCGGTGACGGCGGAGAGCAGCAGCGGCGTCTTCTTGGCGGCGCGCTTCAGCCGCTCCTTCTGCTTCTTCAACTCGTCCGGCTCGACCGCGTCGATCTTGTTCAGCGCGACGATCTCGATCTTGTCGGTGAGCTGTCCGGCATAGGCGTCCAGCTCGGTTCGCACCGTCTTGTAGGCCTTGCCGGCGTGCTCGCAGGTCGCATCGATCAGATGCAGCAGCACGCGGCAGCGCTCGACATGGGCGAGGAAGCGGTCGCCGAGACCGACGCCTTCATGCGCGCCTTCGATCAGGCCCGGAATGTCCGCCAGCACGAATTCGCGGCCGTCGGCATTCACGACGCCGAGCTGCGGATGCAGCGTGGTGAAGGGATAGTCGGCGATCTTCGGCTTGGCCGCGCTGACCTTGGCAAGGAAGGTCGACTTGCCGGCATTCGGCAGGCCGACGAGGCCGGCATCCGCGATCAACTTCAACCGCAGCCAGATCCAGCGCTCCTCGCCGGGCTGGCCGGGATTGGCATTGCGCGGCGCGCGGTTGGTCGAGGTTTTGAAATGCGCGTTGCCGAAGCCGCCATTGCCGCCTTCGGCCAGCACGAATTTTTCGCCGACAGTGGTGAAATCGTGGATCATGGTCTCGCGATCTTCATCGAAGATCTGCGTGCCCAGGGGGACCTTCAGCACGATCGACTTGCCGTTGGCGCCATGGCGGTCCGAGCCCGAGCCGTTCTCGCCCTTCTGGGCCTTGAAGTGCTGCTGGTAGCGATAGTCGATCAGCGTGTTCAGGCCGTCGGCGACCTCGATGATGACATTGCCGCCGCGGCCGCCATTGCCGCCGGAGGGGCCGCCGAATTCAATGAATTTTTCGCGGCGGAACGCCACGCAGCCGTTTCCGCCGTCGCCGGAGCGGATATAGACCTTTGCTTCGTCTAGGAATTTCATGGGCCATAGGTAGGCCAGCCGGTCCCGCGCGGCAACCCGGATAGACCCGCAAATCGGCCGAATTTCCGCGATTTTGGGGCGTGCTTAACCCCGGGGACGACGTTAGTTGGGCCGGCGCCGGATCAGGAATTTCTGCGTGCCCTCCAGCACCAGCTCCTTGCGCTGGTTGAACACGGTGCTTTTGAGCGTCACCGCGCCGGTCGAGCGTCCCGGCACCAGCTCAATGACCTCGAGCGCGGGATAGATTGTGTCGTCGGCGAACACCGGCTTGAGGAACCGGCTGGATTGCTCGAGGAAGCCGACCAGGGAGTCCTCGACCATGAACGGAAACAGGCCCGCGCCGGGTGCGGTGTGGATCAGCGTCTGGAAACCGTGGGCGAGCAGATGCGGCATGCCGCGGCTGCGGCAATACTCCACATCGTAATGCACCGGATGAGTGTCGCCGCTCGCGGTCTGGAACGCCGCGAACACGGCCGTCGTCTGCGTGCGGCTCGGCAGCACGAAACGCTCGCCGACCACGAAATCCTCAAACCAGCGTTGCGCGGGGATCATGCGATGCCGGGCCGGGTCGAAGTCGGTCATGGCTAAGCTCTTTCCTGGCTCTTTCGTTCGATGTCGCCCATCGCTACCGCGATGCGGAGAGTGCGACAATCCGTTCAATTCGTCCAACGCGGGCTTGTCCCGACAGCCTGCGTCATTACAACGGCGCTCAATGCCCCTTTTCAAAAATCTCTCGGCCTATGACGAACGCTCGGCGCGCCTCGCCGGGATTGCGCTCATGGTGCTGTCGATCTTCATGTTCTCGTTCGGCGATGCCATGGGCAAGTTCCTGGTCGGGACTTATTCTGTGGGGCAGCTGCTGTTCCTGCGCGCCTGCGCGGCGCTGCTGCTGCTGTCGCCGCTGGTCTGGCGGCAGCGTCACCAGTTCCTGCAGCTGGAGCGGCCGGGCCTCCAGCTCTTTCGTGTGGTGCTGTCGACGCTGGAAGTGGCGGCCTTCTTCCTTGCGACGGTCTACCTGCCGCTCGCCGACGTCATCACCTATTATCTCGCCGGGCCCATTTTCGTCACCGCGATGTCGGCGATCTTTCTCGGCGAGAACGTCGGCTGGCGGCGCTGGACGGCGATCCTGATCGGCTTCTGCGGCGTGCTGATCGCGCTGCGGCCCTCGGCACAGACGGTGAGCCTGCCGGCGCTGATCGCGCTTGGCGGCAGTCTTTCCTTTGCAACGCTGATGTTGATCACGCGCAGCCTGCGCAAGACGCCCGATATCGTGATGGCGTCGTCGCAATTCGTCGGCACGTTCCTGCTGGGTGCGGTGCTGTCGGCGTTCCACTGGGTGCCGCCGACACCGGGCAGCCTCGTGATCTTCGCGCTGGCGGGATGCGTCTCGGTCACCGCGCTGTTCTGCGTCAACCGCTCGCTCAAGCTCGCGCCGGCCAGCGTCGTCGTGCCCTATCAATATTCGATGATCGTCTGGGCGGTGATCTTCGGCTTCGTCGTGTTCGGCGACGTGCCCGAAATCGCCACCATCGTCGGCGCCGCCATCATCATCGCCGCCGGGTTCTATATTTATCTGCGTGAGCGCGATCTCGGACGCAGGGACGCGGATGTGAATCCGCCAGCGTGATTACAGCGGAATAAATTCGAGCGTCGTCCTGGCTTTCACCAGGACGACAGTTTGAGCCGCCTCCGCCCTACCTCACCCTTCGCGCGCTGCTCCAGCTCTTCAGCGACGCCCACACGCCGCGCGAGAGACGGAAGCAGTCGACCGGCGTGGACGAGCCCAGCGCCAGGAAGCGATGCAGCTGGACGCCGCTCCACTGGAAGCCGCACTTCTCCAGCACGTTGCGCGAGGCCGGGTTGGTGACGCGCGCGCCTGCATAGAGATGATCGTCCTCGAACTCCTCGAAGAAGAAGTCGATCGCGCCGCGTGCGGCCTCGGTGGCAAAGCCCCGGCCCCAATGCTCGACGCCGAGCCAATAGCCGAGCTCGGCGTTCTCGGGCGTCGAGCGGTCGATGCCGACCATGCCGATGGGGCCGCTGTCATGCTCGATCAGGAACACCGTCTCGCCGCCGGGCGCAGCGCTGGCGCGGATGAAGGCGATGGCGTCGTCCTGCGAATAGGGATGCGGGAGGCGCCTTGTGTTGTCGGCGACGCGACGGTCGTTGGCGAGGAGGGCGATGGTCCTGACATCGGCGAGGGTCGGCCGCCGCAAGGTCAGCCGCTCGGTGGCGACGACGCTGGGTCTCGCCTCCCGCAAGGTCACGCTCGAAAAATCCTGCAACATGTCCGGCTCCGTCGAAGTCACTAAAGTGAAAAGTGAGCACGCAAACGAAAGGGGAGGCCGGTTTCCCGCCTCCCCTGGAGCCTTCGATCTGTGATCTCAAGGACTCCGCCGGTTCGGTCTGGGACCCGGCGGACTCCAAATTTGATCCACCGTCTATTCAGCCGCCTCTGCGAGCGGGAGCACCGAGATGAAGGTGCGGCCGTTGGCTTTGGCCTGGAACGTTACGCGGCCCTCGATCTTGGCGAACAAGGTGTGGTCCGTGCCCATGCCGACATTAAGGCCGGGATGCCAGGTGGTGCCGCGCTGACGCGCAATGATGTTGCCGGGAATCACAACTTCCCCGCCGAACGCCTTGATACCGAGGCGCTTGCCCTTGGAATCGCGACCGTTGCGCGATGAACCGCCTGCTTTTTTGTGAGCCATGGCTCGTCTCCGAAATTCTACGTATTTCTAGATCAATTCCTTGACGGAATCATTTCACAATTTCTCACGCATCACTTCGTGATGGCGCGTGATCAAATTATGCGGCGGCCTCTTCGGTCGTGGTCTCTGGCTTGGCGACCTTCTCCCGCTTCGGACGCGGCCCCTTGGTGGGCTTGGCGCCGTCCGTCAGGATCTCCGAGATGCGCAGCACGGTGATCTCGTCGCGATAGCCGCGCTTGCGGCGCGAATTCTTGCGGCGGCGCTTCTTGAAAGCGATGACCTTGGGACCGCGCTTGTGGTCGAGCACCTCGACCGCAACGGACGCGCCGGCGACCGTGGGCAGACCCAGGATCGGCGTGTCGCCGCCGACCAGGAGAACTTCATTGAGCTGCACGATCGAGCCGACTTCGCCTTCGATCTTGCCTACTTCCAGGACATCATCCGGAACGACGCGGTACTGCCGGCCGCCGGTTTTGATGACTGCGAACATCGTTGTTTTCCTTCGTGTTCATTCCCGGCCTCGCGACATATTGTCGGGGCCGGCTTTTTGTCAGTCGTTATGGGTTTATGCGAGTTTTGTGCGGGCGGGAGTTATCCCTTTGAAAACCCACGTAAAAACAAGCGGCGCGAGAAACGCCCCGCGCCGGTTGCGGGATTTATAGCCGCTGATCCCCCGGAGTCAAGGAAAAGCCGGCGAAAACGGCCCGGATTTGAAGCATTTGGGCCCGATCCGGCCCGCAGGCGAATTTCGGACCGCGCCGCAACCAACAGGTTCCCCCGCCGTTGTCCCGGCGAATTCGGTCACACGGGCAAGGGGCTTACCATGGCAACAGACGAGCTGGTCAAGACGACGACGGGCATCGCCCATCACGGCGCCGAGCGGCTGCCGTCGGTGGATATCGACAGCTTCAACATCGAGATGAAGGACGAGGACGGCTTCATCGGCGACCGCGCCAGCAAGGGCGCGTTCAGGGAGATCCTCGAGCGCTGGCGCAAGCCGCTGCGCAAGTCCGGCGAGGACCCGTTCGGCAAGGAACCGTCGGACGAGATCAGCAAGAAGACGCTGGACGCCATCCTGGTCGGCGACGACACCGAGGCCTGGGCGGTGGTGCACAGCGCCATTGAGGACTTCGCCCAGGAGCTCGCTTACGTCACGCGGCGTTTCCTCAAGTCCAAGGCCTGGGCCAAGACCGAGCGCATCGTGGTCGGCGGCGGTTTTCGCGATTCCCGGCTCGGCGAGCTCGCGGTCGCGCGCGCCGAGATCATCCTCATCGCCGAGGGTTTTAAGATCGACATGGTGCCGATCCGTCATCATCCCGACGAAGCCGGCCTGATCGGCGCGTTGCATCTGGCGCCGTCGTGGATCTTCGAAGCCCATGACAGTATCCTCGCCGTCGATATCGGCGGCACCAACATCCGCTGCGGCCTGGTGGAGACCAGCTGGAAAAAGGCAAAAGACCTTTCGAAAGCCAAGGTCGTGAAGTCCGAGCTGTGGCGTCATGCCGACGACGAGCCGACGCGCGAAGGCGCGGTGAAGCGGCTCACGAAGATGCTGAAGGGGCTGATCACCGAGGCCGAGAAAGAAGGCTACAAGCTGGCGCCGTTCATCGGCATCGCCTGTCCCGGCGTGATCAACGCGGACGGCTCCATCGAGAAAGGCGCACAGAACCTGCCGGGCAATTGGGAGAGCAGCAAGTTCAACCTGCCGGCGAGCCTGCTCGAGGGCATTCCGCAGATCGGCGAGCACGACACCGCGATCCTGATGCACAATGACGGCGTGGTTCAGGGCCTCTCCGAGGTGCCGTTCATGCAGGACGTCGATCGCTGGAGCGTGCTCACCATCGGCACCGGCCTCGGCAATGCCCGCTTCACCAACCGCCGCAAGGACAACGGCAAGGACAAAGACAAAGACCGCGATTCTACGGAGAACGGGAAGAAAAAGGCCAAGTCCGACAAGGAGTAACCTTGACTGGTTAGGTTAAGGACCGGATTGCGTTGCGGTGCACCGCCCGCACGCTACGGTCGAAACCGTCGCCTCACCTGGCCGGCGAAGCCGCCCTTCCCAGCCAGTATTTCAATGAGCGGCACCGGGACCGCCAGTGTTTACCGCGTCTGGCGGTCCCACCCCGCCTTTTGCGGGTACCAGTGATTCGGCACCGACGTGCCGCATCGGGCTCGCGCCGGGTCAGTGGCGAACGGCTCAGGCCCATTCCCGCGCAAACCGCCGCCGAAATCCGCGATCGCCCCCGATCATCACCGTGACTCGTGGGTCCAGCCGGAAAACCGGCCCGATTTTCGCCCTCGCAAGCCTTGTCTGGCCCGCCATCCTCGCCTATTAACGCCCGAACCACAGGGGCCATGCTCCTTACTTGGCGCCTTCAGGAGAGGTGGCAGAGTGGTCGAATGCACCGCACTCGAAATGCGGCATAGGTGCAAGCCTATCGGGGGTTCGAATCCCTCCCTCTCCGCCACGGACCCTCCGAAACCGCTGAAACTCCCGCTTAACCTACAAAATAAGGCTTTCCGAAAAAGTCCGGTGGTACACGCAGGTGGTCACCGTGAGCCGTTTTCGCATGATCGAGCCGTGGGTAAATCCGCGTTCTGAGTTCTTCTGGTTTCGCCGCCGCGTACCCGCGAAGTACCGCGGTTTCGGCATGCCGGCCGAGATCAAATTTTCCCTCAAGACCAAGGATCGGGACGAGGCCCTCCTGCTGTGCAACGAGCACAATCTGAGGCTCGAGCGGGAATGGCGCTCCACTGTCGTCGGCAGGCCCGCTGACGAACTGTCGCATCGGCAGATCGTGGCGCTGGCCGGAGCGTTTTACTCGGAGACCGTCGGGACGCACGCGGATCAGCCGGGCGCACTCCTCCAGTGGCGGCAGGAGCTGGCGAAAATCGGCCGAAGCAAGGGCTTCCGCGGTGCGCTCGCGCGATCCGCCTACTGGGGCGAGGCGCGGGCATTCCTGCAGAGGAAGAGCATCCATCTAGTCGGGGAGCGTCTGGAGAATTTCATCCGTGCGTATGTTGAGGCGAAGGAACGCGCCTCGCAAACATTGGCGGGTGCCGCGATTGGTCAGTACGCCACGGTGGACCAGCCTCCCTATTATTATCCGAAGCTCGAACTGCCCAATCCGCCGCTGCAGTTCGAGACGCTCTGGGCGGAGTTCTGCGAGGCCCGAAAGATCTCGCCGGCAACCCGCAAGAAGTGGCGCCCCTATTTCGAGGAGATCATCCGGAGAGTCGGCACCGACGACATGAGCCGCGTCACCGAGCTACATCTGCTCGAATGGCGCGACGCGCTGCTCAAGAGGGTGCCTTCTGCAATCACCGTCCGGGACGGATATATCGCAGCCGCCAAGAGCTTTTTTGGCTGGTCGAAGCGCATGCGAAAAATTCCGACCAACCCCGCCGTCGAGGTGCATGTTGACATCGGCGGGAAGCACGGGCGCGACATGCGCGGCTTCACCGATCGGGAAGCGGCAATCATTCTGTCGGCGGCCCTCGCGCCGATGGGCGAACTCATGACGGCGGAGAATGCGGCCGCACGGAAATGGGTGCCGTGGCTCTGTGCGTACACGGGCGCCCGCGTAAACGAGCTCACGCAGCTCCGCAGATCGGACGTCAAGACGATCGAGGGCGTGCCCTGCATCCTCATCACGCCCGAGGCCGGCACGGTCAAGACGGTCAAGGAACGCACCGTCCCGCTACACCCGCATCTGATCGAGATGGGCTTTCTCGAATGGGCGCGGCGCCTGAAGGGAAAGGCGCCGCTGTTCTATTCGCTCGCACGGCAACGCAATCCCAACCGGAAGACGCGGACCAGCGCGTCCGTCGGCAACAAGTTGGCCGAATGGGTCAGAAGTCTTGGCATCAAGGACAAGAACGTGGCTCCGAATCACGGCTGGCGGCATAGGTTCAAGACGGCCGGGCGCAAGGCGAAGATGGATCCGGAGGTCCGCGACGCGATCCAGGGACACAAGCCGCGAACCGAAGGCGAGGAGTACGGCGAGTTTCCGCCGGGGGTGATGTTGCGCGAGATCAAGAAGCTGCCGCGCTACCGGGTCACGGCGGGCGAGCGCAGCGATCGACGCCGCGGCGGCCAGAGGCGGGTGGACCGAGCTGTCTCGACGCGAGAAACAACCTGACCTCAATGGGTGCAGATTGAGGAAGGCGTGGTTCGTCTCCCCGCCGTCTACTTCGCGATCGGTTCGCCCCAGAACTTGCAGTGATATCTGTACTGATCGTGCTTGAGGTCCAAGAGCCCCTGCGAGATGACGCGGTGTTCCTCGGCCGATTGCAGCACCTGCATCCTGACCGCGTATCCGGGGTTCTGCTTCTCGTGGACCTGCCGGACCGGTTCGCAAACGGCGTTGCCGTTCGTGCCGCCGTCCAACCAGTCGGAGGCGTAGTCGGGCAATCGGAGGATCGGCGGAGCCGGTGAGGCGCAAAGCCCGACGGTCTCGCAGGCCCCGTGCGCCTGTTCTCCGAACCTTTGCATCGCGACGAACAGCCCGACGAACGCAAGCAGGATGGCAGTCAAAACGCTCAGCGCCAGGATGACGCGCCTCGCCCATTGGGGGGAATCCTTCGGCGGCTGGACGATCGTGTCACTCATAACGGCACCTCATCGAACTAGACAACGCCCACCCGGGGAGCGCTGTTCCGGTCCATCGCCCCTCCCAAGGATTCGTGGGCTGGGGGCCGACACGGCCGGGCTGGGCCCGAGAGGCGGACCGGCGGGCTCATTTCCTAGGACTCGAATATCGGGGGTCGGGTGCCAGACCGGGGCCGAGCGCGGACCGATCCCACAAGGATCCGGTTTTCAGCCCCTCAAGGATTCGAATCCCCGGCCCATTCTGTGGGAGGGCCGCGAGGGCCGTGGGGAATCGGAGCCCTCCGGCCGGCCCCGGATCCGGCGCCCACGGCTTCGTGAGTGCGCCGCCGCTCTCACGGGATTCCCCCGGGTAGAGCCCCGGATACGCTCGGTGTGCGGCGGTGGGGCTGTTTCTGGACCATCGATCTGCGGATTTGTAACCAGATCGTGAACGGATTGAGCGGCTTGGTAACTAAACCGTGAGCGGATTTGGCGGCGTTTTGCACAGGCGAGGGTGACCTGCGCGGGCGCGGAAGCGGTCGCCGCGGTGCCGGTCGAGGTCCACGCCGTGCTCCAGTCACCGCCCTCGTACCTTCTGCGGCCACGGTGCGGCGACGAACGGGTACACCGGAGTGAACCCCACGTGCCCCGAAACGCATCCGAGTGCGCCCGGGCGCCGTGAATACACTTGCGTTTTCAAGGATGGCGAACCTTTCGGCTTGCCGAAGAAAAGGCTCAAGCCGCGCGGATTCCGGGGCATTCCGAGCACCTTTGGCGAACGAAGCGGGATCGCGGCGACGGCGCGGCGATGGAGGCGCCGGCATCCGCCGCCCCCGGCAGCCCCCGGCCGCCCCGAAAAGAGCGGGGCCGCGCGGCCGCGGACGGCGCGTGCGGCCCGTGGACCGGGCGTCGACCCGCAGGCTGCTCCCGAAGGCCGGCTACAAAGGGGATGTGCGAGGGGAAACGGCCGCGCAGGCGCTGGCGCCGCGCCTGGCTCAGGCGGGCTTGCCCGCGGTCCGAACGGGCTTGCCGGAGAGATCGACGTGCCTGGCGGCGGCCATGGCGGGCCTTGCGGCGACTTTGGCGGCTCTGCCGGCGGCCTTGGCGGGTCTGCCGACGGCCTCGACCTGCCCGGCGCCGGCTTGGCGTTCGGGGCAAGGCGCTTCGGCCGGGCGCGCGCCGCCGTTGCGGAAGCGGTCGGCGATGGCCACCCGCCGGGCGCCGTCCGCCCGCCAGTCGGCCTGCGTCATGCCCTCGGCGGCCTCCTGCAGCAGCGCGGCGCGCAGCGCGTCGCCGTAGGTCGCCGAAAGCCTCTCGGCCGACGTGTCGGCGTGCTCCGCGAATGCCTCGAGCCGCAGACGCGCGGCCTCGGCCCACTCCTTGGCGAGGTCCTTCAGATGGTGCGGGATCCGCCGCCCGACGATGCCGGCGTCCCTCACGATCCACTTGAAGGTCTGCCAGCCGAGCTTCGGTCCGCGATACCGCCCGCCGTTGCACCTGTGGAAGACGAATTCGCGGCCGGCCGCCATGTCCATCTCGTACCAGCGGCGCACCGTCGGCGCGAACTCGACGGGGATGACGTTGCCGGCCCGCCCCTTGTTGCCGCCGTATGCGACGTCGCCGTCGCGGTGATAGTAGATCAGCTCGTCCGTCACCTCGATCCAGGGCCGGTCGTTCTTGGGCAGCGGCAGGCCGTCGGAGGGCTCCATCTCCGGCGGCAGCCAGCGGGTGGGCGGCAGCCTGCCGTGCCTCGAGGCGGTGAAGGGCAGGAATTCGATGGCGCGCCTCCAGGCGACCCGGTTGCGGGCGTTCCGGCGCGCCTGCACGGGACCGTCCGGCCCGTCGACCATCTTCGGCGCGCCGCCGGGTTCGAACAGCCAGCCATCGGCCGCCTTCAGCAGCCGGTCGTACTCGTCGACGGTCCAGGCGCCCTTGGCCAGCCGGCCGGGAGGGGGATTGTGCAGCTTCAGCCGGTAGTCCGCCCCTTCTGCCCCGAGCTGCCCGTTCAGGCACATCTGAACCGTCTTGAGGTCGGCATAGCGCGACGTCGCCGGCCGGCCGGACCGCAGTTCGTACTGCCGGGGAAGCCAATCGCCCTTGAGGTCGCCGATCTCCAGTTCGGCAAAGACCCGCTGGAAGACGCGCACCGCCTGGTCGTAGGTCTCGCGCGTCTTCTTCTTCCTGTTGGCGTCCTCCTTGCCGTCGGGCCGGGGGCCGAGATTCTTCAGCCGGTAGCTCTCCAGCAGATCCTTGCAGGAGAGTCCCTCGATGCGTTCGATCGGCCAGTGCGACATCCGGATGCGGCGGCCCGACCTGCGCGCGAGGAAGACGAGGGCCTCGAGCCGCGCAGCGTCGGGCTCCTTGGCTTCCAGCACGTAGACCCGCGGCGCCACCGCCATGCCGCCTCCGGCCTCGGGTCCGCCCATCTGCGGCGCCTTGACCGCGAGCACGTAGCGGTCCTGCTTCCGGTCCTTGCCGCCGGACTTCTTCGGCGCCGCCTCGAAGCGGACGTACCAGGTGCATCCGCGCGGCGCGCGGTCGAGGAAGCGGCCCGGATGGACCAGCGGGACCTCCTCCAGGCCCGCGACGGCGAACGTCCGCCTGAACAGTTCGTCCGACATCGCCTTCGCCTCGGCGACCGTCAGGTCGAGGCCGTCCGGATTGGTCGAGGGCGCGATCCGCAGGAGGCGGGCGTCGTCCGTCGTCGGCATCGGCTCGTTCTCCTTTCCGCTTTCGGACATACGTCCTCCGGGCGACGGACCGGCGCACTTCGCGCCCCCGCCAGAAACGACTTCGAAATCCAAATGTCCGGTCGGCCTAGCTGCCGCGGCCGCCCCTGCCGGGCAGTAGCGAGGCGAGATGGGCCTCCCAGTCCGCTTCCGAAGGAGGGCCGCCTTCCGGGGCGGAGATCCTTCGGCATTCCGACATCGCCGCGAGCGCGGCGCGCGTCGTGTAGATCCGGCCGGCGATCCGGGCGTGGCCGAGATCGCCGTTCGCGATCGCGGTCCGCAGGCTCGACAGCGTCACCGGCCCGCGCGGCCACAGCAGCGCCACGGCCTCGTGCAGGCCCATCAGCTCGTGCTCGTCCCACCGGGCCGGATCGGGCCGCCGCGCCACGCGTTCGGGCGCGGCGCGGCGGCCCCCGCCAATTTCTCCATTTTTCCTGCGGGTACAAGGGGGTGAGCGGGCGTCCGCGGCCCGCCCCCCGCCGGCGCCGGCGCCGCCGTTCCGCCGGTCGCGGCGCCCGCTCACGCCCGCTGCCGCGCCGGCCGGCGCGCCGATTCCGCCATCTGCCGCAGCGCGCGCTTGCAGGTCATCAGCTTCCGCGCGAGCAGGACGGTCTCGAGCAGACCGGCGCGGTAGGCGGTGCGCAGCGTGCTCGCCGTGAGCGGGCCGTGCGGCCACAGCAGCGCGGCCGCCTCCGCGAAGGTCAGCAGTTCCTCGTCCGCCCAATCCTTGGGGTCGGGGCGGGCCGCGATGCGTCGGGGCAGCGGTGCCATGCAGATTGCTCCATCCGTCTGTTCAAGGATTCGCGCCTGGTCGCGCGCGCTCGGCGGTCCGCGGGCTCACCGCTTCGCCCTCCCGTGCCCGACGGTCCGGCGTCCGGGCCGGCCGGCCGGTCCGGCGTGCGTCGCGCGCGCCGCTCCGCGGTCCGGGGCGAGCAGGCCGCGCGCGATCGCGGCGACCTCGTCCCCGGACAGAAAACGCCTGTCGGCGAGCCGCCGGGCCACGGCGAGCACGGCGGCCCGGTTGGCCTCGACCAGCCTCTCGGCGCGTCCCTCGAGCTCGCGCATGTGGCGCGCGACGCGGCCGCGCAGGTCCGAGTTGAACGCGATGTCGCGCAGAAGGTCGTCGCCGGCGCCGAGATAGACCAGGTCCTCGCCCATGCCGAAGCTGCCGTGGACGGAGGCGATCATCGCGGTCGAGGCGCCGATGTCGCTGGACCGCGCCCCGCCGCTCGACGTCGAGATCGCGCCGCAGAAGATCCGCTCCGCGGCGCGGGCGGCGAGCCCGACCACGACGCGGTCCTCGATCCCGCGCCGGGTCGACAGCGGGTCGTCGCCGTAGTCGACGACGGTCCGCCCACCCGACTCGCCGCTCGTCCGCAGCACGACGTGCCGCACGGTGCCGACTGGGATGGCCAGCGCCGCGATGGCGTGCGCAGCTTCGTGGACGCTCATCCTGAACAGGCGCCCGGCCGGGATCTCCTGCACCGGCAGCACCGCACGCCTGAGGTCGTCGACCGAAAGCGGGCGGCCGGCGTTCCTCGCCGTGCGGCGCGCCGCCCGCACCGCATACATGACCTCGGCCCCGGTGGAGCCTTCGAGCAGCACGCCGAGTTCGCTCAGATCGTCCTCGCGCAAATCGCTCTCGAGATGGAATCGCAGAATGTTGAGCGCGCCGGCGGCGTCCGGGCGGGGGATCTCGATGATCTTCTCGAGCCGCCCGGGCCGCAGCAACGCGGGGTCGACGCGGTCGATCATGTTGGTGCTGCCGATCACCACCACCCGGGCCCTGCCCGCCAGAGCGGAATCCAGCAGAAGAAGCGCCTCGGAGACCAAGACATTCCACCACTCGCGCGAGCGGTCCGACATCGTTTCGCGGTTGGGCAGCGCGTCGACCTCGTCGAGGTGAAGGATCGCGCAAGGACTCGCCAATGCCGCAGCGCGCTGGAACGCGCTTCTCATGGATCCCAAGACGGCATCGAGATACCCTGATCCTCCGAACCATCCGCCCACCGAGGTCGACACCAGCGGGATGCCGCCGCAGGCCGCCGCGAGCATCGAGGGGAAGATCGACTTCCCCATGCCGGGCGGCGAGTGCAGGCAGATCCCGCGGTCGATGTCGCGCCAGGAAATCGGGTTACCCGAAGCCCCTTTTCCCGCGCCTTCCTGCGCCCGGTACGCGGCGACATCCAGAGCGAGATCCAATCCCCAACGGCGCGCAGGTCCGTACTCGACTGCGGTCTCGAGCACCGGCACGCGGGCCGCCGTTCCGCGCCCGGCGTCGGCCGCCGCCTGAAGCCGCCGGACGATATCGCGCGCTCCCGTGCCGGGCCTGAAGGCGGCAACGATATCGTGGAGATCGAGGCCGGCGGCGAGGCCGTCCGGCAGCTCCCCGGGCGAGCGCCGCGCGAAGCGGCCGATCGCGCGCTTCAGCACGGCGGCGTCCGGCGCGGCGATGCGGATCGTCACGTCGGCGCCGGCGCTCAGGGCGGTCGGAAGCAGCGCCGCGTCGGCGGCGACGCCCATGACGCACATCCCGCGGGACAGGTCGCGGGCCACGTCGTCGGAGCCCACGGCCGCGTTGCGCCTGCGGTCCGCCCCCTCGCGCGTATGCACGCACCAGCGCGAGCCGAGCACGGACCTGGCGTGGGCGGCGACCGGCACGACCCAGGCCAGGGTCGGGACGACGATCACCGCCGCCAGCGCCTGGTTGTGCCGCAGCCGGCGACGGAGATCGGAAGGCACCGCCGCTTCGAAGGCGGCACCGACCACCGCCGTCACGGCGCTCACCCGCCGGCGGGCCGGACGCGGCTGCGGCTCGTCCTCCTTCTCGATGTCGAAGTCGGCGTCGGCATCCTCCGCCGCGTCCTGCCCGTGCAGGTCGGAGAGCTTCTTCCGAACCATGCGGAAGGTGATCCTGGGCGACTTCTTTTTTCCGGTCTTCTTCACGTGCGGCACCTCACGGTCGTGGCCGGCCCGATGCGGGCCGATGCCAGGTCGATTTCGAGCTGGTCGTCGCAGGCGAGCGACAGCACCGCCGCCGCCGGATCGCGGTCGGACCGGACCGACTGCAGCAGACGGCCGAGCGGGAGCGGCCCGTCCTCGGCGAGGATCTGGAGGATGCCAAGCCGCAGACCGATCGCGACGGGGTGGCCGCGGTGCGACCAGACGAAGTCGACGTTGGAGCGGCGGGGCTCGGCGGCGAGATGCTCCGAGGTGACCACCAGCGAGCCGACCCCGAGCCCGCGCAGCGCGATGCCGCGCAGGATCTCCTCGTCGAACTTCCGTGGGAGACGGGCCGGCACCACGTCGAGCACGAAGGACCCGTCGTCCCTCGCGACCACGACCGCGTCGACCTCGACCGGCGCGGCTCCGACGGGCGCGGACGACACGTGGTGGATCGCACGCACGGCCGGATCGAGCGACGACTGCACCAGTGCCGTCCTGAGCGCGGGATGCCGCGCCGGGATCGGGCCGGACGTCGTCTTGGCCGACACGAAGAGGTCCGGGCGTCCCCGGTGGGCCGTAGGGCCGAAGTCGGGCGGGTGCATCGTCTACTCCGAGGGTCGGCGGCGGGGGCGTCCGAGCTCCACGAACCGGTCGTCGGAGCGGTCGTAGAAGCGGAAACGCGAGCGCCAGCGGCCGCCCACGAGCCGGCGCTCGACCTGCAGATTCTCGAATCCTTCCTCGAACTCGATCGCGGGGCGCCCCTCGGCATGCGCGGCGCAGCGCGTCGCCAGCCAGCCGCCGCCGCGAAGTACCCCGAACGCGCCGCAGACGTCGCAGGTCGTCGCGCTGCGGGCCTCGGCGAGGTCGACGGCCTCCTCGAGCCGCGCGGCAACGTCCCGGGACGGCGCGCCGCGCCAATCGATACGCAGGGTGCCGTACTTCTCCTGGACGGAAACGATCCGCACCGTGCCGCCGTCCGCCTCGACCGCGGCCCGGATCCGCAGGCAGGCCCGCTCCAGCACGTCGCGCCAGCCGTCGCCGCAGCACGGCCAGCCCGCCGCGGCCGGCGGATCGCCGACGGGACCGAACAGGTCGGGGTAGGATTCGACGAGCGATCCGCGCCAGTCGCGACGCCTGGACGACGCCATCGTCAGGCCTCCCCGCGCCCGAGGTCGTCGAGGTCGTCGATCTCGACGAAGGCGTCGCTCTCGAAGACGTAGCGGGCGCCGACCACGACCCGCAGCCGGCCCTTCACCGTCAGCTGGACGAGATGGACGTGCTCCATCCCGGGACTGCGGGCCGGGATGCCCTCGGCGTGCCCGGGGCAGCGGGTCGCGAGAACCCCGTCGGCCCGGTACAGCCGGCCCCGGTCGCCGCAGAGTTCGCAGACGCAGAGGGAGCGGGCCTCGGCCAGGTCGACGGCGGCGCGGACCGCCGCCTCGCTCGCGGCCGACAGCCGGCCGCCCCACCTTATCCGGAGCGCGCCCTGGCTCTGCCCGATAGTCTCGAAGCGGAAAGACTCGCGCGGCTCGAGCGCGGCGGCGATCCGGACGCAGCAGCGGTCGACGACGCCGGCCCAGCCCGGGCCGCACTCCGGCACGCACGGTTCGCGGCCCGGCCTGGCGAAGAAGTCCGGAAGGATCGACGCCAGATCGGCCCGCCAATCGTCACGCTGCAGCACGCCCGCCATACCAACACCTCACGCCTACACAACAAATGTTCTCGCTTTGTTCTATGACCGAGGCTGCCGCATCGAGTCAATAGATTCTATTGAAGGGATAGACCTATTTCAAATAGGTCTATGAGGATCGCGATCTTTCGGGACTTTCGGGGGCGTTTCGGGTTATCGAGGTCGTCGATCGATGTGGAAATCGGCCGCGCGGAGGCCCGGGGGCTTGCCGCCTTCCGCCTGCCGTGGAATTTTCGCCCCCGATCCAACAGCATATGGGCGACGGGACCGATGGCGGAAAAGAAGAAGGCCGGGAGACCGGGACGGAAGCCGCCGGCCGGCGGTCCCAAGAAGCAGCTTCTCACCTCCCTGGATCCCGAGATCATCAAGAGGATCAAGTCGGCGGCCGCGCTGCGGGACACGACGGCCTCGGCGGTGATGGAGCAGGCCGCCGTCGAGTGGCTCGAGCGGCACCAGGACGGGAAGAAGTAGTCCTTGAAAGGACGGCATTTCGAGTCGGTCGATGTCATCACCTGGCGCAGAAACGCAAACCCAAACCGACCTCGACGCGGAAATCGTCGAGCTCTCGGCCGCCATTTCCCGCGATCCGGGCGATGCCAAGGCGCATCGCCGTCGAGGTCTCCTCAAGGCACGCTGCCGCAGGTACGACGAGGCACTGGTGGATCTGGAGCGAGCGCTGATGCTCGCGCCCGGCGACGGT
This sequence comes from Bradyrhizobium sp. Kon56, assembly GCF_055807635.1. Taxonomy (NCBI): domain Bacteria; kingdom Pseudomonadati; phylum Pseudomonadota; class Alphaproteobacteria; order Hyphomicrobiales; family Nitrobacteraceae; genus Bradyrhizobium; species Bradyrhizobium sp. Kon56. Next base: position 42,374 of record NZ_JBVVOU010000002.1, on the reverse strand, counting down.
CACGCGTATGGCCTCAGGGCGCTGGTTTGGGAAAAGAAAGGCGATCGTGATCGCGCGCTCCGCGACTTCGACGAGGCGATCCGGCTCGCCCCCCGCGACGCGATCCTGTTCCGCTCCCATCGCGAACGCGTGCTGTCGGAGGGTCGCAGCAGCGGGCCGATCGCGGGGGGCGACTTCAACCTGCTCAAGAATCCCTTCGTCCTCCTCGGCCTGTCGCCCGACGCCGACCCCGCAGCCGTCAAGGAAGCGTACGAAGACGCGATCGAGGACGAGGTGGACGAGCCGGACGTCCTGATGCGCGCGCAGCAGACACTCCTGACGCCGAGGCTGCGGATCGAAGCCGAAGTCGGCGGCTTCCTCGATGTCGATCCGAGCCTGGCGGCCCAGATCGTGTCCGACATCCGCGCCGGCAGGCCGATCGGCGAGATCAAGGAACGTCTGACGCGCCTCCATTCCCTGCCGCGATCGAACGTCATCGCCCATTATGGTTCTGCAGCTTCGCTCGGCCTCGATCACCTCTGTGATCTGATCGAGGCGCAGGCAGCCGTCGCACCCGGCGCCGTGTGCGACGCCATCAACGATGTGCGCCAGGAGATCGCCTTAGGCCGCGTGGACCGCGACGTCGTCACCGATGCGCTCTCCAAGCTGCTGGACCGGCAGACCAAGGCCGTGGTCGAGGCCCTGGGCATGGGCGACGCGGCGGTGGCTCTCTTCGATCTATTCGTCTCGAGGATCGCCGCCGGCGGGGACAGCGCGGCGGTCTTCAGGCTGGACGTATACGTCTCGATGTTCCGCCAGACCGTCGCTTCCGAACTCTCCAAACGGAGCGAGGCCATCGTCGCGGCCTGCGACGAGATACGCAAGAATCCGAAACCGGATGCCGCCTACCGCAAGCTCGAAAGCGTGCTGCGCTTCTGGATGGCGCTGGTTCGACCCATCCAGACCTATGAAAACCACCGACAGCGCGAAGACGCCACCACCCGTGAGATGTACGGGACCGTCCGGCAGCTCGCGCTCGATCTTTCCAACGACCAACGCGAGTTCGAAGGCGCGGAAAAGGTCGTTGACATCGCGTCCGGTGTGTTCGGCCACCTGCCCCGCGCCGCAGACCAGATGGCGGAAGACACGAAACAACTGACCGAACTGCGCAACGACAAGCTGGCCGACGATCTGCTCACGCCGCTGCTGCAGGCGTGCGAGCAGGCCAACAATTCGCACCGCACGATCGAAGGCGAATTGCTCAAGGGCGGTTTCGGCCGCGGGTCGGTCGGAAGCGTGAGATCCATCTTCGACAAGTTCGCAGCCGCCGTCGATGCGACCTCCAAGTTGCCGTTCTCGGATGCGCCATGGCGCCTCGTCCGTTCCATTGCTATTTCGCTGAACAATGACTCGTCGTCTCCGCAAGCTGCGGACAGGATCATCCAGGGACTTCTCGACCACGCGATGCACAAGCCGCCTTCGTCGGACATGCTCACGATTCTCCGGGAGGACCAGCGCGCCGCCCGCAAGATCCTCGTCGAGAACGACTTGACCAAGAATCTGAAGGCCCAAAAGTGGAAGGACACGGAGCAGCTCGCGGAGAGGCTCCTCACGCTCGAGACCGACGAAGAGAACTTGAGTGCCGTGAGGACCATTCGGGATGCCGCGGCCGCCAAGCGGAAGGCCAATACCCGCGTCATGTGGTTCTGGGGCATCGTGATCGGGGGCGGCGGGCTCTGGGCCATCCTGGCCAACGGCGGAAGTAGCCCGGGACCGCAGACGACCCAATACCGGCCGCCGCCATCCTATTCCAATGCGCAAACCTGGCCGCAGACGCCGGCACCGTCTCAGACGACCGCCGCGCCTCCGCAGAGAGCGGAAACATTCGATACCAGCGAGACGATGCCGTCGGTCGGCACCGGTCTGGCGCTGACCCGCGCGAACATCCGCTACTGCGCATTCCAGCGCGTGCGGATCGAGGCCGCCCGACCCCTCATCCAGGCCGGCGTGCAGAGCCAGCGCTTCAGCACGGTGGTGGACGATTACAATTCGCGCTGCAGCGACTATCGCTTCCGGCAGAGCGACAAGGATGCCGTCGATACCGAGCTGATCGGCAAGCGGTATTCGCTGGAATCCGAGGGACGTGCTCTCGCGGCGTCATGGCGACCGTCGGGTCCGCCGGCGACGCGGCGATGAGGGCGCAGGAAACAACGCGCGCGAACGAGGGTCGGTCATGACGGACGGCGGAGATACGATGGCGCGGCTCGCGGTCGAGTATTGGAAGCTTCTGCGCGTGCTTGAGCGGGCACTCGACAGCGTTCCGGAAGAGCGGCGCGAGAGATACGCCTCGCAGGGGCGCTACGCGGCGGACCGCCTCGACGAGCTTCTTCGAGACCGGAAGATGTCCGTTCAGTCGTTCGACGGGATGGACTTCGAAGTCAACCTGCCGGTATCTCCCGTCAACGGGGACGAGTTTCAGGGACGCACCGACGTGGTTGTCGCCCGTACCATCGAGCCCGCCGTCATCGCGGACATGCGTCCCGTCCTGATGGGCAAGGTCTATCTGGCGAGCAAGGAGTGAGCATGTATCTCGGCATCGATCTGGGGACGTCCAATTCGGCCATCGTCGGCAACGACGGTCGGGAATTGCGGCTCTATAAGACCGTGGACGGATCCGACGTGCTTCCGAGCGCGATCATGATCGATCGCCGCGGCGGAATGTTCGTCGGACAGCGGGCCTACGAGCAGGATGCCTTCTCCCCGGAGAACGTGGGCAAGAAGTTCAAGCGTCTCATGGGCACCTCGAGCCCGATCGAATTCAAGAGCGCGGACCGCTCGATGAGCGCCGAGGAGGCGAGCGCCGAAGTGCTCAGGACGCTGCTGGCACAGGCCAAGTTGGCGGCAGGTCAGTTCGATCTGGAGGGCACCGTCATCACGATCCCGGCGGCGTTCAACCAGATGCAGTGCGAAGCGACGATGCGGGCGGCGCAGGCCGCCGGCATCGGGCGCGTCGGCCTGGTCCAGGAACCGATCGCGGCCGCGATGGCGTCGATCGCCGATCGCCAGCGACGCAACTCGGCGCTGAAGGACGGCCAATTCCTGGTCTACGATCTCGGAGGCGGCACCTTCGATGTCGCCATCGTGCAGAGCGTCGGCGGCACGATCAACGTCGTGGGTCACGGCGGCATCAACATGCTCGGCGGCACCGACTTCGACCGCCGGGTCGTCAACGAGATCGTGCGGCCGTGGCTCATGGACCAGTTCGACCTCCCGGAGGACCTGCAGAAGGATCCGACCTATCAGCGCGTGCTCCGGATCGCGGCCCTGTCGGCGCAGCCCTCCACGCGCATTTCCGCCGATGAAACCCAACTGTCGTCCCGCGACCTGGCCGGGAAGGAAATCTACCTCGACATTCCGTTCGACCGACGGCAGCTCGAGGATCTGGTCTCCGATCAGGTTGACCGGTCGATCGATGCGTGCCGGAAGCTGCTCAAGGAGAACGGCTACCAGAGCGGCGACATCGATCGCGTCGTGTTCATCGGCGGTCCGACCCGCATGCCCATCGTTCGTTCGCGCGTGCCGGAACAACTGGGGATCGCCGGAGACCTCGATTCCGATCCGATGACCGCGGTCGCGTTCGGTGCCGCGATCTTCGCCGAGAGCCGCGACTGGTCCGGCGAAGCGGTGACCGCCAAACCGACCAGGGCGACGGCCAAGGCGGGCGGCGCCGTCAAGATCGAATACGGGTATCCGGAGCGGACCTCGGATGCGCGGATCCGGATCCGGGTCAGGCCGCAGCCGGAAGCGCAAGGCAAAGGCTATCGGCTCCAGATCGACAGCGACATGGGTTGGACCAGCGGGCAGCTGCCTCTCGACGGAACGACCTCCGTCAACGACGTGCCCGTCGCGCGCCGGGGCGACAACGAGTTCCGGGTAATGGTGTTCGACCGGTCCGGCAATCCCGTGCAGGAGGCCGAAACCAGGCTTGTCGTGAAGCGCACGGACGCATCGTCCTCAGGCACGCCGATCACCCACACGATCGCCGTCAAGGTGGTCGCCGACGAAGGCGGCATCCCCAAGAACACGCTCCACGAACTCGTGGCGAAGGGACAGTCGATTCCGGCGAGCGGCACCGAGAGCTACCGGGCCGCGAACGATCTGAAGGGCGGAGACAAGGCCGGCCTCGATTTCGAGGTCTACCAGATGGAAACGGGCGTGTCCGATCCGGCCCTCAATCTCCATGTCGGTAGCTTCCGCGTCGAGGGCTCTCAGCTGGAGATCGGTGACATCATCCGTCGCGGCGACGTCGTCCGCGTGCACTGGAATCTCGACGAGAACGGTCTCCTGAACTGCGCGCTCGAAGTGCCCTCGATCGGCCGCCGCTTCGACACCGGCAAGATGTTCACCGATCACGGGGCCAGAAAGAGCTTCGAAGGTCACGAAGGCGAGGAGCTCGCCAACTCCGTCCTCGACACGACCGCGACCGAACTCGAAGAACTCGAGCGCGCCCTCGGTGCGAAGCGCAGCGCCGAGACCGAGGAACTGAACCGGCGGCTGGACGAACAACGCGAGAACCTGAGGACCTCCTTCGAAGCGGACACGCGACGATCGATCGCCGAGGAAGGCCGTGCCATCAGGCAGGAAATCTCCCGAATCAAGAACCGCCCCGAAAACGTGGGCGGCGTCCTGACGGAAGAGACTGATCGTCTGGCCCAGGACTACGATTCCATCGTCCGATCCCACGCTGCCAAATCCACGAACGATCGGTTCGACGCCTTGCTCGCGCAGGTTCGGGAGGCGCTCCGCCATGGTCGGCCCGACGACGCGCGGAAGTCGCACTCCGAAATGTTCGCCATCTTCATCAACGGAGCCAAGGAGCATCCCGGCTTTCAGGTCGACCTGTTCCTCGCCTTCTCCCGCGAACGCCACCTGGCCATCGACAAAGCGCTGCACGAGAGGCTGGTCGCCGACGGACAGGCCTGCATCGACCGAAGCGATCTGGACGGATTGCGCCGGACCATCGGGCGAATTCTAGAGAACCAGATACCGACCAGCGCCAAAAACGCGGCCAGCGCGGCTCTCGCCGGCCTCATGAAGTAGCATGTCCGGCTTTCCTTGGTTTCCGATCGGTCACAAGCTCGTATCCGGCACGGTCGGCAGGCTGCGGGCGGAAGGACCCGGCTATCAGGTGCTGCAGGAGCAGGCGGGCGACGGCCTCATCCTCGTTCTCGCCGGCGGGGAACCGGCCGCGGAAGACGCCGCTAGGATCGACCTTGCCTCGAAGTTCGCCGAGTTCGAGTTCGGCGGCCGCCGCTTCATGACCATGATGCTGGCCAAGTCCTCCGAGCCCGTGCAGACGCTGCACTGGCCCAAGCGGTTCGGGCTGCCCACGACAAGCGACGTCAGGGCCCTGGGCGAGGCGATTTCAGGCATGCGCCGGCGCGCTCCGCGAGCCGAAGTGGCGAGCGCCTTGTTTCTGCCAGCGCTGGAGGTGTGCCTGCCGGTGAAGGATGCCGACGGTACGGAAGACATGAGGCAGGTCGCCGCGCAGATACTTACGGCTTCGCAGGCATCCGCCCTCGACGTCGGATCGGTACGTGGCGCCAATCCTTGGGTCTCTTCCGACGACATCGCCTTCTTCCTCGCTGCTCTGGACGTCTCCGAGCTCGCGGAGCCGGTCGCCCCCGAAGCTTTCGCCCTGCCCGGTCGCCCGGCTCTCGAGGCGTTCTTTCGCGAGTACGTCATCGAGCCGAGCGCCGATCCCGACAGGTACCAGGCGCTCAGGGTGCAGCTGCCGAACGGTATTCTGCTCTACGGACCGCCCGGATCGGGGAAGACCCACGCGGTCGATACCCTGGTCGCGGCGCTGCGGCGGCCTACCTTTCGGCTGGATCTCGGGGAGGTGGGAAGCCCCTTCATCCATCAGACGACGGTCGCGATGCGGCACGCCTTCGAACAGGCCAAGCGCAGCGCACCGTCGCTGCTCGTGCTCGAGGAAATCGACGCCGTGGCCTCCGCGCGGGGGCCGATGTCCCAGGACCACAAGGTCGAGGAACTAACCGAAATACTCAGAATGATCGAAGCGGCCGCCAAGAACGGCGTCCTGGTTCTGGCGACGACGAACAGGAAGGAGGCGCTCGATCCTGCCGTCTTGAGAACCGGTCGGTTCGACCACTCGGTGCTCGTCGACTATCCCACCAAGGAGGAAGTCGAGCTTGCCCTCAAGGGCATGCTGAAGGAGCGGCCGCATGATGTGGTGGATTTATCCCGAACCAGCCAGGCGCTGGCGGGGCGCCCGATGAGCGACGCCGCTTGGGTCGTAAACGAAGCGGCTCGGCTGACGGCGCGGGCCCAACGAGACCGCATCGACGCAGCTTCCATGCGCGAAGCCTTGAGCCGCCTGAGAGCCATGGGCACCACCGCAACCGACTGATCGACATGAGGCGAAACTGTTCGCTTGGCGTCGGTAGGAGCGATTTGCTGGAGGTGTCGATTCCCCGAAAGTCAACGAAAGGAATCGTGGTCTCCGCAGGAAAAATAGCCTGCATCGCTCTTGCGGTCCCGCGAAGTGCTCGCCATCTCAACCACCAGTTTTATTGAAGCTTTCGGAATACCGCCAGACCGCCCGGTGTTTGCTGCCAGGCTTGCGACTTCCGGTCCGACGTCGAACGCGATCCGCTGAACGCCCCTCGGGCGAGCAGCTTCACCAGTATTGCGCCGCGAGTCGAACGAAGCGTGAAAATTGGAATTTGAAACGGACGGGAAGATCCACAAGTGGACGGAATCGTAGAAGCGCAGGCATCGGCCGAAACCAAACCTTACAGGGTGTTGAGCCTGGACGGCGGCGGCATGCGCGGCGTCTATACCGCGGCCTTCCTCGACCGCCTCGTCACGCAGTTCGCTCGCATCCGTGGCGCCGAATCTCTCGATCTCGGCAAAGGATTCGATCTGATCACCGGGACCAGCACCGGAGCTATCGTCGCGTGCGCGCTGGCGGTCGGGCGCCCCATGAGCGGGATCGTCGACCTTTATCGCCATCGGGGTCGCAACATCTTCCCGCATCGGATCAAGGGCAGCCTTTCGGCGTTGCACCGCATATTCGTCGGCTCGTACTACGTCGAACGCGGCGATGCGGCTTTACGCGGAGCACTCTCGGAGGTGCTGGGCACCACCACGATGCTCGACGTCTTCCAAAAGCGCGGCATCTCGCTCTCGATACCCGCTGTCCTCATGAGCAGCCATCGCTCCTGGGTTTTCAAGAAAACGGCGGGCAGCGGCGTCCGTGACGACTTCTACAAGCTGGTGGACGTCTGCATGGCATCCAGCGCGGCCCCGATTTTCCGCTCGCTTGCCGCCGTCAACGATCCCAACAACGAGCATGGCGTGGCGCAGGTGTTCGCCGACGGAGGCCTCTGGGCGAACAATCCGATCATGGTCGGTCTTGTCGATGCGCTGCAATCCGCTCCGAAGGGGGCGCCGATCGAGATCTATTCTCTCGGTACCTGTTCGCGACCGGAGGGCGAGTACATTACCCCGCGCAAGGTGCACCGGTCGATCCTCGGCTGGAAGATGGGCGCTGAAGCGGCGGGGCTCAGCATTTCGGCACAGGAGTTCGCCTTCGACAACATGGCCCGCTTCATCGGCAACACGTTGACGGAGCTCGGACGCCCGGTCGCTAGGGTACGCTTCCCGAAGAAGGACGTGTCGGCTGACACGATGAAATTCCTGGCACTCGACGACGCGCGACCGGAGGCCGTCCGTCGTCTGATCCAGCAGGCGAGCATCGATGCCGATCTCGCCAAGAGCGCCTGCGACGATCCGAACAATTCCGACGGACGGATGGTGAAGGCCCTAATGATGAGTCTGCCGGCGATGCCGAGTACCGGCGTGAAGATGGAGGCGACGACGTGAAGGACTGCGACGAACAGGTGGAGGGCTTCGAACGCGCGGCGGTGCGCATGTCGAAGGACGATCGCGCCGACATCTTCGGCAAAGCCAAAACCAACCGCGACCGACTTCGGAACGGGCTCGACCGCAACGGAAGCCCCAAGGCCATCGGCTCGCGCACGCAAGGCTCCTACGCGATGAAGACGATGATCCAGCACGATCGCAACGACTACGATGTCGACGACGGCGTCTACTTCAAGCGCGACAAGCTCAAGGACGACCAAGGACAGGACAAGTCGCCCGAGGACGCGAGGAAGATGGTCAGCGACGCGCTGCAGGACAATCGCTTCGCCGACCAGCCCGAAGCGCGCAACAATTGCGTGCGGGTCTACTACAAGTCCGAAGGCTACCACGTCGATGTGCCGGTCTACCGCGAGAACCGCAAGACGGATCCGTTCACCGGCGTCGAGAAGAAGTGGTTCGAGATCGCCGCCGGCGACAAGTGGAGAGAGTCCGATCCGCTGGCGAACACCCAGTGGTTCAAAGATGCCAACACCAGCAAATCCCCCGACGCTTCCACCGATGGCAACGAGGGCCAGTTCGTGCGGATCGTCCGCATGGTCAAGGCGTTCGCCCGCAGCCGCTGGACGTGGACGGACGATATTGCGAGCGGCTTCACCATCTCCAAATTGTGCTGCGACCACTTTTCGCGCGACGACGGGCGCGACGACAGGTCGTTCCGGCAGACTTTGAAGGGCATCAGTCTGCAACTGGCACTGAACGTCGCCGTGCGGCATCCGGTGCTGAACGAGAACCTGGCCGAATCCGGCGATGCGAAGACCGCCTTCCTGAAGGAAAAGATCGACGAGAACCTCAAGCACCTCGAGGTACTCGATAGGCTCGACTGCACCCATGACAACGCGATGAAGGCTTGGGACGCGCTGTTCTTCACCGACTGGTTCTCCAAGCAGCCCGACCCCTCCAAGAAGTCCAAGGTCGAGAAGGCGAGCGGGCCCGCCGTGATCAAGCGGGGCGAGAGCCGCTATGCGAAGGAGAACCGCCAAGCGTGAGCCTTCCGCATAATGCGACGACCGTGGTCGGCTCCGGCGATCCGGGGCTGGATGCCTGGTTCACCGGACTCGGCGACGAATTTCTCGGGCGCATACCCGTCGGCTCGCTGCGGCCCCGCATGGTCGAAGGCTGGCGATTGCGGTGGCGGGATCGCGAACTCGAGATCCAGGTCGACGCAGACTTTCCCTTCAGCGTCGCGCGGGTCTACCTCGTAGGGTATTTGCGCGCGAAGGCTGAGCCGCACGTCGAAAAGGACGGCAAGCTGTGTCTTGCGACCAAGGCGGTGCCAGGCGACCGGCTCCGGACCGTCCAGGCTGCGATCGCAGACGCCATCCAACTGCTGGCGGACAACGAGACCAGGAAGCACGAGGACGACTTCCGCGACGATTTCGGCCTTTATTGGCTGTCATGGGTGACCCGCTCCGACATCCGCGTCGAAGTCATGCCTGGCCCCCTCGGAGCCGGCAAGACCATCCTCGGTCGAGCCTTGATGACGGGGCGGGGGATGCTTGTCTTTTCCGGCCAGGCGGAAGCGGTAAGGGTCTGGAAGAACCTGACCGGAGCGGTACCGAAGTCATTCAAGGAAACGCCGGTCATCGCCATCGATCCTCTTCCGGCTCCCGCCCGCTATCCGGACACCGCGGAAGAACTCTGGGCTTTGGTCGAAGCTCGATCCCAAGACGGTGTTGACCTCCTGACGCGGTTGATGAGCAACTCTCCCAAAGAAGCGGTCGTCGTCCTGGCAGGCAAAGGTCCGTCCGGACGCGAGCATTACGCCGCGATGTACCTTCGCCGGCCCTTGGACCGCGGAGGCAAACCGCTGAACCGGCGGAGCATGCGCAAAAGCATCGACCCATCCAAGGATACCGCCAGGACCGTCTTCGGGCGCTTCAGGCTCGATCGCGTCGCGACGCAGCGGACGGATTCGTCAGCCTCGCGCCTGCCAGGAGGAACTCAGCAACAGCTGGCGGCCGCCAAGGTGATCATCGCAGGCTGTGGCGCTCTGGGGTCCGGCGTAGCACGGATGCTCGCGCAAGCCGGCGTCGGGCACCTGCGGCTCGTCGACCCCGAAGACCTCGGCTGGGAAAATATCGGCAGACACGAACTCGGCGCCCTGGCGGTCGGCACAGGCAAAGCGAAGTCGTTGGCCGACAGAATCCGCGCGAGCTTGCCGACGATCGGATTCGTGGAGGGTTATGTTTCCACGTTCGCCACTTTTACGCGCGAACATGCAGAAGCCATCGAGGCTGCAGACCTGATCATCTCCTGCACGGGCGAGTGGGCGGCCGACGCGTCGGTGGAGAATGCGCTGACGCGGCCCGGACAGGATGCCGTCGCCGTCTACGGCTGGATGGAGCCGCACGCGTTGGCGGCACATGCCGTCCTGATCGGAAACTCTGGGGCGAAATTCGCCGACGGCTTCGACGATCAGGGGCAATTTCGGCTGTCCGTCGTCGCGGGCGGCAAGCCGCCGCCGGCCGAGTGCGGGGGCGTCTCGACGCCGTTCGGGGCGGTCGAACTCGCCAACGCTCAAGCCCTTGTCGCCAGGCTCGCGATCGATGCCTTGCGCGGGATCGTAGCCGAGCCGCTGTGGCGATCGTGGCTCGCGGACGCAGCCGCCTTCCGCGAAGCCGACGCATCCGTTGCGTCGGGTTGGGCGGCATCGCGCGGTCAGCCGGACGATATGGGCGGGCCCTACGAACACGACTGGACATTCTCGTGAGCGAGCCGGTCCTGCAGCTCAAAGTCGACCGTATTTCGGTCAGGATAGCATCGCAGGCGCTCGCGACATTCGACGCGCATCGTCAGCGTCGCTTCTACCACCGCGAGGCCGGCGGACAGCTTTTCGCGCGGGTTCGCGGCCATGATTGGGAGATTGCCGTCGCGACCGGACCAAGGTCTCGCGACAGCCGAGGACGATTCTCCTTCCGGCCACATCGGGCCTCGGAGCAGGAAGAGATATTCCGGCACCACGAATTGGGGCTCGATTACGTCGGCGACTGGCACACGCATCCTGAAGACGTGCCGTCCCCCTCGTCCGACGATCTATCAAGCATCGCGGAGGTCGTCCGGCGATCAACGCATCACCTGCCGGGCTTCCTTCTCCTCATCGTGGGTCGAAAACCTTTCCCACAAGGACTCTGGGTCTCGTTCCATTCCATTGACGGGACAAGATCCGAGCCGAAGGAATTGGCGCTTCTCGCCTGCTGCGACCCCGAGGGCGCCTAACCGCCGCGGTCCCGCTTGTTCTTGAGGTAGCCGTCGTTCATCTCGGGATCGGGTTTGAACTTGCTGGTCGACCAAACGATGCGTCCGACTTCGGCAACCCCGCGTTCGATCCTATCGAGCGCTTCGTTCACCCGTCGGCACTGATCCGCACTCAGATAGAAACGATTCTCCTCGAGAAAATTTCTCGTCTGATGGTAGTTGTCGATCGACGCCGAACCCAACGCTTCGACCGCCCGTTCCAGAACGTCGCCGTCGATCTGCGGTCTGAGGAGAGGAACAACGTCCAATGTGCCATCGTCCGAGAGGACGAGAGCCTGCCTGCCGGTCGAACCGTTGCCGACGTAGCGGACCGCCGAGTTGTAGCGACCGCCGCGCGCAGGAGTGCATTTCGGCGTCGCGTTTCCGTCGAGGATCACGCCGATCGCGTGGCAGACGCCGTTCGGATCGGCGATCATCGCACCGTCGATGGAGCTTGCCCGCTCCAGGAATTCCTTGTTAATCGCGGCGGGCTGGATCCGGGTGCCTTGGGATTCCAGCCGCTTGGCCTCGTCAGCAGCATCAGCCGCGAACACGATTGTGCTACCGCGCCCCATCTTGAAGAGCAGGTCCATGACGTTGCGAGCCAGCGCGATCGAAGAATCCGCGATCCCGGGAAAGATGCGGCGCATGTTTTCCTCGAACCGTTCGACCTGGATGGGGTCTTGCGGCAGTCGCGGCTGGCCATCCTTCACCCTCATGAATATGCGATCGCCCCGGCGCAGATCCCACTGATGACGGCCCGTAAAATCGATCGAGAAGTGCGGCGCGCCCACGTCGGAAACCGAACCAAGGCCGAACGCCTTCGCATATCCGCAGATCAGCGCGGTCTCTCGGGTGGCCATCTGCAGCAGTTTTCTTAACCAGCGCGTCTCATTCAGCAAAACGGGCGACGACAGCTTCAACATGTAGTGCAGACTCGGGTCGTTATCTGCGGCCAAGATGATCCTTCCGGTGCCGACCGTCCCCTCGTACATCAGCTTCGAAACTTCTTCGATCGACTCGAACAGCCCCCAATTGGCGTAGTCACCGTCGATGAACGGCGTGCGCATCAGAAGACGTGCGGCCCTATCGGCGATTTCCTTCGCAACCAGACGATTACGGTCGCCTATTCCCCGGCCGGGCTCCGGATGCGGTCTCGACAACTCCTGTACCGCCTGAGCCAATATCTCCCTTATGCACTCAAGGACCAGACTCGTTTCGCCAACCTGATCCTGCCATCGGTAACGGATCGTTGGTAGTGACCTGAGGCCGCGTTCCGGAACTTGGAGAACGGCGACGATGTAGAAATCTCCGTACTTGGTGGCGTGCGAGCAGAAGCTGCGCGTGCCAGTGCGTTCATCCTCGACTTTCAAACGGCGCCCAATCTCCTTCGTGATGACGTTCCGCCGAATGTTCTCAGGTTTGTCGCGCATCGTAGCCCGATCGTCGTAGTGCATACGCTGCATCGGATCGGTTGGGATGGCGCGCTCGACATCCGCAGAGAGCGTACCGAAGATTTCCTGCTTCCAAGGGCCATCCTCCGGCTCGATGCAAACCGCATGGCGCCCTTGGTGGCCCGGAGCGGCCAACCCAACCAGGAAAACGGTAGCTGCTCCATCTTGGAAGCCGATGTCTCCTAAAACACTTCGGGCCAGATGCTGGACGCCCTCTCTGAACGAGTCTTGGTACGGCCACATGAATTGGTCGATAGGTGTCATTCGCCGCTCCCGATCCGCGAAGGCCGTGTGACCGCTTGTCCGTCCGCCTCAGAACTCGGCCCTCCGATCGGCCTCGGCTCTCCGGATCAGTGCCGCTGCCAAGATATGGGGCCGCAAATTTTCCCTTCAACTCGCGACATTCGGTCAATACTTCGGTACTTGCGATAGATCGTCTGCGCGCACCGACCCGGAAAGCTTGGCCAAATCCGCGTTCTTTAGACGGGCCCAGAGTGAGAGATTTTCGGGCCTGTACGTCTCGTCACTTTGCCAGCGTTCGAAAACCGAACTGTCGATCGTCTCGTTGATCGTACTTTCCACGGCGGCGCCGTTGTCGGTTGGGTCGGGTCCGATTGGACGTTTATATTTGCGCTGAACAAACCGGTAGAAGCCGCCTAGGAAGCTCCCGTAGGAATCGATAACAGGTGAACGGATCGTCGGAGAGAATTGGTCGACATCGCTGCGGAACGATAGTCCCTGCGCAGCGGCACGCTTCATCATCCAGGCGAACGGCCGCTGCGACAGCAGGTCGTTCGAGTAACCGCCGCCGACGTTAGCGTGTGCTCCAACAAACCAGCGCTGCTCCGCCTCTGCCAGCGAACGCGGAGCCCGCGGTTGATCCGCAGTCGGGTCCTTGGGCACGCTTCTGGTCCATAGCGTAGGAGCGAAATCCGGACGGTGCTCGTCGATCGCGAGCGCGTGCGCCGCTGCGATATTCGGTGTCCGAAGGCTGGTGTTGAGGAACGAGTGGCTTTTCTTGAAGCGACTAACGCCCACGGGAACGCCCAGGGATCCTACTGTGTCGAAGACCCCCAAAAACTTTATATTCACGAAGCGAGAGTAGCGGACAAGCCACTCCTCCTCCAACGTCGGGTTCTTCGGTGGATGGTTGAGGAGACGCTCGATCGATGGGACCGTCAGTCCCTGCCGGTAACGATCATAGAGCTGTCTAATCGAAAGCGGCCCTCCCGGCTTTAAAACCCCGCAGCGAGAGACGAAGCCGGACAGACTGCGCGCAGTGTAGGACCCGCGGGAGAAGCCGAAGATGAAAATGTCGTCCCCGTCGTTGTAGGTTTCGACGAGCCACTGATAGGTCTCGACAAGGATGTCGTCTATTCCGACGCCAAACATCCCGCCGCGCACTTTGCTACCGACCTGCGTTCCAAGGCCGGCATTGTAGTAGATCGACTGCTTGACCTGATCGGCGCCGACCGGCGCCGTAAGCGCTCGCAGTCGCCAGACATTCGTATTGTCGTTCGTGGTATTCCATGTCCCATCGAGGAATACGGCAATTCGCTTGCGGGGCTGATCGCCCGCCAATTCGCCAACCATTTTCAATGCCTTTTTGTTGCCAAATGCGCCTTAATATACCTATGGTTGCGGCGGTTGGCGAGCCTGCTCCGGACAGCGTAGCGCCTCAACTTCGGCGGCGATCGCGTTCATTGCCAGCCTGGCTGCAACAGTTTCCTGTGGAGAGGGAGTTTCCTGTCTACCCGCCTCTGCGGGGGACGGCGATGCGGCTCGACGATGCCCAGGCCGTCCTTTACACACGCGGCAGCGTTGACTTTTTCCGGACGTACCCGGGTCTCTACGTTCCCAACCCGCTATTACTGCACGCGCAGCGCCGAGACACGCCGGACTGGAATCTACTGCTCAAGGAGACGCTGGCTTTGACAAAGATGAATTGGAACGGCACGCAGTTCGACGGTGCGCTACCGATCACGTTGAAGGCGGCGAGACAGGTCGGTGACATCCTCAAGTACGTGCCGGATGGCACGACGCCTGATCCTCGGTATCGCTTTTACATGTAGACTGAGTGACCCGGCTGCTACGTTCCCCGCAGCGGAAGCGGAACAGGGGGAAAAGCTCAAGCACTGCGGTTCGCGAATCCCTGACCCGTGCTAACCGCCCGGAACGAGCAGGCGGGCGGATGGATTCGTCCCGGCAGGAGCGTTTCGCTATGCTGACGACGAAGGAAAGACCAAAGGCCATTCGAACGCTGCGCGGCTGGGCCATCCACGTTCTGCAGGAGGCGGGCGCCATCCACGAATGCGAGGAGCACGGCTGGGTGAAGGACCGGGCTGATCCGCACGCGCGCGAGCACGCGTTGGCCTTTGCAAAGCAGGACCCGCCGGAGGGCTTGTCTCCGGACGAGGCCGTCGCCGAGGTTCGCGATGTCCTGGGTTCGATTGGCGACACCTGCCCCGAGTGTCCGCCCGGTTCCGACTAGGCCGCTGCCTCGGAGCCGGTACCGGCGGGCGAGCGCACGCGGGCGATTTTCTCCCATGCCAGCACGGCCTGTTGCCACGCGCTACGGCGTGCCGTCCTTCGCCCGACAATTGGCCAGGTCGTCGCGCTTGACCCAGCCGTACACGGAACCTCCCGAATCCTTGTCGAAGTGGACGACGAAGACCCAGTCCCGATACGTGTCGCGGATCGCGACCTTCTGGCCCTTCTCGATCGGCAACCAGCGCGGCTCGGTCTGCCCGCCCGGCCGGTTCGCCAGTTCCGTTTCCTTCGGCACGGTGCACTCGGTGTAGGAGGCGCACGAGATGGCGGGGTACGAGATCAGGGCCGCGGCGGCAAAGAGAAGCTTCTTCATCAGAGGAATCCGAGGACAACGGTGGGCTCAGACGGACGATGCGTCAGTCACGATTGTCTTGCTCCGTAGGCGCCGACCGATCAATAGAGAGTGGACCGGGACCGCCAAGCAGGACGCCGGTGCGCCGCTCAAGCCGACCTCCGACGCGCCCCCGTCGACGGCTTCTTCGCGGCCTCTTCCTTCGCCGGCTTCTTGCCAACGATCGGCATCAGCATCTCCTTCTGGCCCGCCGATGCCTTCTTCGGCTTCTTGGCTGGCTTGCCTGATTTCGCCGGCGCGGCTTCCTGTCCAACACTCCGCCGCAGCGCCTCCATCAGGTTGACGACGTTCGTCGCCGCGGGCTTGTCCTTGGGCGTGATCGGCTTTCCGGCGCGTTTCTGGTTGATGAGCTCGATCAGGGCGGTCTCATAGTGGTCTTCGAACTTTTCCGGCTCGAAGTTGCCGGCCTTCTGGTTCACGATGTGCCTGGCGAGATCGAGCATGTCCTTGGTCACTTTGACGTCCTGGATCTCGTCGAAGTATTCGTGTTCGCTGCGCACTTCATAAGGATAGCGCAGCAGCGTGCCGACGAGACCCTTGTCCATCGGCTCGAGCGCGATGATGTGCTCGCGGTTGGTCAGCACCACCCGCCCGATCGCGACCTTGTCCATCTCGCGGATGGTCTCGCGGATCACCGCGAAGGCGTCATGGCCGACCTTGCCGTCGGGGCGGATGTAGTAGGGGCGGATCAGGTAGCGCGGGTCGATGTCGGCCTTATCGACGAACTCGTCGATCTCGATGGTGCGCGTCGACTCCAGCGCGATTTCCTCGAGCTCCTCCTTCGAGACCTCGATGTACTGGCCCTTCTCGAGTTCGTAGCCCTTGACGATGTCCTCGTTGGGCACCTCGTCGCCGGTGTCAGCGTCTACCTTCAGGTACTTGATCCGGTGCCCGGTCTGACGGTTCAGCTGGTTGAAGGAGATCTTCTCGCTCTCCGAGGTCGCCGGGTAGAGCGCGACCGGACAGGTGACCAGGGAGAGCCTCAAAAAGCCTTTCCAGTTCGCGCGGGGGGCCATGGGTACGCAACGCTCCAGCTACGGGGACTTGGATTCAAGACGAACGGAGGCGGCCGGTTCCGACAGGTCCGGCCGTCGTCCCCGACATTCCTCGTCGCCGAGGACTCGACTCCGGTCGTGTTCTTGTTATGTTCTCTGCGATCATGGCAAACCATTCCGCCAGTTGGCGCTTCCCCACCCAGCGACAGATGCAGAAACTCGCCTCCTCACCCGCGATCGGCCAGAAACCCTCGCCAGCGCCGGCCGTAGGACCGGCAGACGAGCTCCCGCCGGAATACTGGCAGGCACTCCTGGATGACACGCGAGCCGAAACCCGGCCCGCCCCCGCCGGGCCGCAGCGCCTGAGCCAGATTTCTCAACATCTCCTGCGGGTGGGATGCCGCCGCTGCGGCAGGACCGTGGAGATCCAGAAGGTCGATGCGACCCGCCTCTACGGTCGGGACGCGCTCTGGCGTGAGGTCGGCCAGCGGCTGCTGGACAACACCTGCACGCAGCGGACGGGACTGCATGAGGAAGACGGCTGCTGGCCCGCATTCGACTAGCGGCCGGCGCGGCCGAGACTGGATGCCGCCATGGCACCGAAGCACCACCCGACGCCGCTCTCCGGAGGGGACCGCAAGGCGCTCGCCAAGGAGCTTGGCAAGGCCCGAGCGATGACGACCATTCTGGCCGCGCAGTCCGCCGAGGCCCGAGCCAAGGGCGAGGCGCTCCTCCGCCAAGCCGACAAGTTGCTCTGCGAGTCATGGAACGAGCGCATGTGGGCCGACGGCGGACCTATAGATCCCTCGCCCACGGTCGATCAGGCCATCAGCGGCGGATACCCCTGGCTGGAGATCGAGTGCTCGCGCTGCAGGGCCAAGCGGGACGTCGACATGGCCGCGCTGCGACACCCGCCGACCACGTTCGTCCACGACCTGGCGAGCCGCCTCCGCTGCAGCAAATGCGCCAAGGCCAATCGCCGCCCGCCGGCGATGCTGCTACAGCTGTCGCAACGAGCCCGCCATCCGGATCTGGAAGCCTGAATGTGTAACCTCTACTCGATCACCACCAACCAGGCCGCCATCAGCTCGCTGTTTCGCGTCGTCAACCGGTACGTCGGCAACCTTCCGCCGTTGCCCGGCGTGTTTCCCGACTACAAGGCGCCGATCGTCCGGAGCGGCAACGACGGCCGCGAACTCGCGCTTGCCCGTTGGGGCATGCCGTCGTCGTCGAAGGCCCTGATGGACGCCACGAAGAAGCGCGCCGAGAAGCTGCAGGCCAAGGGCAAGACCGTCGACTTCAAGGAGTTGCTCCGGATGGAGCCGGATTCTGGAACCACCAACATCCGGAACGTGAAGTCGAAGCATTGGACGCGCTGGCTCGGCGTCGAGAACCGCTGTGTGGTGCCGTTCAACAGCTTCAGCGAGTTCAACAAGGCCGAGGGCGGAGACATCTGGTTCGCGATCGACGAGACCCGCCCGCTCCTCTGCTTCGCCGGCATCTGGACCAACTGGACGTCGGTCAGGAAGGTCAAGGAAGGCGAGACCACCAACGACCTTTATGCATTCCTGACGACGGAGCCGAACGCCGAGGTCGGCGCCATCCATCCAAAGGCGATGCCCGTGGTCCTGACGACGCCCGACGAGGTCGAGATATGGATGACCGCGCCCGCCGAGGAAGCCCTGAAGCTGCAGCGGCCCCTTCCGGACGGGACACTCCGGATCGTCGCTCGCGGCGTGAAGGAAGATCCCGCCCCCTAGCGTTGTGCAGCCACTCGTCATCGCTGGCCTTCCCGTGAGCCACGAAAGAGCCGCCTGGAAGCCTCGGTATGCGAGTTCTGCTAGGGCCGAAGACGCTCTGAAGGGAAATCCCAGCTTGCACCGTATATGCTGGGCCAACAGTCCTTGCCCAGGCATCAGATCAAGGAGATAGCGATGCAAGTCCAACACTCTCAGACCAGCGTGGCACGTCCAACCTGCGAGATCAGGGGTGGCTTGTCATCCTGGGACGATAGCGATCCGGCGATCAAGTTCACCTGGTTCAATTCGAACGGCCAGGCCGCTCGCGGCGGCGAATTCCCAGCCGAGGCCTTGCCGGAGATGATAGCCTTCGCGATCAAGAATGGGTACGTGAAGGCGAAGGACGTACTCTCAGCTGTGGGGTCGGTTCTCTAACCTTAAAGACGGCGTGGAAGCCTCCAGCCGACCTTTATACGGCGACGACCGTTGAGGCCGTCGCTGCTGCTTCCAGGACTCGGCCGCTGCGGCAACGCGATGTATCAAGCCACCCGCCCACTGCGGCGGCGATTTCGGCTTTTCAGCGTACCGCGCGGCAAGCCGTTCCTTCGCGAACACCACGGTACAAATTCGGACTTGCCGCACCGAAAGGAAGACGATGATTGAACGCCGCGGCCGACTTCAAATCCCGAAGCACGCAGGCTGGATCCTCGTTCTGGTGTTGCTTGGGGCAGGGATCGTGATCGGACGCTGGTCGATAGCCTCGAAGCGTGAGGCAAACGGGTCAGGCGGAGAAACGCTGAGACTTGCGGAAAATGACATGGCCTGTTTGGACAAGGAATTTGTCCGGGCGGCTGCAAAGCGACCTCTGCGCTGGCAGCAGAAGGACGGCCGTGTGACCCTTCCATACACTAGGCCTTTTTACGACGTAAATCAGGATCGCTTCTTCGAATACGACGCTAACAAGACTTGCATCAGGGTCATCCCGTTTTCGCCCTACGGCATGGAGGACGACTTCCTTACTCTGAAAGTGCCTGCGAACGTGACCGTCGTCGAGCGCGACGAAGACATAGCCTGCATCGACCGCAAAGCTTCAACGGGCAAATGTTACTGGATGATCTTACGGCCTCCCTCGGAGCGCGCGGGACCGAAGCCAACGAACTAACGGAGGGCTATTGAGCACCGGCGAACGGCTTTAGTTGCGCGGCCGTTCACACCATGGCTTCGGTGTCTTAGGGCATCGAGTCGGACTGCATTGGAAGGGGACAGCCAGGTTCTCAGTGATCAGAATTTGCCCAACGTCTCGCCCAGCCGCCTTCAGAACCCCACACGAACGTCCGAAGTTGCACGCCATCGTTCCTTCGGTTCCCGGAGGGCATGAACAGTCCACGAAGTCGAAGTCTAATGGTTGCGAGCGCACGATTTCCCGCAGCCGCCTCGTGGCTTCGTCGCCGATCTTACGCTCTTCGGGACACTTGGCCCGTCGCGTTTCTGGAGCGTTGAACCCCACAAGACGAACGTCCGGGCGATCATGATAGACACGAATCGTATCGCCATCTACGACGTGAACGTCGTCTGGTGCGATTTGCGCTGACCGACTCGGACTGGAGAGAACGAGAAGGAAAAGCAGCCCAATGACGCATCTGCCAAGTAGCACCCCGTCCTCCGTATAAGCGCTGATCAATTTGTTAGCGCGCGTTGCCATCGCGCTACCCCGCTGGGGGTTTCAGCGGACCATCCGCCCACCTCCGCGCAGTCGGATCGTGCAGCGGATCTTGGTCACAAACTTTACAGACGTAGCGCAATCGGCTCGCGGTATCATCGTCGTGCACTGCCGCCATCGGCTTGCCGCACGCCGGGCACGCTTTCCGGATCGGAGAGAGCACTGCCATTTGAATTCCCCTGCGCTACCATCCTAGTGCTACAGGCCTGCGGGGCTCAAGCGTCACGTCAAAAATTGGTCGGCAGCGCCCCTGCGTCTTGACTCATTCGGCGTGGATGTACTGAACTCTCGCCATCAGTGATGTTGCGGGGGTGCGTCATGGAGCAGGAATTCTATCGGGGCCTCGCCCAGCGAGTCCGAGGCATTGCCGAAAAGGCCGATCCGTTCACCCGGCGCCGCCTCCTGGATCTCGCCAAACGGTACGACGCAAAGGGCGGCCCGCGCCCAGCTAACTTCGGCGAGCGACCGCTACCGGTACCGCGCACGACGCCTCCGACCTCGATCTTTTCCGGTCCCGGCGAGGCCTGATACGCCGACGGCGGAGAAATTTGCCGGCCAGGCGCTCGGGTCGATGGTCAGGTCACCGGCTCGTCATCGAGCGTCACATCGTCGTCGGTCAACTTCGTCTCGAGCCGCAGACTGCGAACCTTCGCACTGCGATGCCGAAATCGCGTGCCCCGCATCAGGACGAACTTGAACCTGCCGGCGGTCAGCATCTGCAGGATCGGCGTCAGCGCGTCCCGCGGGATGCCGATGTTGCCCAGGATTGCGTCCTGGGTGACGTTGAGCGATCCGAGCGCGAGCGGCTGCAAGTCCCTGCGCCGCTCCTCTTCCAGGTCGGATGACGGAAGCAGCGAGATCTCCGCCCTGTCGGTCTTCTGGCCCGCCGGCCGCAGCAGCCGCCCCTTGACCTGCAAGTGGCGGAATTCGTCGTACGGGTCGATCGGCTGCCGCTCACTGTTGAGCGAAAACGAATAACCCCAGTCCCAGTCTTCGATCGCCACGATGTAGTCGACGATCTCCTCTCGCGGCTTGCGCCGGCGCTTCTTCTTCGCTGACCGGGTCGGCTTCGGTTCGGCGGCCATCGCCCGTCGTCCAGAGTAAAGGCCCAAGCTATCCGAGTCGGTCCCGGACGTCGCGGCCGGTTAGGCCGGCTCGGTCGCAAGCCGGGCAAACTTCCGGAGCATCGCCAGCGCGCCCTGCGACCCGACCAGGTCGGCGGCAACCTTCTCGAACTCCATTCGATCCATGCGAGCTAACTCCGCCCACCATGCCGTGGCGTGCGGCTCGCAAAGCTGGACCCCGAACACCAGCATGAATTGGGTCAGGACGACCTCGTTCTCGGTCAGGCGATCCCGCAGCGCCGCGATGCCGCCGAACGACTCCGCGATCGCGGCGGGGCGCGAGGTTTCGTCCGTGAGCGCCTCCAGGATCTTCTCCTCGATGAAGTCCACGAGATCGGTGGCAAACGCGGCAAATTCGGTGCGTCGGGGTGTCATCGCGAGTTCTCCATTCGATGAAGATGTGGGGACGGATTCGCCGGCGATGGTTTTCCAAGAGTCTCCGTCTCAGGAAGCGACAACTGCTATTTCGACCTCGTTGTCGGGCCGCAAACTGGCTGAATCGCATCAGCATGAGCCGAAAACGCCGTGAATCGTGGGAATTTCAGATGCCCCGTCGTCGGCCAGCCCGGTATAGTGCACCTTTGCCGGGCCCACCGGATCGGCTCATTCCCCTCGATGAAAAGCGATGCTGCTTCAGGACACAACCGATCTGGCCGCGATGGCCGAGGCGTTGAGCCGGTCGGCGGACTACCGGGTGCTCAGGCGCCTCGTCCCGCGGCCTTCGTCCGCACCGGCCCTCGCGCGCGAAACCAAGGTCGGCATCCTGCTGGATACCGAGACGACCGGCCTCGACCACCGCAAAGACGAACTCATCGAGCTCGGCATGGTCAAGTTCGACTACACGTCGGACGGGCGCTTCGTCGGTGTCAGGGACACGTTCTCCGCCTTCAACGAGCCGTCCAAGTCCATCCCGCCCGAGATAACGGCGCTCACCGGCATAACCGACGAAATGGTGGCGGGTCACAGGATTGACGAGACGTCTGTGAACGCCTTCGTCGATGATTCCGTGGTCCTGGTCATCGCGCACAACAGTGGATTCGATCGAAGGTTTGCCGAGCGATACTGGCCGATCTTCGAGCGGTTGGCCTGGGGCTGCAGCATGACCGAGGTCGACTGGCGAGCGCACGGCTTCGCGGGCGGGCAGCTGGGCTACCTGCTGAACGGGGCCGGGTTCTTCCACCAGGCTCACCGGGCGGTAGACGACTGCCACGCGCTGCTGGAGATCTTGGACTTCGTCCTACCGACGACGGGCGCGCCGGCGCTCGCGCTCCTGCTGGAGACGGCGCGGAAGAAGACGGTGCGCATCTGGGCCGAGCAGTCGCCGTTCGAGCTCAAGGATTCGCTGAAGCGCCGCGGCTATCGCTGGAGCGACGGCACGGACGGTCGGCCAAAATCCTGGTACGTCGACGTCTGCGAGTCCGCGCTGGACACCGAACTCGCGTTTCTCCGGACCGAGATCTTCCTGCGCGACGTGGAGCCGCGTCTGCAGACGCTGACCGCCTTTACGCGGTTTTCGTCCAGGATCTAAAAGAGCCGTAACTAACGGTCGATCTCGTAGCACTTAAGCATAGCCAGGATGCGGCCTGCGGTCCACCGTACGATCGCGCGACGGCGGCTCGTAGAGCGCTGGCCGGCCTCAGGGTCAGTCATCCCGATCGCCATCGTGTCCGGATGCTCGCCGCGTCTGTTGTCGTTGCACCACCTCGCCGGCTAATCACGATATGCGGCCGCAAACGGCGGCGAAGGTTTACAACCTGAGCTTTTTCTGTGATTTGAGTGCAGCCCGAAGGAGTCGAGCTCCAGCCCGGCAGCCCAATTACGCGGAAAGACGTGGACGATGAAAATCTATTCCATGAGCGTAGAAAATTTTCGCGGAATCCGCTCGGGGACACTCCGTCTTCGCGATCATGCGGTACTCATCGGCGACAACAATACCGGCAAATCCTCACTGCTGGAGGCGATCGACCTTGTGCTCGGCCCTGATCGTCTCGGCCGCCGCCCGCCGGTCGACGAACATGATTTCCATCGCGGTCTTTACCTGCCAGTCCCGGCGGCGGAGCCGGGAGGCAAGCCTGCGGACGGTCCCAAGATAGTCGTCGAAGTGACGATCACGGATTTGTCCGTCGAGCAACAGGCGCGCTTCGGCGACAACATCGAGTGGCTAAAGATGGAGGACGGAGCCTTCTACGATACCGCCGACCCGGCCGGTGTGGATGCCGCTGGAATCGTCGCGGCGCTTCGCGTCAAATTTCTCGGAGCGTACGATCCCGGCGAGGACGACTTCACAGGTGCGACCTATTTCTCGCGAAGTTTGGAAGAGGGAGATTCGCCCGTCACCTTCTCTAAGAAGGACAAGCAGCACTGCGGCTTCCTTTTTCTGCGTTCGCTCAGGACGGGGTCGCGCGCGCTGAGTCTCGAACACGGTAGCCTGCTCGATATCATTCTGCGCCTGAAGGAGATCCGCCCGCGAATGTGGGAGGATGCCATAGACACGCTGGCTGAATTCAACGTGGCGGAAAAGCCGGAGATCGGGATCTCTGGCGTGCTCGAAAGCATAAACGTCTCGTTGAAGAAATACGTACCCCGCGAATGGGGCGCGAAACCGCACCTGAAGGTATCCAGCCTCACAAGGGAGCACCTGCGCAAGGTGATCACGGCCTTCATCGCGACCGGCGATGGCGAGCATTCCGCGCCATTTTATCGGCAAGGTACTGGCACGATCAACATGCTAGTCCTCGCGATGCTGTCCCAGATTGCCGAGGACAAGCAGAACGTCATCTTCGCCATGGAAGAGGTCGAGACGGCGATCCCGCCCTATGCGCAGAAACGCATCGTTCATGAACTCCGAAATCTCTCGGCTCAGGCGATCTTCACGTCGCATTCCCCCTACGTGTTGGAGGAGTTCGGTCTCGAACAGACGGTCATCCTTTCGAGATCGGACAGTGGAGAGCTGACTCAGGCGACGATCGAGTTGCCCGAGAGCGTGAAGCACAAGCGATACCGACAGGAGTTCCGGACGCGGTTCTGCGAAGGACTCCTGTCGAGGCGGGTGCTCGTCGCGGAAGGCGCGACCGAAGCGGCGTCGTTCCCCGTGGCAGCCCGTCGGTTAGCTGAGCTGAACCCGAAGGTCTACTCGTCTGTGGAGGCGCTGGGGGTCTGCGTCATCGACGCCGGCACGGAGAGCCAGATTGCCGACGTGGCGAAGCTCTACAAGGGGCTAGGAAAACGGACTTTTGCGATTTGCGACAAGCAGACGGACGAAGCGAAAGTTCTCATCGAGCAGCATGTCGAATGCCTCTTCATGCATGGAGAGAAGGGCATAGAAGACCTGATCCTGAAGAACACGACGCAGGCGGCATTGGAGCGCTTCGCGAACGATCTAGCTTGGCCGCCCCATCTGAAGGATACGAATTACCCGAATGTCACCGCAGCCGTGACGGCATATTTCAAGTGGTCCAAGGGCAATTGGGGGATCGCCGACTTTCTGGCCCAATGCGACGAGGCAGAAATGCCGAAATTTCTGCGCGAAGCGTGTATCAAGCTGAAAGAGGTTTGCGAAACAACGTCGCCGGCATCAGCACTGTCACCAGTGCCACCATGGCCGGCGCCGCCATCGACGCCAGCAGCAGCATCGACCGGGTCGCCTTCATGGCCGCCGCCGCCATGGCCGACGCCCACCCCGTAGACAGGCGGCTGTCATGGAGCTGACCGACGCGCAGAAAGATGTCATCGGTACCGACGGTTTCCAGTTGGTGACCGGGGGCCCCGGGTCGGGCAAGACGACCGTATCGATCCTGAAGGCGATCAAGATCGGCCGGGAGGCGCTTCTCTCCAACCAGCGTATCCTCTTCCTGAGCTTCGCGCGCGCAACGGTATCCCGTGTGGTGGAGGCGATCGAGCAAGAGCGCGAAGCGTCGCGCGAGGACAAGCGCCGCATCGAGGTCGACACCTATCACTCGTTTTTCTGGCGCATATTGAAGACGCACGGATATCTCGTCGGTCTGCCGCGTCGTATGGGGATACTAACGCCTCCGAACGAGGCGATCGCGCTCGCCGCCATTCGACGCGGATTCGGGAAGGTCTCAAAGCTTTCGGACGAGGAGAAGGCCGAAAAGAAGGCGCTGGAGGACGCAGAGCGTTACCGGTTGGCGATCGACGAGGGCACCGTATGCTTCGACCTTTTCGCCGAGTTGGTAGCGCGATTGCTGCGCGGTTCGGAGAAAGTAAGGTCCTTGATTTCGACCATGTATCCCTTAGTTATTCTCGACGAATTTCAGGATACTAGCGAGCCTCAATGGCGGGTCGTGCAGGAGCTGGGCAAGGGAAGCACACTGATCGCCCTTGCCGACCTGGAGCAGCGCATCTTCGAGTTCATCGGCGCGGATCCCGAGAGGCTCGAGCACTTCAAGGCCATGTTCACTCCAACGGTCCATGACCTCGCAGGAGCCAATCATCGCAGCAGAGGCACGGACATTGCGCTGTTCGGCAACGATATCCTGTCCGGCAAGTTTCGACAGAACGTTTATGAGGGCGTGGAATTCGAGTTGTTCGACGCTAATCCCAACCAGGCCTTCGCGACCTTGGTGACGCAGGTGCTGCAGGCCCGTAAGCGGCTGATCGCCGCCGGCCGACCGGATTGGTCGCTCGCGGTGCTTGTCCCGACGAAGCGGATGACCCGCCTAGTGTCGGATAATCTGCGTGTTCCGTTCGCAGGATTGCCAGCGATCAACCACTCGGCTGCGGTGGACATGGAAGGCCCAATTCTGGCCGCGGAAGTGGTTGCCTTGCTTCTTCAGCAAGCTCGCGGGGCGGATGCGTTTGGGGCTCTCGTCGGGCTTCTATGCGGCTACTTCCATGGACGGGGCGGTCCAGCACCCACGCAGAACGACATGGGGGAGGGAAAGCGTTTCGCGGCTGCCCTCGCGAAGTGGGACCAATGCCTGGCCGCCGGGAAGCCGCCACCCGGGAATAGCGTTCTCAAAAGCACAGCGGCCGTCTACGAAGCCGCTTTGGGGGTGAAGTTGACCGGCGACCCCGACAAGGACTGGGTTGCCATCCGCTCGGTCCTCGAAGGGGGGGCGTGCACCCGTCTTCAGGCGCTGGCCGCAGAGGTCCGGAACGTTCGCTTGCTGGAGCGCGGTACGTTGCTCCGGCAGAGCTTGGCGCAGGATTGGCGTGACTACGGCGAATATCAAAATGCCTTGGTGATAACTCGCGAGGCTTTCGTGCGGGAGCATTTTTCATCCGCTCACCGACCCGAAACCGGCGTGATAGTGATGAACATGCACAAAGCAAAAGGAAAGCAGTTCGACGAGGTGATCATATTTGAGGGGTGGCCAGCATGGTTCAAGGGGGAGATTGTGGCAAATCCGGATCGGATCGTCCGATGGAACGTCCGTTCAGATCAAATTGCGCAAGCTCGTCAAAACTTCCGGGTCAGCATCACTCGGGCCAAAACTCGCACGACGATACTGACACCAAAAGACGACATATGCTTGTTGCTACGGTCCGAGTGAGGAACAGGAGCGGATTGCGCTTAAATGCCTTCTCCCACTTCTGCAAAATACATCAGCGGCTCAGGCGCTTCTCGACCTTTTTGCGGCCGTTGCCGACTTTCTTGACCGCTTTCTTGACGGCGGAGGCGGAGCGCCCGGCCTTCTTGGCTTCGTAGCCGACTTCGTACTTCTGCCCGCCGGCGACGCGGGCCCGATCCTGATTTCGTCCTCGCGCGGTCTTCTTCGCTGCCTTTGCCATAGCCTGGTCCCTGATTGAACGATGCCGAAGCAACGTCACAAGGATTCACTGGTTCCGGAAACGCCAGAAAAGCTGCTTACTGCTGGGTGCCATGCTCTATGGCCCTGGGGACGTACGGAATCCAAGGCGGAGTTAGCTGGATAGCGTTTCAGCGGCCTTCGCGCGGCTTGCATCCTGGATCTCCGAGTCGACGGGACGATCTGCGACGACGCGGAACGCGCCCTACTTGCACGCTTTGTAGAGCCGGTCCCTGTCCCTGGCCAGGCTCGATCGCAGCTTCTTATCCTGGGTCTCATCGATAATGTTGTTGATGCTGCCGATCCGCTCGCAGGCCTCCTTGGTAGGCCTGTTTCCGGCGGTATTTGGCCGGGCGGAGCCGGCGCGCGGTGCGTGCTCCGGTGTCTTGGCGTCTTCCGCGCGGACGACGGCGATGGCGTGCCTTGCTTTGGCTTCCCCGGCCTTGTCGCCGGCCTTGCGGTACTTCTCGGCCGCGTTCATGAAGTTGCCCTCCGCCACCGACAGTGCCCGCTTGCGGTCCCCATAGGACGATTCCCCGGCCGAACCGTAGGCGGCCTTGCCGGCGGTGAGGAACGTCTCAGCGTCCTGGGCCGCGATCTTCTTCTCGTTGTCGACGCGTTCGGGCTGCGCGGCGGCCGCCTTGGGAGGCGGCGATGCCGTCCGCGGCGCTGCTGACGGCGTGCGATCGCCGCCCAGGACGTCGGAGGCGACGTTTGCCGCTGCGCTGCCGAGGTCGCGCGCGCGGGCGCTGGCCGGCACCGACCCGAGCCGGGTCGCCTTCGCCGACCCCCAAGACATCGTCCGGCCGTCGGGCTCCAGCGTGTAGTTCCAGGTCCCGGCGGCGTTGGTGTAGACGAAGACGTTGCCGGAACAGGTCCAGGTATGCTCCCCCGGGACGCACGAGGGATGGTCCTTGCACTTGACGCGACCGTCGGCGAACACGGAGGCGTTGTTGCCGCCGGTATGGCTCCACTCGCCGACGAACTTCCCGGCGCAGCTCGCCGGCGGAGCGGAGAGCGCCGGGCCGGCAATGGAGGTCAGCAGCAGCGCAAGCGTCAGCAATCTAGTTTTCATTGAATGAAATCCTTGTTCGAAAAAGCCGGATGGCGATCCTAGCCTGCGCAGGTCGCAGCGCCTACTTCCGTCCATCCTGACGATTAACGGCACGCTTGGGAGGCTTCCTAGGGGGCCAGACACGTCCATGCTGCTGGCAGGCCAGCGCATTGGCGGTGTCTCTGCGGAATTCAGGTGTTGTTGGAGGTTTGCTTGCCGCCGTGAAGATCGCCATGGAATTCGCGCCGGCGGAATATCCGGACGTCAAGCTTCCTGGCGACTACCAAGGGACCAGCGGGGGGCGCCTGTGGGGATCCCACCTGAAGTCCAACGGGGGCCCTACGGTCGCGGCACCAATCTATGGATGTCCCTACTATCGGATGAAGAAAGAAGTCGGTGGACATGCCCGGCCCTGTCATGGAATGGGCGGGGTCTACGGTGCCCTCCTGGACGACATCATAGAAAGGTGGCCCGAAGAAACGGCGGAGTGACACATTTTTGCCCCTGCAGCAGAAGTCCCCAAACGCCTCGAAATCGGCTGAGATTGACGGCCTGCGGGGCCGGCCAGGTGGTACACGGCGGTGGTCGCAAACCTTCGCCGGCCTTTTTAGGAACGCGTTGTTTTACGGGCTTTTCGTGGTATCCGCGGCCGTCGGGCGGGAATCCCTCCCTCTCCGCCAACATCATCCGCCACAATAAAACGGCTTTCCAGAAAGCTCGGCAGATCAGTCTGATCTTGCCGGCTCTCGCTCCGCCAGCACCGTCCGCGCCGTCGCCACGAACGCCTGCGCGGCCGGCGACAGCGTCCGACCCTGGCGCTGCAGCAGCGACACCGGGCGGGTGATGGCAGGGCGTATCAGCGGCTTTGCGATCAGAGTTGGAAATTGATCGGCCGGCAGCATCGTCGCAGGAAGGATAGCAAGGCCGAGGCCCTGCGCCGTCATGGCGAGCGCGGTGTTGATCAGCGTCACTTCATAGGTCGGGTTGAGGTGCTTGCCCTGGCTCCCCAGCGCCTGATCGATCTGCATGCGTATCCGCGTCTCGCGCCGCATCGCGATCGTCGGCATCTGATCCAATTCGTCCCATGTCAGTGAGCGCCGTGCCGCGAAGTCGGGGGTGCGCCGGCCGATGGCGCTCAGGCCGCCGCGGGTCAGCGTCTCGATCGTCAGCTCCGCGAATTCTCCCTCGACGCTGCCGATCGCGAACTCCGCATCCGTCGCGATCAGACGTGGAACGAGATCGTCGGCGGCGACGTCGCGCATGTCGATTTCGATGTCGGGATAGCCTGCCCGGAATTTTGCCAGCACCGAGGGCAGCAGTGCCGATGCGGTACCGGCTGAGGCGAGAAACGCGACTCGGCCGGCGCGCGCCTGCGCGAGGTCACGCATGCGCCGCGACAGGCCCAGCGCATCGCCCAGCATCCGTTCGGCGGCATGAACTGCCTCGTCAGCGGCCCGCGTCGGCTGCACCGAACGAGTGGAGCGATCGAACAGTTTGACGCCGAGCTGCGCTTCGAGCTGTTGGATCAACAGGCTCGCCGCCGATTGCGTGATCCCCAGCTCGCGCGCAGCCCGCGTGATGCTGCGCGTACGGTACACGCCGGTGAAGGCCTGCAATTGCCGTAAGGTGACGTTCATAGGCAAAGCTCATGAATTGATGAGTTCTTTCCGGCTTATCACATAAGCGAGCATGCAATAAAATGCATGCCGTGGTCGGTGAAGCGGCGATCGCCAAGGGATTGGAAACGAACATGAGGACACAGGTGCTGGTGGTGGGCGCCGGGCCCGTCGGATTGACCGCGGCGATGGATCTGGCTTCCCGTGGGATCGACGTCGTGGTCGCGGAGATCCGCCATGCCGGCGATCCGCCCAGCGTCAAATGCAATCACGTCTCGGCGCGTTCGATGGAGATCTTCCGCCGGCTCGGCGTCGCCGCAAAGCTGCGCGACGCAGGCCTGCCCGCAGATTTCCCGAACGACTGCTCCTACCGGACCACGGCGACCGGCATCGAGCTGTGCCGCATCGACATTCCCTCGCGCGCACGCCGCTACAGCGCCACCGGCGGCCCCGACACCTGGTGGCCGACGCCGGAGCCGCCGCACCGGATCAACCAAGTCTATCTCGAGCCGATCCTGTTCAGCCATGCCGCCGCTCAGTCGCGCATCACCATTCTGGCGCGCACGGAAATCACGGACATCGAGCAGAATGACGACCATGTGGTCGCATTGGCGCGCGACCTCGACAGCGGAAGCTCGCTCCGCATCGAGGCTTCCTTTGTGATCGGTTGCGATGGCAGCCGTTCCCTGGTTCGCAGATCGATCGGCGCCAACCTGTCCGGCACGCCGGTGATCCAGCGCGTGCAATCGACCTTCATCGAAGCGCCGCAGCTCAAGGAGCTGATGGGCGCGCACAAGCCGGCCTGGATGGTGCTCTCGCTCAACCCGCGACGCTCAGGCACGACGGTGGCGATCGACGGTCAGGACCGCTGGCTGATCCATAATCACCTGAAGCCAGACGAGCCCGAATTTGATTCGGTCGATCGGGACTGGGCGATCCGCGCCATTCTCGGCGTCGACGAGCGCTTCGAATACCGCGTCCTCAGCAAGGAGGACTGGGTCGGCCGCCGGCTTGTCGCCGATCGCTTCCGCGACCGCAGAGTCTTCATCTGCGGCGACGCCGCGCATCTGTGGATGCCGTATGCGGGCTACGGCATGAATGCGGGGATTGCGGACGCCGTCGACCTGTGCTGGCAGGTGGCGGCGCATCTGAACGGGTGGGCGCCGGCTTCGATCCTGGATGCCTACGAGGCGGAGCGTCAGCCCATCACCGAACAGGTGTCGCGCTTTGCCATGGACCATGCGATGAAGATGATGGCGCAGCGTGGTGGAGTCTCCGCGGAGATCGAGGACGACACGCCGCGCGGCCACGCCGCGCGCGCAGCGCTGGCCAGGGCGGCCTACGATCTCAACGTGCAGCAATATTGCTGTGCCGGATTGAACTTCGGCTACTATTACGATGCCTCGCCGATCATCGCCTATGACGGCGAGACGCCGCCCGCTTACGCGATGGGCAGCTTCACCCCCTCCACCGTGCCGGGCGCTCGCGCGCCGCACCTGTTTCTGCGGGACGGGCGATCGCTCTACGATGCCTTCGGCGTCGGCTACACTTTGCTGCGGTTCGATCCGGCGATCGATGTAGCGCCATTGAAGTCTGCCGCAGAGCAGCGCGGCATTCCGCTCGCGCTGCTCGACATTGCGCCGGACGAAGCGAACGGCGCGTATGCCGAGAAGCTGGTGCTGGCGCGGCCCGATCAGCACATCGCCTGGCGCGGGCAGGCCGCGCCAGCGGACCCACAAGGCTTGCTGACGCGCATCACCGGCGCTTCGGCGTAAGGCGGTTTGAAGCGGACGGTCTCGCGGCGAAGTCCGCCGGCAGGTGATTTACAAAGTCGTGGTTCACAAAACAAAAAAAGACTCGCACCAGGAGGGAAACGTGTTTCACGTTGCAAGCCGCCGCATTTTGGCCGTGCTGACGGCCGCGAGTTTCGCCGTGCTGCCGCTGGAGGCGGTCCGAGCGGTCTATCCCGAGCAATTGATCAAGATCATCGTGACCTTTCCGCCCGGCGGCAGCGCCGATACCGTCATCCGCGCGCTCGAACCGCTGGTCACTGCCGAGCTCAAACAGGGTCTCGTGATCGAGAACCGCGCGGGTGCTGGAGGCAACATCGGCATGGCCGCGGTCGCGCAGGGCAAGCCTGACGGCTATACGCTCGGCATTGCGCCGGCAGGCAGCCTGACGGTCAATCCGCATCTCAATTCGTCGATGCCGTTCGATCCGAAGGATCTTGCGCCGATCACCCTGCTCGCGAAAATTCCCTTCGTGCTGGTTGCGTCAGCGAACGTGCCGGCGCATACGGTCGCGGAATCGATCGCGCTCGCCAAGGCCAAGCCGGGCGCGTTGTCGATCGGGCATGGCGGCAATTCGACCGCCATGCACTTGACCGCGGCACTGTTCACGCAGAAGACCGGGATCGCCATGGAGCTGGTCCCCTATCGCGGGACCGCGCCGGCGACGGTGGATGTTCTCGCAGGCCATGTCCCCTTCGCGGTACTGGATATCCCCGCATCGAGGCAACTGATCCTCGAAGGTAAGCTCAACGCCATCGGTGTGTCGTCTGCGCAGCGTCTGTCGTCCTTGCCTGATGTGCCGACACTCGCCGAGAGCGGTATTGCGGGTTTCGAATCCGTTGGCTGGTTCGGGCTGGTTGCTCCGGCCGGCACGCCAGCCGATATCGTCGGCCGGTTGAACGAAGCCTTCGGAAAGGCCCTGAAGGATCCATCGGTGGTCGAGAAGATCCGGACGCTTGGCGCAGAGCCTGCACCGACCTCGCCGGAGGAGTTCAGCCGCTTCATCCAAAGCGAAAGCTCGAAATGGGGCAAGCTGATCAGTGAAGCGGGCATCAAGGCGAATTAAGTGTCGCCCACGCAGCCCTGCTGCTCGTCGGCAATCATCCCCGGCTCGCCTTCAGCGCCCGCCGCATCACGATCGCGGTCTAGAAACACGATTCCGCCCCGGCGTAAGTCATTGATCTTGCAGCTCCCGGCTACTGTGCATGGGGTTGTTTTCGCGCTTTTTGTTGTTGGGCCTTGGGAGGCTTACAGGTAATCGTCGCGACACCGGCTGGCCTCGCCAGTTCGGATCACCACCGACAAGGCGAGATGGGCATGCACTCTTCCGGCAGCGGCTTGGGCAACGGGCTTCTTGGCGTCATCATCTTCAGCGCATCGCTGCCGGCGACGCGCGTGGCGGTCGGCGGGTTTTCCGCGCTGTTCCTGACCTCGGCGCGCGCGGTCATCGCGGCGCTGATCGGTGTGGCCGTGCTCGGCCTGCTCCGTCAGGCGCGGCCGCAGCGCAAGGATCTCGTCTCGCTCGCGATCGTCGCCATCGGCGTCGTGGTCGGCTTTCCCTTGCTGACGGCGCTTGCGCTCCAGCACATCACCTCGGCGCATTCGATCGTCTTCATTGGCCTCTTGCCGCTGTCGACCGCGATCTTCGGCGTGCTGCGCGGCGGCGAGCGGCCGCAGCCGATGTTCTGGCTCTTTGCAATTCTGGGCAGCGCCACTGTCGCCGGCTTTGCGCTGTCCAACGACGGCACCGCATCGCTCACCGGCGATCTGCTGATGGTCGCGGCGATCGTGCTGTGCGGGCTCGGCTATGCCGAAGGCGCCGCGCTGTCGCGCCGGCTCGGCGGCTGGCAGGTGATCTCCTGGGCGCTGCTGCTGTCGCTGCCGCTGATGGTGCCGGTCGCGATTCTAACCTGGCCGTCGACATGGAGCGGCGTCGGTGTGCCCGCCTGGATCGGGCTCGCCTACGTCTCGGTCTTCAGCATGTTCGTCGGTTTCATCTTCTGGTACCGCGGGCTTGCGATCGGCGGCATCGCCCGCGTCGGCCAGTTGCAGCAGCTCCAGCCGTTCTTCGGCCTTGCGCTTGCAGGCCTGCTCCTGCACGAACCTGTGGCCTGGAGCATGATCGTCGCGACCGCGCTGGTGGTCGCCTGCGTCTTCTTCGCACGGCGGTTTGCCTGAGGCCGAATTGATGCGGCCTTACCTCTTGCCCGGTTGCGGTTTTTCAATCCCCGGCAGCTGCGCGATCCCCTCGGCGAGAAAATCGACCAGCAGCCGTACCCGCGCGATGCCGGACCGCTCCGGCACGATCAGCATGTTGAGCGGAACGGACGGCGGCGCGTAGTCTTCAAGCACGCGCTCGAGTTGGCCGGAGGCAAGCAGGTCGTCGACGAGCCAAAGATGCGCCGGCGCAATGCCACGACCGGCCGCGAGCGCCTCGCGTGCGGCAAGCCCGTGATCCACCCGCAGCCGCCCTGCGAAGGGGACCACATGACGGCCGCCGCGGCGCCCGTGCAGCACGAGCACGTCGCTGCCGGCGATGTTCGACATCCTGACACCCTCGTGGCTTGGCGAGGTCTTGCGGGCGCGCGGGCCTGCCGCGCGACGCCAGATAGTCCGGTGCGGCCACAAGCACCCGCCGCGACTGACCAAGCAGCCTGAGCTTCATCGAGCTGTCGGGGAGCGGCCCCAGACGCAAAGCGATATCGACACCTTCCCGCACGAGGTCGATCCGCTCGTCGGTCAGGCTGAGATCCACCGCCACGTCCGGATAGCGGTCCTGGAACGCGAAAACCAGACGGCTGACGTGGAGCACGCCGAAGGCGGCGGTGCAGGAGACGCGCACCGTTCCGGCAGGCGCGCCGCGCGTGCTGCGCGCCTCGTCGCCGGCGAGTTCGACCAGGCGCAGGATCTGCACGCAGTCGGCGTAATAGCGGCGCCCCTCCTCGGTCATCGTCACGCTGCGCGTGGTCCGCGTGAGCAGCGGCACGCCGACGGCCTGCTCCAGTTCCCGAAGGTGCCGCGTCACTGTCGATTGGCCGAGACCAAGCTCGCGCGCGACCGCGGACAGGCTTCCGCGCTCGGCGACCCGCACGAAGCTGCGCATGCGTTCGAGCGTCACGTCCGATTTATCCATATTTCGGCATGATCCTATCCATCGGCGACAACTACCGGATTGCAGTCGGAGGCGCTACCTGCTGCTCGCAATCGTCAACCGAGGTGCTGATCATGAAAGTGTTGATCGTCTTCGCTCACCCCGAGCCGCGCTCCCTCAATGGCTCGCTCCGCGACGTTGCCGTCAGAGAACTCGAGGCTGAGGGACACGAGGTGCGGGTGTCAGACCTTTACGCGCAGGGATGGACATCCGAGGTCGGCCGCGCCGATTTTCCGCTGCTGCCGCCGGACGGGCGGCTGGCGCCGGCCGCCGCCTCCAAGCAGGCGTTCGAGTCGGGCACACTCACCGCGGACGTCAAGGCCGAGATCGAGAAGCTGCTGTGGGCGGACGTCCTGATCCTGCAATTCCCGCTATGGTGGTTCAGCATGCCGGCCATCCTCAAGGGCTGGGTCGACCGCGTGTTCGCCTACGGTTTCGCCTATGGCGTCGGCGAGCACAGCGACAAGCGGTGGGGCGACCGTTACGGCGAAGGCAGGCTGGCGGGCAAACGCGCGATGCTGATCGTGACCGCCGGCGGCTGGCAGGAGCATTATTCGGCGCGCGGGATCAACGGGCCGATCGACGACCTGCTGTTCCCGATCAATCACGGCATCCTCTATTATCCCGGCTATGACGTGCTTCCGCCGTTCGTCGTCTACAAGGCCGACAAACTGGACGAAGCGGGTTTCCAAGCGACTGCCGAACGTTTGCGCGAGAGGATGCGAACGCTTGCGACGACATCCCCGATTCCCTACCGGCGCCAGAATGGCGGCGATTACCTGATTCCGAGCATGCGGCTCCGCGCAGGACTCGAGCATTCCGGCGCGACCGGCTTCGCGCTTCACGTCGAACAGGTCGAGGCACGCAGCCCAATGGGTGAAACGAGCTCCGTGCACTCGACGGCTGAGGGGTGCGCGGCAACAGCGTAATCCGCCGCTCGCGCAAGGACTCACCCCATCACCGTCCGCGTCAGCGTGCTCCGCGCAAACTTCTTCAGCGGCATCGGCTTGCCGAACAGAAAACCCTGCACGAGGTCGAAGCCGAGCTCGTTGGCGGCGACGAGGTCGGCGCGGCTCTCGACGCCCTCGGCGATGGCGCGCACGCCATAGCCATGCGAAAGCTCGACGATGTGGCGGCACACCGTGCGCTTGAGGCGATCAGTGCCGCTGCCGGTGACGAAGTGCCGGTCGGCCTTCAGCTTGATGAAGGGAATTTTTCCAAGGTCCATCAGCGACGGCCAGTTGGCGCCGAGATTGTCGACCGACAGGCCGATATTGTGCAGACGCAGTTCGCGGGCGACCTCGGCCAGGAGATCGAGATCGCGGATCGCCTCCTCGCTGTCGATTTCGATCGTCAGCCCGCCGAACGCCGGATGCGTCGGCATGCGCCGGCAGAGATCACGCACGGCTTGCGGCTCCTTCAGATAGGACGCCGGCAAATTGATCGCGAGATCGACCGGGCTCTGCTGCTCCAGTAGATAGTGCCAGTCCTGCATGGCGCGCTCGATCACGAATTCGGAGAGGTCGCGCATATTCGGGTCGTGCTCTTCGGGGATGAAATAGGCGGGCGGCACCACGCCCCAGGTCGGATGCCGCATCCGCACCAGCGCCTCGGCGCTATTGCGAATCAGCGTGCGCGCGTCGATCTTGGGTTGGTACCAGAGCTCGAGCCAGCCGGCGTGCAGGGCCTCGCCGACATGCACGGCGGGGCTCGGCGCCGGCTCCTCGGGCAACAGCATCGCGACACGGTCGCGCAGCGTCTCCGCGGCAAACGGCGTCGTCAGCGGCGGCAGCATCTTGAGGCCGTATTCCTCGCCGACCTGCTGCACGGCCCTGACGATGATCGACTCGCGGGCGCCCACAGTCAGAACCCTGCCGTCGAAGGCCTCGCGCACCAGCGTCTCCAAAAATTTGCCGGGCTCGATGCCGTCGGCGGCGATGCCGAGCAGGATCAGGTCGGGCAATTCGCTTGTCAGCACGCTCTGCAGCTCCTCGGCACTGGCGCATTCGGTGGTGACGAAGCCGAGATCCTCCAGCACTTCCGCGAGAAACGCGCGAAGATGGCGCTTGCCGTCGGCCACGCAGGCGCGCGGCTTCACCTTTCGCCGTCCGAAGGTTTTCGGCCTTCGTTCGGCGAGTTCTACAATTTCGTCGTTCATCGCAAGCACTCCCGTTCCGTGCCGGTGTGTTAGCGACGTGAGCAGTTTCAAATATGGAAGGCTTCAGTCGATTGTCGAATTATCTGAGTAACGTTAAAGCGCCCATCACGTCTAAAATTATCTGGATCTCGGTCGGGAAGTTTTTACGTCTACCCGCGCGCCGGGCGCAGGGTTGCGACAATCACTGGAGATCTCGCGACGTGCAGTGCGGCTGCATGTACGCGCGCTGTCCTGCAATTGGACCAAGCCGCGCGCGCCTCGCCCAATTGAATAATGGAGCGCCTCAATTGCGCGCGACGCGCGCATTTTTCCCGGTTCGCTCGTGACGGTTCTGCGACAATGCGTCGGTGCGCGCTGGCGCCAATGTGAAGCACATCACAAGCGGATTGCTGCACGTGCGCTATTGCTCTGGGCAGCCGGTGGTGGGCTGTCGAGGATCGCAGCAATGACGTCGCGGCGAATAATGTATTGGTGGTTCAGGTTCGTGCTGTCAGGGCGATTTCTCGATCGTTTCCTGTGCCTGCCGCGCGCGCATTAGCGCGGGATCAGGTTTGGCCGATCAGCTTGCGCAACGCGGCCGCGCCGTCCTCGATCGCATCGCGTCCCTTCCAGGCCAGATAGGACAGCTTGCCACCGAGCGTGTCGTGGCTGCGCAGCCGGCGCGAACCGAGAATGTGGCCGACATTGGAGGGGAAGCGGCTCACCTCGGCGGACACCAGCGCCGCGATCGCGTCCATCAATTGCTGGAGCCGAATGCCCCATTCGCAATGCTCGATGCCGTCGATCCGCACCTTGAGCGCATATTCGGTCTCGTAGATCTCGGCGAGCAGGTCGCGCGCAATCAGCACCCGGTTGTGCCGGAGCGCGATGCGCAAGGCGAGGCGCCTGTCGTCGAGCTGGTCGAGCACCATGTGAACGACGCAGGCATAGGGCGCGGCGGCGACATCGGCGGCGCCCTTGCTCGCTGCGGCCTTGGTGGCAAGACGCACCAATTGCCAGAACGTCTTCAGCCGCCTCGCCACCAGCGTCAGCGCGAACGGCAGCGCCTCGGGATGGGCCTTCTTGAAGGCGTCCAATCGGGCGGTGATCTGATCAACCGTGCCGTCGTCGAACTTCGCGATCTTCTCGGGCAGCCTGTCGTTGAACTTCGGCAGCGCGGCGCCGGCGCGCAGCACATGTTGGATCTTCTTCACGTCCTCGAAGGCGGTGCGCGATGCCGTGTATTGCGCGAGCTTGCTGCGCGCGAACTCGGTGCTCTCCGCTGATGCGAGGGTGCTTTCGAGAACCTTGACGACCTTGGTCTGGAAGGTCGATGCGATCTTCAGCACTTCCTTCTGGTTGTTGGCGGCGACCTGGTCGTTGATCGCCTTGATGTAGTCGCGTGCCATGGTCGGCAGCAGGTCGCGGCAGATCCACTCCCAGATCGGGGTGAGGGTGTTGCGCGAGATCCGCCCCATGTTGGCATGCTCGGGCGCGCCGTCGATCAGAAGCAGCTCGAGCGGCGCAAAGAAATGGCGCGAGGGACTGGTGGCGCGCGCCTGGTTCGATCCGTCCTTGCGAAATTCGGCGCGCAACCGGGACTGCAGGTCGGACGAGCCCGGCATGTCGATGCCGCACAGCTCAAGCCGTTCGAGCTCGCTGAGCAGGCAGCTGCGCGACAGCGGCGTCAGCTTCTGCAGGAAGTTCGATAGCTGGTCGATCTCGTTCATGGCACGCAATCTTCCGCAACGTTTCCAGCAGGCCTACCGACCCCATGCATGGAGGCATTTGCGCGCTCTCAATTGCGACATAGAGAAGCAAGCTGCCGTTAATATATCCGTAAAATCCAAGGCCGCAGGTAATCGGCGCGGATCTGATCGTTAAGAAGGCGTCGAGTGACCCGCCTATCATGTGGCAGGTTCAGCAACCTAAGAATGTTGAGGGACGTTGCCACTCAAGCATAAAGTGTGCCTCTGCCGGGGTTTCAGCACAAAACTGCCAAATTCACCGTAGTCTTACGGAGCAAAAAGTTAACTACAGACCGCGTTGGGTTCCGCTAAACGAGTGACATGGGGTCACAGAATGATACGGCCACTGATTCGCGGCCGTCGGAATGGTACGAAAGCAACGCCGCTCCAACCGAAGAGCTCGATGTCGTCCGTCTGAACGCCGCCCGTGCCAAGGCGGCCGACGAAATGGCCGCCGCCATCGCCCGCGAGCTCAACGGTCCCCTCACGGCGCTCCTGCTCTACATGGGCGAGATCAAGCATCACAGCGATCAGCTCGCGCCGGTGACGGGCGACCGTGCCTATTTGCAGCGGGTCGTGGAGAATGCGCTGGTGCAGACCGAGCGGGTTTGTGGCCTCGTCAAGCAGCTTGCCGGTTCTCACACGGGTGGCCTGCCGATCGCGTCCAGGGCCGAGGACGTCGAATCGAAGCTCGCGCGCGCACCACAGCCGCAGCGCCTGCCGAGCGCCGAAATCCTCGGCCTGTCAGGCCAGAAGCGGCTGACCAAGCGCGAGCGCGAGGTGCTGAGGCTGATCAGCGAGGGTTATTCGAACAAGCAGGGTGCGCTTCGGATGCAGATCAGCCCGCGCACCTTCGAGAGCCATCGCGCCGAGGCGATGCGGAAGCTCGGTGCGCGCAACACGGCGGACCTCGTCCGTGCGGCGCTGCTGCATTCGATCGACTGAAGGCCCTTGCGTCGGGCCGCCCGGCAGCGGCGAGGGCCAAGCGTGAGGCATTTCTCCTCCGACCGTGCTCAGAAATAATCTTCGGCGAAGGGACGCGCGCGCGACGAGGGCCGCAGCGGCTTGAGCTCGTCCTTCGGCACGTTGGGAATGATCGTGATGGTCCAGCGGGGCGGCATGCTCGATTCCTGCTCCAGCACCGAACGTACGAAGCCGGTCACCGTCGCCTCGCCAGCGGCCACCGTCGCCATCCGGCCGTTGAACTGTGCGATGCGGAAGCGGCGAACTTCTTTCTGGTCCGCGGTCTCGTAGGTGAACATGGAAACCCTCCTGGTTTCCGGCGACTATCGCTGCCTATGATTAGCCATCTGTGAAAATCCCAAGCCGTAGAAGTACGGCGGGCATGCACGCGTGAGTGGTTGGAGCGTTTGGAGCGAGCGCGTCAGCCCTCCGGCTCCTGCGCGCGCGCGGCAGCGTAGGCGGCGTCCATCAGGTCCAGGAGGTCGCAAAATCCGGCGTCGCCGAGCCTCTCCGCGGTCTTCTCCAGCCGCAGCGCCAGCACCGCGAGCCTGACATAGCCGAACGTTCCGGCCGCGCCCTTCAGCGAATGCGCTTCGCGGGCGATCCTGCCGTGGTGCTGCGCGAGCGAGAGCGTGCGGAACGATTGCAGACGCGCGCAGGTTTCGCTCCAGAACACGTCGCGCACTTCGCAAGCACCATCCTCGCCGATCTCGCGCACCAGCGCCTGGTACGCGCCCGGCTCGCGCGCGGGTTCGGCATCAAGCGCTGTTTGCGCAGGCGCGACGGTGACTTCGAACATGGTTTGGCCTGCCTTGATCAAGGTTCGTTTGCCGCCGGCCCGTACAGGCGCGCGCGGCACATCCGTGTCTACGGCATCTGGATTTCAGTTCCGGTAGCAGGACAATCCGTGTTTGCGGGCCGGAATTAGCGGCCGGTTTACCACGCCGCAGCGCCAGTCAGCGCGGGCCGAGCAGCCGGTCATACTGCGCCTTCACGGTGGCGTAGCATTCGCACGCCGTCTGGCGCAGGCCGTCCAGGTTGAGGATCTGGATGTGTCCGCGGCTGTAGTTAATGAAATTCGCCTGCTGCAAGGTATTGGCGACCAGCGACACGCTGTTGCGCCGAGCGCCGATCATCTGCGCCATCGCCTCCTGGGTCAGCAGCAGCCGGTAGTCGCCGGAGAGGTCATGGGTGTGGAGCAGGCAGCGCGACAGCCGTGACTCCACCGGATGAGCGGCGTTGCAGCCCGCGGTCTGCTGCACCTGCGCGTAGACCGCCAGTCCGTGACGCGTGAGCAGCGTCCGCAGGGTGCAGCTCTGGTCGGCCGCGACGCGCAGCCGGTCGAGGTCCATCATCGAGGCGGAGCCTGGAACCAGCACGATGGCCGTGTTCAGCGCGCAGGCATCGCCCATGATCGAGAGCGTTCCGAGCAGGCTGTCGCGGCCGATCATGGCGACTTGCACGTGCTCGCCCCTGGCGAGCTCCACCACCAGCGAGATGACGCCGCGATGGGGAAAGTAGGCGCGCTTGAGCGTTTCGCCGGTCTCGACCAGCACCGCGTCGTGCGGCAGATCGCCCGAACGCAGGTGGGGGCGGATCAATTCATAATCGTCCGCAGACAGCGCGGACAGGAAACCGTTGGAGGAACGTACCATCGTTTCCAAAGTAGCCTCCCGTCTCCAGGACCAGCACGGGAAACTGCTTGCCGTTCGGCCACGTTCCATCATGTTCCAGTCGGGATATATTGGCAATTGGGACAAGACGTCCGATCGCAGTCAGTGCCGCTGCACCTCCGCCAAGACAGATTCCCTGACCCAATTCCTACCGAGCTGGGAACCCAGCAGATCCAGATGGTGCGGCTGGAGCATCGGTTTGGAGCTTGTTCGCGGTCATGGTTGATCCGGCGCGTTTCGAGGTCATTCGCGCCGCGTCGGTCGTCATGGAGTTGCCTTGGCGCCGCGTGGCCGCAGATTCCGCGTCAATCGTCTTTCCGGCTCCGCCAAGGACGCTCTCAACAGTCCATTTCTCGAGCAAAGGAGCATGGCGTGCGCCACGGTTCAATTATTGAATCGCCAAATCGGGAAGCTCAAACGGGGACAGAAGATCTGCGCCATATTCTCGTCGTCGATGACGACCCGATGGTCTGCATGGCCATCGAGGTCTATCTCCAGCGCAACAATTTTCGGGTGACGATCGCCGAAGGAGGGGAAGCCGGACTTCGTGCGCTCGAACACGAACAGTTCGATCTGATGATCATCGATATCTTCATGCCGCACATGCGCGGGTTCGAATCGGTCAGAATCTTTCACGAGCGGGCGCCGGCCGTTCCGCTGATAGCGATGTCCGGCTACGCGTTCGCAATCTGAATTCGCCGGCCCCGGATTTCCTCCGGATGGCGCTGGAGCTCGGTGCGGCGCGCTGTCTGCGCAAGCCGTTCACGCCGCACGCGCTGCTCGCCGCCATCAACGATTGCCTGGCGGAGCACCGTCCCCAGGGCGAGCTTGCCCCGGCCGCGCGCCTGGGTTAGCGCGGCACCGGCCGCAGCGGACGCGGGTAACGGTTCGTTTACCGCAAATGCGGGTCATGCATATCCCGGCAGAGCACCAGGCGACGTGGCGAGACCGCCCCGGATTGCAGGCGGCTCGATACAATTTGCGCGAAGACCGCGCATATCGTCCTTCACAAGCAGGGCTTTCCCGCGCGCCTGGTCCCGCCGTTATCGGCACGTTCACCTAACGCGTCTCGCCGCTGCGGCGTGGGGCCGGTTTTGCCGAAAAACGCTGTCCCATGCAGTCGAACGGCAAACTTGTCTTCAATATCCGTATTAGCACGGAGGATGAAATTAACGGGACCGTGAAAGGGGATGTCTAACGATCCAAGGTGGGGACTTCCGTTCATGCCAGCGCGGCTCGGGCGTCGAGGTTCAGATCCAGGTCTGTAAGGCGTAGCTCATGGATGATCTGTTGCGGGAGTTTTTGACGGAAACCAGCGAGAGCCTGGACACCGTGGACAATCAGCTGGTGAAG